>NZ_JAGPYQ010000001.1:3916477-4217744 GCF_018070025.1 Streptomyces liliiviolaceus
CACCCTGGAGGCGGGCGCCCGGCTGGTGACGGTCAGCCTCATGGCCATCCTGGTGGGAGCGCCCGTCGGCCGCCTGATGCACCGGGTGTCGGCACGCCTCCTGATCACCGGCGGCCTGCTCGTCAGCGCGGGCGCCCTGCTGTCCCTGACCACGATCGACGCCGGCACCTCGTACGGCTCACTGGTCTGGCGGCTGGCGCTGCTGGGCCTCGGCATGGGCCTGGTCATCACGCCCATGACCGCCACCGCGGTCGCCTCCGTACCGCACCACCTCGCGGGCATGGCCGCCGCCGGGAACAACGCCTTCCGGCAGGTCGGCGGCGCCCTCGGCCCCGCCGTCCTGGGCGCCCTGCTCACCAGCCGGGCCACCGATTCCCTGTCCGGACACCTCACCGACGCGGGTCTGACGGGGGCACAGCGGCAGAGCGTCCTGTCGGCCGTGGACGGAGGCGGACTGGGCGCGGTCGCGCGGATGGACCTGGGCCCGGCCCAGGGGCGCGCCCTGGGCGCGCTGTCCGAGGCCTTCCTCGACGGCCTCCACCTGTGCCTGATCGTCTCCGCGCTGCTGACCCTGCTCGCCGCGGCGGTCGCGGCCGTCCTGCTGCGCGGCCCCCGGCAGACGACGATGCCGGTGGCCGGATCCGGGGCGGGATCGAAGGCCGGCTCCGGATCCGGGGCGGGATCGAAGGCCGACTCCGCCCCGGGCGTCGAAACCGGAACCCGATCGGCAGTGGGATGAACCCGCGGCGGTGATCCGACGTCTTACCGGGTGCCCTCCGTGGGGACGGGACGGGCGCCGGTGCGAGGCCCGGACCCGGGAACACACTCCCGGGTCCGGGCCTCACTCTCGCTCCGCGACCCTGCCCGATGGGATGATCGTCGGCGGTTCCCCGTCCATGCCGTCCCGGCCAGAGAGCGGAAGCGCGCCCGTGGAGTCCCGCACGACCGACCCCCTCGACCCCCTCGATCTGAAGCTGCTGCAGGCGCTGCAGCTGGACGGCCGGGCGCCGTTCAGCCGGCTCGCGGAGGTCCTCGGCGTCTCCGACCAGACCGTCGCTCGCCGCTACCGGCGTCTGCGCACCACGGTGGGGCTGCGCGTGCTCGGCATGACCGACGAGAGCCGGCTCGGCAGACAGAGCTGGGTCGTCCGGCTGCGCTGCACGCCCGACGCGGCGGAACAACTGGCCGCCGCACTGGCCCGGCGCCCCGACACCTCGTACATCGGGCTGTTCTCCGGGGGCACCGAGCTGATGTGCGCGATGAAGCCGCGGTCCAGTCAGGAGCGGGACGAACTGCTCTTCGACCGGCTGCCGCGCACTCCGCGCGTCATCTCGGTCAGCGCGCACTGCCTGCTGCACTCCTACTACGGCGGCCCGCTCGGCTGGCTCAACAAACTGCGGGCCCTCGACCCCCACGAGGAGGCCGCGCTGACCCCGCCTCCCGTCGCCACGCCCACCGATCCCGTCACCCTGGACGCGCAGGACGAGGCGCTGCTCGCCGTGCTCCGGCGCGACGGCAGGACCCCGCTCACCGCACTCCAGAGCGGCACCGGGCAGACGGAGTCGGCGGTCAAACGGCGCCTGGACCGGCTGCGTGCCTGCGGGGTCCTCTACTTCGACGTCCAGCACGACCGCCAGTCGCTGGGGCACTCCAGCGACGCGATGCTCTGGCTCACGGTGGCTCCCTCCGCCCTCGACGCGGTCGGGCGCGCGCTGGCGGGGCACCCCGAGGTCGGCTTCGCCGCGGCCGTCACCGGCCAGGCCAACATCGTCGCCGCCGTCCTGTGCCGCGACACCGGCGCCCTGTACTCGTACCTGAGCGAGCGGATCGGGGGCCTCGACGGCGTCCAGGCCGTGGAGACCGTCCTCACCCTGCGCCAGATCAAACAGCTCACCTACGAGCCCGGCCGCTGACCGCCTGCCGTCCCGTGCGCGGACACGACCGGGCCCGGCCCCCCTGACATCGGGGCCGGGCCCGGCGGCGTACGGCCGGAGTCAATCCGGCCGGGACCCGGACGGCTACGGGCGGAACCGCAGCACCTGCGGGTCGTGGTCGCTGATCTGGTCGGAGAACTCCGAGTTGATGTGCACGCTGTCGAAGGTGAAGTCGCGGTCCTTGCGGATCGACGGGCTGATCAGGATCTGGTCGAGGACCTGGCTGTTGCCCTGGTAGTCGTAGCTGTAACGCTCGCTCCTCGGCAGGGACTTGACGGCCGACCAGAGGGCGCCGTCGGCCTCCAGGAGCTTCGTCGTCGTCGAGAACTCGAAGTCGTTGATGTCGCCGAGCGTGACGACGTCCGCGTTCCGCTGCTTCGCCAGGATGTCCTTGACGAAGGCGTTCACCGCGGTCGCCTGGAGGTGGCGCTGCGTCTCCGAACTGCGCGACGGCGGCTGGAACTGCGAGTGCAGCGCCTGGTCGCCGCCCTTGGACGCGAAGTGGTTCGCGATCACGAAGACCGACTCGCCGCGGAAGGTGAACTCGCCCGCGAGCGGCTTGCGGCTGTTCGTCCAGGCCGCGTTCGCCGGGTCGATACGGCCGGGGGAGGCCGTCAGCCGCGCCTTGCCGCGCACCTTCGTGACCCCGACGGCGGTGGTGGCGTCGCCGCCCGGGCGGTCGACGAAGGAGACCCGTGCCGGGTTGTAGAGGAACGCCTGGCGGATGTTGCCGCCCGGCTCACCGCCGTCCGCGAGGTCCACCGGGTCGATGGACCGCCACTCGTAGGCAGGGCCGCCGGCGGCCACGATCGCGTCGGTCAGCTTCTTCAGCGTCAGGTCGGCGGCGACCGTACCGTCGTTCGTCGCGCCGTTGTTGTCCTGGATCTCCTCCAGGGACACGATGTCGGGCGACTGCAGGTGGTCCACGATCGCGGCCGCGTGATCGGCGAACGTACCGTCGCCCGGGTCGAGGTTCTCGACGTTGTACGTGGCGACCGCGAGCTCCGTGCGCGACTGCTTGCGGGTCGTCTCGCGCTCCAGGCCGCCGGCCTCGACCGTGCCGATGGTGCGGGCGGTCAGCGTGTAGCCGCCGAACTGGTTGTAGTCGAGCGGGCCTTCGGTGGTGCCCTTCAGGGTGTCCCCGACGTTCGCCGTCGGGAACGGCTGCGTGGCGGTCGGGATCAACGACTGGATCTGCAGCCGGCCGGTGTTCTGCGCGGAGTACGAGCCGTACACCGTGCCGCCGCGGCGGTTCGGGTTCTCGTGCGGCTTGACCGTCACCCACAGTTCCGAGTACGGGTCGGTCGCCGTGACCACGCGCGACGAGCCGATCGCGACGTTCATCCCTTCCAGGGACTCGTAGAAGTCCAGGGCGTACTTCTTCGGCCGCAGCGTGAGGTTGTTCGTCGAGCCGGCCGCCGCCGGGTCGCCCTCGGGAGCGTACGCGGCGGGTACGGAACGGCTGTCGACGACGGTGGCCGCGGGCAGCGCGTTGCCGCTCGACACGACCGTGACCGTCGGACGGGTGATCTCGGTGACCGACTGGTTGCCCGTCGAGGCACCGCCCGGTACGAACTCCGTGACCGTGCCCGAGACGGTGACCGAGTCGCCGACGGCGACCTTCGGCGTGGAGCTGGTGAAGACGAAGACGCCCTCACTGGTGGCCGGGTCGTCGTCCGGGGCCGTGCCCTGGATCCAGAAACCGCGGGACGAACCGTAGGTCCGTACGCCCGTGACGATTCCGGCCACATCCGTGACCTGCTGACCCGCGAGCGGGGACGTCCGGGTGGAGCCCTGGATGTCGTGGACGGCCACGGCGTCCGCGTGGGCGGGCGACGTGACGACCACCGAGGAGACCGTGGAACAGACGGCGGCGACGGTGAGCGCGGCGATGCGTGCGGAAGACTTGCTCGGCAACGAAATCCCTCCGGGGACGTGCGTGGGCGCCGGGACGAGGGTGGGACGGAGTGGGGCGAGGGTGGAATCTACGCGCGTCAATCTCGTGCCAGGCCAGGGCACTTGTCAAGGTTTCCTGGCTTAACACTTCTGACAGGTTCATGAACCGGGCGGCATGGGCCCAAATCCGTCTAGGCTGAGGTCGTGTCTCCGGGCGGCCGGAGGGCGTTCTCCCGGGCGGCTCCGGGGCGCCGCGTCGCGCGTCCGGACGGGCGCCGGACACGCGAGTCGAGTACAGCCGGGCGCCGAGATACGAGATCGACGTCCGACGTTCGTCCTAGGAGAACCAGCCGATGTCAGACAGCTCCCCCCTGCCGCCGGTGCGTCTGCACTCCGAAGCGGAGCTCGCACGGGACGCGCTCGCCACGCCGCTCCTGTCGCGTGCCGTGCGGCTCGCCCGCTGGGCCGGCCCGGACACCCGGGTCGGCGCCGGAGGCGAACTCGTCGAGGAACAGCTCGCGGCCGCCGCCGCGGAACTGGCACTCGACGGCGAGGACGCCGCGGCCTACGCCAGCGAGGCCTGGCGGGTGGCCGTGGACACCGGGCTCGTCGCGGTCGTGGACGAGGAGGAGGGCACGGTCGCCGCCGGCGCCGATCTGACCCTCGTCCTCTCCGGAGCACCGCAGGACGTCCTCGGACTGTGGCTCGGCGCCCTGGAGACGGTCCTCGCCGACGCGAGCGTGCCCGACCTCGACGACCTCGTGGACGCCATGGACGAAGGCGGCGAGATCGACTTCTCCACGCTGGACTGGGACCCCGAGGCCGAGGCCGAGTTCCTCGACGGCGTCCTCGGCAACCTCTACCTCCTGACCGCCAGCGAGGACGGACCCGGCGACGGCCCGGTGCCGCTGCCCGCGCTCGCCGCGTCGATGATCGTGCCCGACGACATGGGGGAGCCCACCAACGACGTCCTGGAGCAGGTCTCGGACGCGATGATGCGGCTCGACGACCAGTTCCGGGTGCTGGAACTGGTGGGGCTCGTCGACTTCCAGCCGGTCGACGAGGCGCTCATGGCCGAGGTGGGCGAGGAACCCGCCGCCTCGTCCGCCGAGGCCGTGGACGACACGGACGTCTCCCGGTACGGGATGGTGCGGCTCACCCCGCTCGGGGTGTACGGCATCCGGGCGCGGCTCCTGGAGGCCGGGTTTGCGGCGCCCGCGGTGGGCGACCTCGCGGACAAGGGCGCCGACGTCCTCCTCGACAGCACGTCCGCGTTCCCGCCCATGGCCGCGCAGGCGGAGACCGAGCAGTGGCTCGCCCGGCGTGAACCCCTCGCCGCCGCGCGGGAGTTGCTCGCCGCGGCGCGCGGGGCCGACGCGGGGGCGCCGCTGCGGCGGCTGCGCTGTCAGCAGGCACTGTCCCTCGTCGGGACCGAGGCCGCGCCCGCGCTGCACGAGGTGCTCGACGACGGCGAGCTGGGTGGGCTCGCGCGGGTCTGGCTCGCCGAACGGGGCGTTCCGGACGTGCCGCCGCCGTCCGAGGAGATGGTCTTCTGGCTGACCGTCGACACGATCGCCGCGCAGCTCGCGGCCGAGGGGAACTCCGAGGAGTTGCAGGCGCTGGTGGAGGGGCTCGCGGCGCAGCACGGGTCGTTCTTCGCGGCGGCCTGGCGGGTGGAGCATCCTGCTACGCCGGATGTGCTGGAGGCGATGGGGCGGTTGCATCCGGACAAGAAGGTGGCGAAGGAGGCGCGGAAGGCTGCGTTCAAGGCTCGGTCGCAGCAAGGGGGGTAGGGGGTTTGTTGTTTTCGCCCCCGCCGCCCCTACCCGTCCCGTCACTGACTCGGGGGCCAGCCCCCGAACCCCCGCTCCTCAAACGCCGGAGGGGCTGAAACGTATTCAGCCCGTCCGGCGTTTGAGGACGAGCGCGGAGCGCGATACGGGGGCGAGGGGGCGCAGCCCCCATGCAGTGACGGGAAGGGTAGGGGCGGCGGGGGCGGGAAACGCGGGTCAGGGGTCGGACGGGTCGTCCATGGAGAGGACTCGCACCGGGATGCCCTCCAGGGCGTCCGGGATCGTGTCCTCGGGGCGGAGCCCGTCGCGGGGCACCTTGCGCGTGACGAACACGACGACGACATCCTCGCCGGACTCCTCGTCCCGCCCCGTCCCGACCCCACTCACATTGGCCATCGCCAGCAACCGCTCCTCATGAAGATGGCGTGCCTGACGTGCGTCCACTTCAGCTCGCCTCCCATGCGCCGTCCGGTCCTGCCGGTTCTGCCGGTCCTTGGTTCCGAGATTATTCCGGTCCGCACTGCGGGTGCGAGGGCTGATGGGCCGTATGGGGGGGGCGTGGGGCCGAAGGGACGGATCGGGGCGCGTTCACACAACGGGGGCCCGGAAAGTCGGACGGCGTTCAACCGGCGTTCAGTCACGGGCGGGACCGTGTGGCCGACCCCCGGGTCCGCCGCACCCCGCTCGCCGCTCGCCACGGTCACACTCCACCGTCACAGGAGACAGCATGTCGCTCACCCGCAGGGACTTCGCCAGACGATCCGCGATCACCGGTGCCGGTGTCGCCCTGATCGGCAGCGTCGGCACACTCGCCACCGCACCCGGCGCCCTCGCGTCCACCGACACCGAGACCTCGGGCGACGACGGCGACGACGGCTACGGCGAAGGTGACGCCGGCGAGCGGCACGGCGGGACCGTCGGGTACGGGCCGCTGCTGCCCGACCCCAAGGGCGTCCTCGCGCTGCCCGCCGGGTTCTCGTACCGCGTCGTCACGTACAGCGGGAAGACCAGGCTGGAGTCCGGCGAGTACACCCCCTCCAACCACGACGGCACGGCCACCTTCGACGGTCCGCGCGGCACGACCCTCCTCGTCAACAACCACGAGCTGAAGGGCCCGCGCGCCAACTGGACGTACCCGGTGCCGCTGACCGAGGGCCTCGTCTACGACCCGGCCGCCTCCGGTGGCTGCACGGTCGTCGAGGTGCGTCCCGGCGGCGCGGTCGCCGAGTGGGTCGGCATCGCGGGCACCTCCACCAACTGCGCGGGCGGCAGCACGCCCTGGGGCACCTGGCTCACCTGCGAGGAGAACTCCGACCGGGCCGGCGAGAACGGCATGACCAAGGACCACGGTTACGTCTTCGAGGTCGACCCGGGCGACCGGCGGGCCAACCGCGACCCCAAGCCCCTGAAGTTCTTCGGCCGGTACGACCACGAGGCCGTCGTCATCGACCCGAAGCGCGGCCACGCCTACCTCACCGAGGACGACTCCGAGCCCAACGGCCTGTTCTTCCGCTGGAAGCCCCCGCACGGCTTCACCCACGGCCGCGGCAGATTCCGTACCCTCGCGGACGACGCCGGGGTGCTCCAGGCGCCCAAGTGCTATGACTCCGGCGGCCGTTACGTCGACGACCTGTCCCGCGCCACGAAGATCGGCACGGTGTACGGGGTCGACTGGATCGACGTGCCCGACCGGGACGGGAAGACCGTTCCGGTGCGCGAGCAGTTCGACACCGGCGAGGTCACCCGCGCCCGCAAGCTCGAAGGCATGTGGTGGAGCGACGGCGGCGCGTACATCGTGTCCTCGTACGCCCGTGACGAGAGCCCCGTCCAGCACGACGGGCAGGTCTGGTTCTACGACCCCAAGCGCCGCACGCTGACCCTGAAGGTGCTGCTCGGGGTGAACCCCGACCCGTCGAAGGACGGCGCCTTCGACGGCCCCGACAACATCACCGTGTCGCCCTACGGCGGTCTCGTCATCGCCGAGGACGGCGAAGGCGTCTCGCACCTCTTCGGCGCGACGGACAGCGGTCGTACGTACCCAATAGCCCGCAACGACCTGAACATCGGCACCGAGGAGGAGCCCGAGTTCAGCGAGTTCACCGGCGTCACGTTCTCACCCGACGGAAAGACCCTGTACGCCAATATCCAGGTGCCGGGCATCATGGTCGCGATCAAGGGGCCCTGGAAGCGGCAGAAGCGTCGCTGAAATGCGTTACCCGTAGCGGGAATTTAATCGCTCGCCCGGTCCGTGACACGCCTTCTACAGTGGACAACGTCCAGGTGCGAGGCGGGATCTGCTTCGACTCGCGCTGGACACACAAGTTCATGCACCTCCCGGTGCGATGGCTGCGGCTACTTCTCTTCCAAAGAATCCAGGCCGCAGTCGACTTGATCTCGGGAGGCGCGGCAAACGGTGTGTGCCCGGTGCGCAGGCAGCGGTTACTTCATTGGATCGGACGGTTGCGGGTTCAAGTCCCGTCATCAGCCTCGGGCCGGTGTAGCTCAATTCGGTAGAGCATCTGGAAAAAGTCCGCCGCCGACCCTTGAACTCGGGCACGCTCCCTTTGCTGCGCCTCCCTCCGGAACATTCATGAATTCGGGGGAATTCACCATGGCGCGGTTCAACACCAAGGCGGCGAAGGCCCGGGGCACCTCGCGTGTCACCTCCACGGGGCGGGTGCTGCGGACGTACGAGGGCGGGCGGGGGGCCGAGCGGGATCCCCGTTCGGAGCTGTTCCTGCTCTCCATCGCCAACTTCGTCGCGCAGAAGACCTTCTACGAGAGCGGCGAGGCGCGCGACGACCGGTTCGCCGCGCTCGTACGGCAGCTCGCCGTCGCCGACCCGTCGTGGACGGCCGCCCTGCTCGACTGGCTGCGCGGCGAGGGCAACATGCGGACCGCGTCGATCGTGGGCGCCGCCGAGTACGTCAAGGCGCGCCTCGACGCGGGCGCCACGGACGGGCCCGCGAACCGGCAGGTCGTCGCGTCCGTGCTGCGGCGCCCCGACGAGCCCGGTGAGCTGCTCGCGTACTGGACCTCGCGGTACGGGCGGGCCGTGCCCAAGCCCGTGAAGCGCGGGATCGCCGACGCCGTACGGCGGCTGTACGGGGGCAGGTCGCTGCTGAAGTACGACACGGCGTCCAAGGGGTACCGCTTCGGGGACGTCCTGAATCTCGTGCACGCCGCGCCGGATCCGGAGAAGCCGTGGCAGGGCGAGCTGTTCCGGTACGCGCTCGATCGTCGGCACAACCCGAGGGTTGCGAGTGGGTCCGTGTTCGGGTGCGGGCCCACTTCGGGCTTGGGCTTGTCAGGGGCTTGAGTGACATCTAACATTTTAGTTATGACTATTCGGCCGGTGTCGCGGACGCTTCTTCGGGATCAGGCCTACGCGTCCATTCGTGACGCCATCGTGGCCGGGGAGATCGAGCCCGGTGCCGTCGTCAGGGACGCCGAGTTCGCTGAGCGGCTCGGGCTGTCCAGGGCGCCGGTGCGGGACGCGTTCGCGCGGCTCGTCGACGAAGGGCTGCTGGAGAGCAAGCCGCAGAGCTATACGCGCGTGACCGCGGTTGTCGCCGCCGATGTGCGGGACGCGGCGGCCGTGGTCGGGGCCATGCACGAGCTGGCCGTGCGTGTCGCCGTGCCGCGGCTGCGGGGGGCGGACGTCAATGCCATGCGGTCCGCCAACGCGCGGTTCTCGCACGCCGTGCGGGCGGGGGATGTCGACGCCGCCCTGCGTGCCGACGACGAGCTGCACGATGTGCTGGTCCGGGTGAGTGGGAATCGGGCGGCCGCGGCCACCGTCGCGCGGTACACGCCCTTGATCCGGCGGCTGGAGCGGCGGCGTTTCGGCGAGGGGGGCAACTGTCGCTCGGCCGGGTTGCACGAGCGGCTGATCGAAGCGTGTGCGGACGGTGATGTGGACGAGGCGGTTCGGGTCACCTCGGAGATCTGGCGGGGGCTCGAAGGGCTCGTCGACCTTGACTGATACGGCTGTTCGATCTTGGAGGGTCCACCTATGTCCCTGGATTCGTACGAGCGTTATCCCCTGCTGTTCGGGCCCTCGCCCGTGCACCGGCTGGAGCGGTTGACCGCGCATCTCGGTGGGGCCTCGCTCTGGGCCAAGCGGGAGGACTGCAACTCCGGTGTCGCGTACGGGGGCAACAAGACCCGCAAACTGGAGTACCTCGTCGCGGACGCGCTCGCCCAAGGGTGCGACACGCTCGTGTCGATCGGCGGAGTCCAGTCCAACCACACCCGGCAGGTCGCTGCCTGCGCCGCTCGGGCCGGGCTCAAGTGCGTGCTCGTGCAGGAAAGTTGGGTGGACTGGCCCGACTCCGTGTACGACAAGGTCGGCAACATCCTGATCAGCCGGCTGGCCGGCGCCGATGTGCGGCTCGTGCGGGCCGGGTTCGGGATCGGGTTCAAGGAAAGCTGGGAGCTGGCGCTGCGGGAGGTTGGGGAGGCGGGTGGGAAGCCGTACGCCATTCCCGCGGGAGCTTCTGATCATCCGCTCGGGGGGCTCGGGTTTGCCGGGTGGGCCTATGAAGTCGCCCAGCAGGAGGCGGAGTTGGGGGTTTTCTTTGACACCGTTGTGGTGTGCTCTGTTACCGGGTCCACTCAGGCGGGGATGGTGGCCGGGTTCCGTGCGCTGGAGGAGGGTGGGGGGCGGGTGCGGCGGGTTGTCGGGATCGATGCGTCGGCCGAGCCCGATCGGACTCGGGAGCAGATTCTTCGGATCGCTCGGAACACCGGGGGGCTCATCGGTGTGCGGGAGGAGATCACGGAGGCCGATGTCGAGTTGGACGCGCGGTATCACGGGGGGACTTATGGGATTCCCGATGACGTGACGCTGGAGGCCATGCGGCTTGCCGCTCGGACCGAGGGCATGATCACCGATCCCGTGTACGAGGGGAAGTCCATGGCCGGGATGGTGGATCTGGTGACTCGCGGGGAGATCGGGCCGGAGTCTGTGGTGTTGTACGCCCATCTGGGCGGGCAGCCTGCGTTGAATGCGTACAGCGGGTTGTTCTGAGGGGTGTTTGTTCTGAGGTGCGCCCGCGGTTCTGAGGTGCGCCCGCGGTGGGGGTGGCTGGGGGTGGGGGCGGGGCCGTGCCGGTGTGTCCGTTCGCAGCCTCCCGTGCGCACTGCCCTGTGTTTCCACGGGGGTGGGCGTTTCCAGCGGGAGCCGTACGCTGCGAACGTGACACACCGGCACGGCCCCGCCCCCACCCCCGCGTGCGTTTGCGGGTGCGGGGGATCGCACACCCGCCGCCAGGTGCGTCGGGAGTGGGAGTGGGCGGCTACAGGGCCTGGGCCGAGGGCTTGACCATTCCTCGAACCGTGCGGGACTTGACGAAGTTGCCCAGGGCCGTCATCTCCCATTCGCCGGAGAACTGCTTGATGAGCTTGGCCATCATCACGCCGGTCTGAGGCTCTGCCGAGGTGAGGTCGAAGCGGACCAGTTCCTCGCCCGTGGCCGCGTCCAGGAGGCGGCAGTAGGCCTTCGCCACTTCGGTGAACTTCTGGCCGGAGAAGCTGTTCACCGTGAAGACCAGGCCCGTCACCTCCTGGGGGAGACGGCCCAGGTCCACGACGATCACCTCGTCGTCACCGCCGCCCTCACCCGTGAGGTTGTCGCCGGAGTGCTTGATCGCGCCGTTCACGATCGAGAGCTTGCCGAAGTAGCAGCTGTCGATGTGGTTGCGCTGCGGGCCGTAGGCGATGACCGAGGCGTCGAGGTCGATGTCCTTGCCCCGGTACGCCGGCTCCCAGCCCAGGCCCATCTTCACCTGGGAGAGGAAAGGACTGCCGCCCTTGGTGAGGGAGACCGTTTGGTTCTTCTGGAGGCTTACTCGGCCCTTGTCGAGGTTGATCTTGCCGGTGCCCGGGGCGGGGGCGGGCGGTGCCACCGGGGGCGCCGGAGGTACGGGCGGGGCCGCCGGTGTGGTGACCGGGGGTGCCGGCGGGGGCTGGTGGAGGGTGGGGGCCGGTGCTGCCGCCGGGGCCGCCGGCTCCTCCACCGTCACGCCGAAGTCCGTGGCGATGCCCGCCAGGCCGTTCGAGTATCCCTGGCCTACCGCGCGGGCCTTCCACGCGCCGTTGCGCAGGTAGACCTCGACGATGACCAGCGCCGTCTCCGCGCCGAGCTGGGGCGGGGTGAAGGACGCGAGGACCGAGCCGTCGTCCGCGTTGCGGATCGTCGCCGTCGGTTCGATGCCCTGGAACGTCTGGCCCGCCGCGTCCGGGCTCGCGGTGACGACGATCTTCTCGATGCCCTGGGGCACGGCTGTCGTGTCGACCGTGATCGAGTCGGGGGAGCTGCCGCTGCCGGAGCGGTACGTCACGCCCTGGCCGGACGGCTGGTTGTAGAAGATGAAGTCGTTGTCGGAGCGCACCTTGCCGTCGGCGGTGAGCAGCAGGCCCGATACGTCGAGCCGCACCGGGGCGGCGACGTCCACCGTCACGCGGGTGACGGGGAGAGGGATGTTCGAGCCGGGGGTCATAGCTGTCATGCCGGGTGAACGAGCGGACCGGCTTTGCCGTTCCCTTACCAAGTGGGGAATCGGCCGACCGGGTCAGCGGCGGTTGCGGGGGTGGTTGCGGGCGGTTCGTTCGTTGCCGTGTTTGTAGTTGCCCGTCCAGCGGGCCATGACCAGCTGAGGGTCGCCCTTCTCCACTTCCGCGAGGAACTGGGTGGCTCTTGCGCCGCGGAGGGTGGTGGCGGGGCGGGGACCGTGGGTGATCGTGACCGTGTCGTCGGGGTGGTGGGTGTAGGTGAAGCCGCGTGGGTTTGGCATGGGGGGATGGTAGGGGCGGGGGCGTGGGGTGGCCCAAGGGTTTTTCGCCCCCGCCGCCCCTACCCGTTCCCGTCCCTGCATGGGGGCTTCGCCCCCGGCCCCGTGGGGGTGGGCCCAAAGGATTGCGCAGTTCCCCGCGCCCCCAGGTACCTGGGGGCGCGGGGAACTGCGCAAAGGGGGGGTAGGGGGCGGAGCCCCCATGCAGTGACGGGAAGGGTAGGGGCGGCGGGGGCGAGGAAGGTTAGGGGACCACCACGATCTTTCGGCCGATGCCCGAGGCGAACTGGTCCAGGGCCTGGGGGTACTGGTCCAGCGGGAGGCGGTCGCTGATGAAGATGTCCGGGTCCAGGACACCCGTCGAGAAGAGCTCCGCCGCACGCTCGAAGCTGTGGAGCACCGCCATCGAACCGGTGATCGTGATCTCCTGGTTGTAGATGCGGTACGGGTCGATGGACACCCGCGTCGCGTAGTCGGCCACCCCGAACTGGAGGAACGTGCCGGCCTTGGCGACCCGCTCCAGACCGTCCTGGATCGCCGCCGCGTTGCCCGTGGCGTCGACCACCAGGTCCCAGCCCTGCGGCCGGTCCAGCTCGTCGGCGCTGGTCGCGGACGCGGAGACGCCGAGCTTCTGGGCGGTGGTGAGACGCTGCTCGTTGATGTCGACCATGTCGACGCTCGCCGCGCCCGTCCGCTTCGCCAGCTCCAGCATCATCAGGCCCATCGTCCCGGATCCGTAGATCAGGACATGGGAGCCGAGGCGGGAGTTGAGGACGTCGTAGCCGCGTACCGCGCAGGAGAGCGGTTCGATCAGGGCCGCGTCCTGGGTGCGTACGTGCTCGGGGAGCTTGACGCAGTTCGCCACCGGTGCGACCGCGTACTGGGCGGCGCCGCCCGCCGTGGTCACGCCGATCGCGGCCCAGCGCTCACAGAGGTTGTTGTGGCCCGTACGGCAGTAGCGGCACTCGTAGCAGTAGAGGGAGGGGTCCACGGCCACCTGGTCGCCGACCGAGAGTTCCGTGACCTGTCGGCCCACGCCGACGACCTCGCCCGCGAACTCGTGGCCGGGGACGATCGGCAGCTTGGGCGCGAACTCGCCCTGGAGGATGTGCAGGTCCGTGCCGCACAGTCCGCACGCCGACACCTCCACGACGACCTCGCGGGGGCCCGGTGTCGGGTCCGGGACCTCGGAGACGACGGCCTTTCCCACGGACTCGATGACGGCGGCCTTCATTTCACGGCTCCCAGCGACAGGCCCTGGACCAGTTTGTCCTGGGCGGCGAACCCTGCGGCGAGCACCGGCAGGGAGACGACGAGCGACGCGGCGCACACCTTCGCCAGGAACAGGCCCTGGCTGGTGATGAAGCCGGTGAGGAAGACCGGGGCGGTCTCCGCCACCACGCCCGTCAGCACGCGGGCGAACAGCAACTCGTTCCAGCTGAAGATGAAACAGATGAGGGAGGTGGCGGCGATACCGGGGAGGGCGATCGGAGCCACGACGCGGGTGAGGATCGTGGGGAGTTTGGCGCCGTCTATCTGCGCCGCCTCGATGATCGCCACCGGGACCTCGGAGAGGAAGGACTGCATCATCCACACCGCGATCGGAAGGTTCATCGAGGTGTAGAGGATGACCAGGAGCCAGATGTTGTCCAGCATCCCGGTGTTCTTCGCGAAGAGGTAGATCGGGAGGAGGCCCGCGACGACCGGCAGCATCTTCGTGGAGAGGAAGAAGAAGAGGACGTCCGTCCACTTCTTGACCGGGCGGATGGAGAGCGCGTACGCGGCGGGGAGGGCGAGGATCAGGACGAGGAGCGTCGACGCCAGGGACGCCACGGTCGAGTTGATCAGGGACGGCCAGGGGCTCGCCCCGCCGCCCGTGCCGAAGAACTCGCGGTAGCCGTCGAGGGTGAGCGGTGCCGCGAAGGACGGTGGGTTGGTCGCCGCGTCCGATTCGGAGTGGAAGGACGTCAGGGCCATCCAGGCGATGGGCAGGAAGAAGACGATGCCGGCCAGCCAGGCGACCAGGCCCAGGCCCCGTCCCTTGGGGCGGCGGGGGCCGGGGTCGGCGGACTTGGTGCTGGGACGGGCTTGTACGGCGGTGGCGGTCATGCGCGGGACACCTCCTCGCGGAACAGGGACGAGACCACGCGCAGCGCGAAGGTCGCGATGATGATCGAGCCGATGACGACCAGGACGCCGGCCGCGGAGGCGAGGCCGTTCTCGTGGGCCTGGTAGAAGGTCTGGTAGACGGTGTAGGGGAGGTTCGCCGTGCCCAGACCGCCGGACGTGATCGTGAAGACCGCGTCGAAGTTCTGCACGATGTAGATCGAGCCGAGCAGGGCGCCCAGTTCGAGGTAGCGGCGCAGGTGGGGCAGAGTGAGGTAGCGGAAGACCTGCCAGTTGCTCGCGCCGTCGACCCTGGCCGCCTCGATCTGCTGGTGGTCCCGGCTCTGCAGGCCCGCCAGCAGGATCAGCATCATGAAGGGCGTCCACTGCCAGACGAGGGACGCCTCGATGGCGAGCAGCGGGGTGTTGGAGATCCAGTCGGGCTGTGGGCCGCCCACATAGTGCAGCAAGCCATTGAGCAGGCCGTACTCAGGGTTGTAGAGCACATGCTTCCAGAGCAGGGCGGCCGCTACGGGCACCACCAGGAAGGGTGCGATCAACAGGGTGCGGACCAGGCCGCGGCCCCGGAACTTGCGGTCCAGGAGGAGGGCGAGGCCCAGGCCCAGGACCAGGCTGGCCAGGACGACGGAGACCGTCAGCAGGATGGTCACCCAGACCGACTTGCGCAGGGCCGCGTCGGTGAGGACCTCCGTGTAGTTGCCGAAGCCCGTGAAGCTGCGGGCGTCCGGATACAGGGAGTTCCAGTCGAAGAAGGAGATCACCAGCGTGGCCACGAACGGCAGCTGGGTCACGGCGATCATGAAGATCAGGGCGGGCAGGAGGGGGGCCCGGGTCGCCCAGGCGCGGATGCGGCCGGAGGGCTGCCTCTTCTGCGTGTCTACGGATGGTGCGGCCACGGGGGCTGTCGTTGTCGCGGTCATCGTCCCTCGTACTCCTCGGCGATCTCCTCGGCCAGCTTCTGGGACTTCTTCAGGGCCGACTCGACGGACTGGCGTCCGGCGATGGCCGCGCTGATCTCCTGCGAGACCTTGGTGCCGAGATCGGTGAACTCGGGGATGCCGACGAACTGGATGCCGGGCGCGGGCCGCGGCTGCACGCCGGGATCGGTGGGCCGGGCGCCCTCGATGGCTTCCTTGGTCATCTCCTGGAAGGCGCCGGCCTCCTTGCGGTAGTCGGCGTTGGTGTACGTCGAGGCGCGCTTGCCGGCCGGCACGTTGGACCAGCCGATCTCGTCGCCCACCAGCTGCTCGTACTCCTTGCTGGACGCCCAGGAGACGAACTTCCACGCCTTGTCGGGGTTGCGGGAGGCGTCCTGGATGCCCCAGGCCCAGGTGTAGAGCCAGCCGGAGGACTCCGTCTTGTCGACCGGCGCCGGTGCGTAACCGATCTTGCCCTTGACCGGGGACTTCGCCGCCTCCAGGGAACCGGCCGCGGACGTGGCGTCGTACCACATGGCGACCTTGCCCTGGGTCAGGTTGTTGAGGCACTCGGCGAAGCCGGACTGGGCCGCGCCGGACTCGCCGTGCTTGCGGACGAGGTCGACGTAGAACTTGGTCGCCTTCTCGAACTCGGGGGAGTCGAGCCGTGCCTTCCAGTCCTTGTCGAACCAGGTGCCGCCGAAGGTGTTCACGACCGTGGTGAGCGGGGCCATGATCTCGCCCCAGCCGGGCAGGCCGCGCAGACAGATGCCCTTCATGCCGGACTCGGCGCCGTCGGCCTTGGCGGCGAGGTCGGCGATCTCGTCCCAGGTCGGACGGTCGGGCATCGTCAGGCCCTTCTTCGCGAACACGTCCTTGCGGTACATCAGGAAGGACGACTCGCCGTAGAAGGGCTGTCCGTAGAGCTTGCCGTCCTCCGCGGTGAGGGACTGGCGCATGGGCTTGAGGACGTCCTGCTCGTCGTAGCCCGGGTCCTTGGCGACGTACGAGTCCATCTCGCGCAGCCAGTCGTTCTTGGCGTAGATCGGTATCTCGTAGTTGGAGAGCGTCGCGACGTCGTACTGGCCGGCCTGGTTGGCGAAGTCCTGGCTGATCTTGTCGCGGACGTCGTTCTCCGGCAGCACGGTGAAGTTCACCTTGATGCCGGTCTCCTTGGTGAAGTGGGCCGCGGTGAGCTTCTGCAGCTCCACCATCTGCGGGTTGTTGACCATGAGGACGTTGATGGAGTTGCCACCGGAGCCCGCACCGCCCGCTCCGGCCCAGCAACCGGAGAGCAGCGGGGCGAGCAGCGTCCCTGCGGCGGCCGCGGCGAACATCGCGCGCGGCCTCCGTCGGCTCTGGGTTCGCATGGATCACTCCTGGATGTATCAGTACAAATGGGATGACATGGGGATGGCAGGGGCTCACGAGGGGCCGGCAGGGGGAGTGTGGTGCCGTTGTGGTGGGTCGGTCGGGTTTTCGGACTCCTGGGTCAGACTCGGATGACCTGAGGGCCCTGCATCGAGTAGCGGTGGGCCTCGGAGGTGGGGAGGAACGTGCTGGTGACGATCGCCTCCAGGGCGCTGATCTCCGCGAAGCGGCAGAAGCTGACCGCGCCGAACTTGGTGTGCACGCCCGCGAAGACCGTGCGGCGCGCGGCCCGGACGGCCTGTGACTTGACCTCGCTGACGGCCGGGTCGGGGGTGGTGAGGCCGTGTTCGCGCGAGATGCCGTTGGCGCCGATGAACGCCAGGTCGATGACGAAGCCCGCGAGCATCTTCGTCGTCCAGTGGTCGACGGTGGCCAGCGTGCCGGGCCTGACCCGGCCGCCCAGCAGCAGCACCGTCTTGTTGTCGGCCTCGGCGAGCGCGCCCGCGGTGGCCAGGGACGCGGTGACCACGGTCAGCGGTCGGTCCCTGGGCAGTGACTCGGCGATGAGCTGGGGGGTGAAGCCCTCGTCGACGAAGACCGTCTCCGCGTCCCCGAGCAGCTCGGCCGCCGCGGCGGCGATCCGGCGCTTCTCGGGTACGTGGCTGGTGGCGCGGAAGGCGAGCGTCGTCTCGAAGCCGGCGCTCTCCACGGGATAGGCGCCGCCGTGGGTGCGGCGGACGAGGCCGTGGTCCTCCAGGGCGCGCAGATCGCGGCGCACGGTCTCCCTGGCGACACCCAGCTCGGCCGCGAGCTCGTTCACGTCGACGGCGCCCGTGCGTCGGGCGGTCTTCACGATCGCCCGCTGCCGTTCTTCCGCGCTCATGCCCGACACCCGCTTCCGCTCCCTTGCGTACGTGCCTACTGCCCGTTCGGGCCCGTTCGACCCATGGGGGAAGTTCTACAGCGGGTACGCGCCACTGACCAGGTCTGTTGCGGGTCCGATGACGCCCGTGTGTGCCCGTTGGGTGAGACGGGCGCCCGCTGCGGACCTGCGGCGGAGCGTAATTCGGGCAGGGGGCGTGCCCGAACGGCGGGGCGGACGGGCCCGTTCGGTGCCCGTCCGCCCTGTGGGGTCGTCCGTATGGGGTGGCTTGAAGTGTCGGCGGGGCCCGCCGCGGGCGGCCGGGAGCGTCAGTGGGGCCACACCGGGGGGTTGGTGACGAAGGCGCCGCCGAGGCGGGCGTGGTCCGGGTTCGACGGGTCCAGTTCGCCCTGGTCCGCGATCAGCTTCTCGGCGTACTGCTCGGAGTCGTCCTGCGGCTCGTAACCCAGCGCGCGGGCGGACGACAGGTCCCACCACAGGCGGGTGTTGGCGGAGGAGCCGTGGACGACGCTGTGGCCGACGTGCTCGGCGGTCAGGGCCGCGTGGAAGAGGCGGGCGCCGTCGCCGGGGCTCATCCAGACCGACAGCATGCGCACGGTGGTCGGCTCCAGGAAGCAGGAGCCGATGCGCACGGAGACGGTCTCCAGGCCGTGCTTGTCCCAGTAGAACTGAGCCAGGTCCTCGCCGAAGGACTTGGAGAGGCCGTAGAAGGTGTCCGGGCGGCGCGGGGTGTCGATGGGGATGAGGGCGCCCGGCTCGTGGGGCGCCTCGCCCTCGGGGCGCGGGGTGAAGCCGACCGCGTGGTTGGAGGAGGCGAAGACGATCCGCCCGACGCCCTCCTCGCGCGCGGCCTCGTACAGGTTGTAGGTGCCCTCGATGTTCGCCTTCAGGATCTTCTCGAAGGTGGATTCGAGGGAGATGCCCGCGAGGTGGATGACGGCGTCCGCGCCCCGGACGGCCTCGCGCAGGGCCTCCTTGTCGCCGAGGTCCGCGGTGATCGCGTCCGGCTCGCCCTCGATGGGCAGCATGTCGAGGAGGCGCAGTTCGTAGCCGTAGGCGGGGAGCAGTCCGCGCATCAGGGTGCCGAGGCCTCCGGCGGCGCCGGTGAGCAGGACGGTGCGGGGAGCGGTGCGCGGAGCGGGCATCCTCGGGTCTCCTAGAATCAGCAGCCGTATGCATATGCGTAAGCGTGTACGGCATTCACATCCATGGACACGCTATGGATCGTTCGCCGCTCGCGTCAAGTGTCGCGCGAAGGGTCCGGATCCGCTGTCGGTCGGCGTCGTTTCCGGTGCTTTCTTGCTCCGGAATTGCTTCGGGAATGCGGGTTTGCCCGCTTGACCGGCCGCGACGGCGAGCTCTAGCGTGGGCGAGTTCAGGGATATGGACGTAAGTCAGAAACGTGCACGGGTGGCGTGTGCGTACATGCTCTAGGGAGAGCCCGTGTCGTCAGCCCCCCTCGCCGCTCGACTCAGTATCCCCAGTGGGCCGCTGTTCTTCCCCGTCACCGCGTACGACCGTGACGGAGCCGTCGACCTGGACGTCTACCGCGAGCACGTCCGGCGGGGCGTCGAGGCCGGTGCCGCCGCCGTCTTCGCCTGCTGCGGCACCGGCGAGTTCCACGCGCTCACGCCCGAGGAGTTCCAGGAGTGCGTCCGGGCCGCCGTCGAGGAGACCGCCGGCCGGGTGCCCGTCGTCGCCGGCGCCGGCTACGGGACCGCCCTCGCGGTGCGCTACGCGCGGCTCGCCGAGGAGGCCGGCGCCGACGGACTGCTCGCCATGCCGCCGTACCTCGTGGTCGCCGGACAGGAGGGGCTGCTGCGGCACTACACGGAACTGGCCGGCGCCACCTCGCTCGACATCGTCGTGTACCAGCGGGACAACGCCGTGTTCACCCCGGAGACCGTGGTCGCGCTGGCCCGCACCGAGGGCGTCATCGGCTTCAAGGACGGCACCGGCGACCTCGACCTCATGCAGCGCATCGTCAGCGCCGTACGGTCCGAGGCGCCCGGCGAGTTCCTGTACTTCAACGGGCTGCCGACCGCCGAACTCACCGGCCTCGCCTACCGGGGCATCGGCATCACGCTCTACTCGTCCGCCGTGTTCTGCTTCGCGCCCGAGATCGCCCTCGCCTTCCACCGTGCCATCGGCTCCGGCGACGACACGACCGTCAACCGGCTGCTCGACGGCTTCTACCGGCCGCTCGTCGAACTGCGCGCCCAGGGCCGCGGATACGCCGTCTCGCTCGTCAAGGCCGGTGTACGGCTGCGGGGGCTCGACGTGGGCGAGGTACGGCCGCCGCTGCACGAACCGTCCGAGGACCACCTCAAACAGCTCGCCCAGCTCATCGAACGCGGCCACGCGCTGCTGGAGGAGGCCAAGTGAGGGCGTCGGCGTTCGTCTATCCGTGGGACGTCAACGGCGACCCCGGGGCGGCGGCACGCATCGCCGGACTCGGCGTACGGCAGGCGACCCTCGCGTCCGCGTACCACTCCACGCGCGCGCTGACCCCGAGGCACCCCCGCCACCGCATCGTCACCGCGCCGCACGCCGCCGTCCTCTATCCGCCGGACGCCGGACGCTGGCAGGGGCGCAGGCTGCGGCCGTACGCGGCCGGGGACTGGGCGCCCGGCGACGCGTACGGGGAGGCCGCCGAGCAGCTCGCGGGCGCCGGGCTCGACGTGCACACCTGGGTGGTCCTCGCCCACAACTCCCGTATGGGCGAGGAGTTCCCGGACACCTCCGTCACCAACGCGTACGGGGATCGCTATCCGTGGGCTCCTTGCATCGCGCAGCCCGAGACCCGCGCCCATCTGACCGACCTGGCCGTGGAGGCGGCCGTACGCCCGGGAGCGGCGGGCACGGAACTGGAATCCCTCGGCTGGTACGGGCTCCCGCATCTGCACGCCCACGACAAGACGTCCGGTGTGGCGCTCGGGGACGCCGGGACGTACCTGATGTCACTGTGCTTCTGCTCCTCGTGCCGCGACGGGTATACGCAACTGGGTCTCGACGCCGATGAGTTGGCTGTCTCGGTCCGGCGCGCCCTGGAGCCCGTGTGGCGCGGCGGGACGCCCGCCGGGGGCTGGGAGGCCGTGGAGAAGCTGCTGGGCGGCGAGCTCGCGACGGCCACGCGCGCGTGGCGCGACTCCACCGCCCGCTCCCTCCAGACGGACGTCGTCGGCGCGGTCCGGGCGGCGGCTCCCGTGGGCTTCCGCATCCTGCTGCACGCGGACCCGGACTCGTACCACGTGGGCGCGAACGCCGGCGTGGACCCGCAGCACATCCTGACCGTCGCCGACGGCGTGGTCGTCCCGTGCGGGGGAGGGTCCGGGCTGCTGACCCCGTTCGCGGCACACGCCACGGAGGGAAACGTGCTGGCGGCCAACTTCCCCGTGGTGGCGGGAATGGGCGGCAGCCCGGCGACTCTCTACGAGGACGCGACGCAGGCGGTCGAACGAGGAGCCACTGAACTACGTCTCTACCACGCGGGGTTGGCGTCGGAGGGGGACCTGGTGCTGGTCGCGGAGGCGCTGAGGCGGCTGGGCTGACGGCAGCGCTGAAAGGCAGGGGCGAAGCCCCGCCTTTCAGGGGCGCGGGGAACTGCGCGGCCAGCCACACCCGGGCAGCACCGTGACGAGCCGCGCAACCCCCACGGCCACCAACAGCCCCTGATACGGAACGAGTTCCACCAGCCCCGCACCGACCGCGAGCCCCACCGCGTTCGGCGCGAACAGCAGCGTGTGCGCGGTCGCCGCCGTACGGCCGAGCAGCGCATCCGGAGTCTCGCGCTGCACCGCCGTGAGCGCCGCGATCAGCACGCACGGCAGCCCGGCCCCCACCGCCACGGCCGAGCCGAGCGCCACCGCGTCGTACGGGAGCGCGCGAGCCGTCACGGCCACGGCGGTCAGCGCGATGCCGTACCGCGCGAACCGGCGTTCGCCCAGCCGGCGCAGGAGCGGCCCCGCGGCCGGACCGATCGCCACCGAACCGGCGCCCTGGGCGACGTACAGCAGCCCCACGTACGCGGGGGAGTGGCCGAGGCCCTCCGCCACCGCGTAGACCGTCGCGCCGTTGACGCCCGCGAAGAGCATCGTCGTGCCGCCGGCGAGGACGAGCGGGCGCAGGACCGCGTGGCCCCGGAGAAAGCGGGTGCCCTCGACGGTCCGGGCACGCCATCCGTCGGTGCCCTCCACGAGGCGCGGCGGCGGCTCGTGGACGCGCAGGAGTGTGTAGAGGCCCGCGGCGAGGACGAAGGTGACGGCGTCCAGGAGCGCGACGCGCGCGCCCCCGTACGCCGCGTACAGGCCCGCTCCGGCGAGCGGGGCGATCAGTTTCATGCCCTCGTTGGCCGTCATCCGCAGCCCGTTGAAGTCGCCGAGGAGCCGCTGGTCGACGGCGGTGGCCACCAGCGCCGCCTCCGCCGCGTCATGCACGACGCCCGCCGCCCCGTACACGAGGAGCACGGCGAACAGGATCCACAGGGTGCCCGGTGAGCCGACCGCGCAGAGTGGCAGGAGGAGCGCGGCCAGGCCCAGGTTCGTCCACACCAGCAGCGGTCGGCGGCGGGTGCGGTCGGCGAGAGTGCCCAGGGCCGGGCCGATCAGCGTGGGCGCCCACAGGGCGAAGACGCAGAGGGCGGCCAGGCCGTCCGAGCCGGTCAGGTCCTTCACCCAGATCCCGGCCACCAGCCACATCGCCGACGAGCCGAAACCGGAGACCACGACTCCGCCCAGGTACAGGGCGGCGTCGCGGTCCCGCAGGACACGGACCACCGCCCACGCCGGGCGGGCCGCCGGGGTCGTCCGCGGTGCCCGCGGCGCTTGTTCCGTCATGCCTGGTCATCGTGGGGCTAAGGCCCCGGGGCGGGGATCGGGCAGGTGCCTTAGACGGGGTACGCGGCAGGGGTGCCGGGGGACGGCCTCCGAGGGACCCTCTAAGGGACGGTGACGACGAGTTTGCCCCTCGGGTGGCCCTTCTCCAGATGGCGGACGGCCTCGGCGGTCTCGGCGAGGGGATAGGTGCGGTCGACCGGCGGGACGAGCTTGCCGCTCTCGGCGAGGTCCTTGAGGGCCAGCAGGTCCTCGCGGCGGGTGACGGCGACGAGGCTGCGGAGATTCTGCCCGGTGAACGGCGAGAGCAGCACGGCCCGCAGCCCGCGGCTCAGCCCGCCGAGCAGCGCGGTGCCGCCCTCGCCGCCGACGATCACGAGGGTGCCGCGCGGGGCCAGGACACGCCGCAGCACGGGCAGCGGACGCTGCCCCGCGTTGTCGACGATCACGTCGTAGCGGTGCGGGTGCGGGCCGTCGCCGATGTCCTCGGTGGTGTAGTCGATGACGTGCGCCGCGCCCTGGGCCCGTACGAAGTCCGCGCCGCCGGGGCCGCAGACACCGGTGACCTCGGCCCCGTACATCGTGGCGAACTGGACGGCGTAACAGCCGACGCCGCCGGAGGCGCCGATGACGAGGACCTTCTGGCCAGGCTTCGGGCGGGCCGGGCCGCTCAGGGCCTGGCGGGCGGTCGTGGCCGACACGGGCAGGGCGGCGGCCTGCTCGAAGGGGAGACCGGCCGGCTTGAGGACGACCTTGGCGGCCTTGGCACGCGCGAACTCGGCGAACGAGCCCTCGCAGTTGCCGAAGACCTCGTCGCCCGGCTTGAAGTCGGTCACCTTCGCGCCGACGGCCTCGACCCGTCCGGCGCCGTCCCAGCCCTGTACCGGATTCCTGGGCCTGCGGAGCCCGAGGGCGACGCGCGCCACCAGCGGGCGGCCCGTCATGAAGTGCCACACCTCGGGGCCGAGGCCGGCCGCGCGGATCTCGATCAGCACCTCGTCGTCGCGGGGGACCGGACGCTCGATCTCCCGCAGTTCCAGCAGATCCGCCGATCCGTAGGCATTCTGGACGATCGCCTTCATGGCGTGGCTCCCCTCGTGGTCCCCGGCTCCGGGAATCCCGGCAGTCCCGAGCATTCCGGCAGTCCCGAGCATTCCGGCGGGGCGAACGCCTGGCCAGATTCCTGAGCACGATCGTGGGAGGAGAAGCGATGAGTTTCCGTACGACCGACGGTCTACCCCCTGACGACCCCGAGACGGACCCTGATCACCCCTGATCACCTCCTGATGACCCTGTGACGAGAGGAACCCACCATGGGCGACGGCGAGAGCACCGCGACGACCCTCGACCTGGGGCCGCAGGCCCTGATCGTGGCGCGCATCGCGGACGCGGTCCGCGAGGACCAGCTGGAGGACGCCACACCGTGTCCGGACTACGCGGTACGCCATCTGGTCGGGCATCTGACCGGACTCGCCGCGGCCTTCCGCGACGCCGGACGCAAGGAGCTGGGGGCCACGACGGACACCCCGCCCACCGCCGGGCTGCCCGACCTGACTCCCGGCTGGCGCGCCGAACTGCCCAAGCTGCTGGTCGAGTTGGCCGAAGCCTGGCGTGACCCGGCCGCGTGGACGGGGCAGACACGGGCGGGCGGAGTGGATCTGCCCGGCGAGATCGCGGGCATCGTCGCCACCGACGAACTCGTCGTGCACGGCTGGGACCTGGCCCGCGCGACCGGACAGGAGTACGTGCCCGACGAGGCGGCCCTGCGGGCGGCGTACGGGATGCTGGCCGCGTCCGTGGACGACCCGTCGCGCGGCAGCATCTTCGGCCCGGTGGTGGCCGTCCCGGAGGGTGCGCCCCTGCTGGACCGGGTGATCGGGCTGAGCGGACGGGACCCGGGGTGGCGGGCCGCCGTCGGGGAGCGCTGAGGGGATCTCCGGACCTGGGCCTCAGGCTCCGGGCCTCGAACCCCGGTTCTCAGGCCCCGGGCAGTTCGACCGTGACGAGCAGCCCGCCGGCGGGGCGCGGGGTCAGGGCGAGCGTCCCGTCGTGTGCGTGGGCGATGGTCCTGACGATCGCCAGGCCGAGGCCGACGCCCCCGTGATCGGTGTGGACGCGTTCGGTGCCGCGCCGGAACGGCTCGGTGAGGGTCGAGGCGAGCTCCGGGGAGATCCTCTCGCCGGAGTTCTCGACCGTGAGCACCACACCGCCGGGCCGGACGTCGGTCCGCACCCACACCCTGCCCCGGTCGGGCAGATTGTGGACGATCGCGTTCTGGACGAGGTTCGTGGTCAGCTGGAGGAGCAGCGCGTGCGATCCGGTGGTGGGGGTGATGTCGCCTCGGGTCTCCAGGGCGACGCCCCGCTTCTCCGCGAGCGGCAGGAGCGTCTCGGCGGCCTCCTCGGCCAGCAGGGACAGGTCGACGTCCTCACGGGTGAACGTCCGCTGCTCGGCGCGGCCGAGCAGGAGCAGTGCCTCGGTGAGGTCGATGGCCCGGGTGTTGACGGCGTGGAGGCGTTCGATGACCTCGCCGCTGTCGTGGTCCGGATCGGAACGGGCCACATCGATGAGGGCCTTCGAGACCGCCAACGGGGTGCGCAGTTCGTGCGAGGCGTTCGCCGCGAACCTCCGCTGTTCGGCGACGTGTTCTTCGAGCCGGCCCAGCATCGTGTCGAAGGCGTCGGCCAGTTCGCGGAACTCGTCCTTGCGACCCGGCAGCCGGATGCGGTGCGAGAGCGCCCCGGCCGAGGCCAGCCGGGTGGCGCCGGTGATGCGGGTCAGCGGGGCGAGCATCCGGCCCGCCAGGACCCACCCGCCGACCAGGCCGAACACCAGCAGGAACGCCAGCACGGCGGCCGCCCGCGGAGCGAACTCGCGCAGCAGGGCGGACCGGATGGGAAAGACCCCGTTCATGGCGCCGTCGTCGGCGTTGATGAGCATCGCGCGGTCGGGGACGTACCGCAGGAGGAACAGCCACACCGCCGCGAGCAGCAGGACACCGGCGAGCATGAGGAAACCGGCGTAGCTGAGGGTGAGCCTGGCGCGCACGCTCAACCCGGGGGCCCTATCCACGCTCGTCTCCGTCACGTTCGGCATCTCCTGCCTCCGGTCGTGGCTCGATGCGGTAGCCGACGCCCGGCACGGTGGCGATGATCCAGGGTTCGCCGAGCCGTTTGCGCAGGGCCGAGACCGTGATGCGCACGGCGTTGGTGAACGGGTCGGCGTTCTCGTCCCACGCGCGTTCCAGCAGCTCCTCGGCGCTGACGACCCCGCCCTCGGCGGCGACGAGGACCTCCAGCACGGCGAACTGCTTCCTGGTCAGCGCGACATACCGGCCGTCGCGGTACACCTCGCGGCGGAACGGGTCCAGACGCAGGCCCGCGATCTCCCGCACCGGCGGCCTGCTGTGGGCGCGTCTGCGGTCGAGCGCTCTGAGCCTGAGGACGAGTTCCTGGAGGTCGAACGGCTTCGTGAGGTAGTCGTCGGCGCCCAGCTCGAACCCGCTGGCCTTGTCGTCGAGACGGTCGGCGGCGGTCAGCATCAGGATCGGCATACCGCTGCCGGAGGCGACGATGACCTTGGCGATCTCGTCACCGGACGGCCCGGGGACGTCCCGGTCGAGTACGGCGATGTCGTACGCGTTGACGCCCAGCAGTTCCAGCGCGGTGTCGCCGTCGCCCGCGATGTCCGCCGCGATCGCCTCCAGGCGCAGACCGTCGCGGACCGCTTCCGCCAGATAGGGCTCGTCCTCGACGATCAGCACACGCATGTGCTTGAGGCTACGAGGCGACACCTATCGTCGGCGTATCGAAAACCGGATACATGCGGGCAACATCGCGCCGCCTTCACTGGCGGCATGACTCGAAACCCACCACCCGCGCGCTTACCGACCCGCCGGATCCGCCCGCTCCTCCTCGTCCTCGTGGCGGGCGCCCTGACCGGCGTCGTGGCAGGCGTGGCGGCGATCGCCATGGCCCTCGGCCCGCAGTCGCCGATGTCCTGGTTCTCGTCGAAACCCCCGGTGAAGCCCCCGGCGAAGTCCTCGGTGAGGTCCTCGCTCTCCTCGGCCGACGGTGTCGTCCCCGACGGCGTGACGGTCTTCGACGACACCCTCGACGCCGTGACGAAGCTGGATCCGAAGCTGCTCGACGCCCTGCGCCGGGCCGCGACGGCCGCCGCGGCCGACGGGATCGAGTTCTACGTCAACAGCGGCTGGCGTTCCCCGGAGTACCAGAGCCGGCTTCTGCGCGAGGCGGTCGCCGCCCACGGTTCCGAGGACGAGGCCGCCCGATGGGTGGCCACCCCGGCGACGTCTCCGCACGTGTCGGGGGACGCCGTCGACATCGGGCACCCCGACGCCGCGAAGTGGCTGTCCGAGCACGGCGTCGACCACGGGCTGTGCCAGATCTACCGGAACGAGCCCTGGCACTTCGAACTGCGGACCCGGGCGATCGGCCGTCGCTGCCCACCCATGTACGCCAACCCCACCGAGGACCCGAGGATGCAGCAGTGACCGACAGTGAGCCGGGACGGACGATGACACAGGCCGACGCGGCTGACGTGACCGACCCGGCTGACGCGACCGACCCGGTGGGCACGACGGCCGGGCCCGTTGTCCGCCGTGCGATCCGCGCCGTTCTGCGCCCGGACCTCTGGAAGCGCCCGGACCCCTGGAAGCGCGGCCCGGTGCTCACGGCCCTGGCGCTGCTCCTCGGCCTGACCCTGCTGCTGCACGCGAGCGTCCCGAACCGGATCGGGAACCTCGGCAGCCTGGTGGAGACGTTCCTGCCCTGGTCCGGCCTCTTCGTCCCGGTGCTGCTCGCCGGGGCGCTGTGGCGCCGCTCCGCCTCCGCCGTGGTCGCGCTGCTGCTGCCGGTCACGGCGTGGCTGAACCTCTTCGGCGGGCTGCTCGGCGACAGGTCCCAGCCGGGCGGCGACCTCACCGTGGCGAGCCACAACGTCGGCGCCGCCAACCCCGATCCGGCCGGCACCGCCCGCGCCCTGGCCGCCTCCGGCGCGGACGTGCTGGCGCTGGAGGAGGTGACCCCGCAGGACCGGGGCACGTACGAGAAGGGGCTGGCGCGGGCGTACCCGCACCACACGGTGCTGGGCACGGTCGGGCTGTGGAGCAGGCTGCCCCTGTCCGACACCCGGCCGGTCGACATCAGGACGGACGTCGGACCGCTGGCGAGGACCAAACCGGCCGACGCCACGACGGCCGAGAACCGGGCGCTGCGTACCACGGTGGCCACCGGGCACGGGCCGCTGGCGGTGTACGTGGCCCATCTGGGATCCGCCCGGGTGAACCCCCGGTCGGGTTTCTGGACGGACTCGCGCGACAGGAACGCGAAGGCGCTCGCAGAGGCCGTCGCCGCCGAGCCGAACGAGCGGGTGGTGCTGCTCGGCGATCTGAACGGCACCCTGGACGACCGCGCGTTCGCCGGGCTCACTTCGCAACTGCACTCGGTCCAGGACGCGGCCGGGGACGGCTTCGGCTTCACCTGGCCGGCGGGTTTCCCGGTGGCGCGCATCGACCAGATCCTGGTCCGCGGAGTGGAGCCGAGGAGCGCGCGGGTGCTGCCGTCCACCGGCAGCGACCACCTGCCGGTGGCGGCCGCGATCGACTGGTGAACCCACGGCCGCCGGACGGCGACCACAACTTCTTTTGTCGGAAGCATTGACGAAACACAGAGGCGCTTCTAGCTTCATCGCGTCGTACTTCGTACGTCATATATGAGACGCGATACGCGAGATCAGATACGCGAGCTCTCGATCCCTGAGGGCTCCGCGCCACCGATCCGTGCCACCGAGAGGCGAGCATGACCTCTGTGCCCACGCCGATCCCCTCCCGCACGCAGTTCGTGCAGGAGGGGATCAAACACCGCATCCTCACGGGGCAGTTGACCCCGGGGCAGCCCCTGGTCGAGACCGAGCTGGCCGCACAGTTCGGGGTGTCCAAGACCCCGGTGCGCGAGGCGCTCAAGACCCTGGCCGGCACCGGGCTCGTGGTGATGAACCAGTACAAGGGCGTCACGGTGCGCATGGTGGACGCGGACATGGCGCGCGAGGTGTACGACGTGCGGCTGCTGCTCGAACCGGAGGCCCTGCGGCGCTCCGTCCTGCGCGGCACCTCCCTCGACACGGCGCGTGAGGCGCTGGAACGCGCCGACGCGGCCACCGACACCGCCCAGCGGTCCCTCGCCAACCGCGAGTTCCACCGCTCCCTGTACGTCCGCTGCGGCAACCCGCTGCTCGGCCGGATGCTCGACGAGGTCCGGGACCAGGCCGCCCTGGTCTCCGCGGTGGCCTGGGCCGCCGACCCGTCCTGGGAGCGCGAGGCCGCCGAGCACCGGGAGATCCTGCGGCTCGCCCTCGAAGGCGACTCGGACGGCGCGGCGCGCGCCCTGCACTCGCACATCGCCTCGTTCGTGCAACGGGCCTTCCCCGAGGCCCAGGGAAAGGGTGAGCAGGAATGACCGCGACCACGACCACGTTCGAGGCCCAACGGGCCGCCCTCGCCGACGTGGTGGCGATCCCCGTGACCCCGTTCGCCGAGGACGGCTCCATCGACAGGGACGTGCACCGCGCGCTGCTGCGCCGGGCGCTCGACGGCGGCGTCCGCATCGTCACCCCGAACGGCAACACCGGCGAGTTCTACGCCCTCAGCCCCGAGGAGCGGCGCCTGGTCACGGAGTTGACCGTCGACGAGGCGCGGGGCCGGGCCACCGTCCTGGTCGGCGTCGGGCACGACCTGCCGACCGCCGTCGCCTCCGCCCGCCACGCCCGGCAGCTCGGGGCCGAGATGGTGATGGTCCATCAGCCCGTGCACCCGTACGTGTCGGAGGACGGCTGGGTCGACTACCACCGGGCGATCGCCGAGGCCGTCCCCGAGCTGGGCGTGGTCCCCTACATCCGCAACCCGGTGCTCGCCGGCGCTCGCCTCGCCGAACTGGCCGACGCCTGCCCGAACGTGATCGGTGTGAAGTACGCCGTGCCGGACGCGGCCCGCTTCGCCGCCTTCGCCCGGGACGCGGGGCTCGAACGCTTCGTATGGGTGGCCGGGCTCGCGGAGCCGTACGCGCCCTCGTACTTCTCGGCGGGCGCCACGGGCTTCACCTCCGGTCTCGTGAACGTCGCCCCGGCCGTCTCGCTGAACATGATCGAGGCGCTGCGCTCCGGCGACTACGCGGGCGCCATGAAGGTCTGGGAGCAGATCCGCCGCTTCGAGGAACTGCGCGGGGCCAACGGCTCCGCCAACAACGTGACGGTCGTGAAGGAGGCCCTGGCCTCGCTCGGCCTGTGCCGCCGGGACGTCCGCCCGCCGAGCAGGCAGCTCCCCGAGTCCGAACGGGCCGAGGTCGCCGCCATCGCCGGGGGGTGGTCCATATGACCGACGTCAGCCCGTCGACGCCCGAGGGCGGTGAAAGCCGGGCTCCGGAGCGGCAGTTGCGCAGCCACCAGTGGTACGGCACCGAGGGCCTGCGCTCCTTCAGCCACCGCGCCCGCACCCGTCAGCTCGGCTACCTCCCCGAGGAGCACCTCGGCAAGCCGGTCATCGCGATCCTCAACACCTGGTCCGACATCAACCCCTGCCACGTCCATCTGCGCGACCGGGCCCAGGCGGTCAAGCGGGGGGTGTGGCAGGCCGGCGGCTTCCCCCTCGAATTCCCGGTGTCGACGCTCAGCGAGACCTTCCAGAAGCCGACCCCGATGCTCTACCGCAACATGCTCGCGATGGAGACCGAGGAACTGCTGAGGTCGTACCCGGTCGACGGGGCCGTCCTGATGGGCGGCTGCGACAAGTCCACGCCCGCGCTGCTGATGGGCGCCGCGTCCGTCGACCTGCCGACCGTGTTCGTGCCCGCCGGTCCCATGCTGCCGGGGCACTGGCGCAACGAGATCCTCGGCTCCGGCACCGACATGTGGAAGTACTGGGACGACAAGCGCGCCGGGCTCATCGGCGACTGCGAGATGACCGAACTGGAGAGCGGTCTGGCGCGCTCGCCGGGGCACTGCATGACGATGGGCACGGCGTCCACGCTCACCGCGGCGGCCGAGGCGCTCGGGGTCACCGTGCCCGGCGCCTCCAGCATCCCCGCGGTCGACTCGGGGCACGACCGGATGGCCGCCGCCTCGGGGCTCAGGATCGTCGAACTGGTCCGCAAGGGCCGCACGTTGTCGGACATCCTCACCCAGGAGGCCTTCGAGGACGCGGTGACGACCGTCCTCGGACTCGGCGGCTCCACCAACGCGGTGATCCACCTGATCGCCATGGCGGGACGCGCCGGGGCCCGGCTCACCCTCGACGACTTCGACCGCATCGCCCGTACGGTGCCGGTCCTCGCGAACGTACGGCCCGGTGGTCAGAGGTACCTCATGGAGGACTTCCACTTCGCCGGCGGACTGCCCGGGTTCCTCTCGCGCATCACCGATCTGCTGCACCTGGACCGGCCGACCGTCTCGCACGACACCCTGCGCGAACAGCTCGCCTCCGCGCAGGTGCACGACGACGAGGTCATCCGCACCCGGGAGCACCCCGTCGCCACCGAGGGAGGCGTCGCCGTCCTGCGCGGCAACCTCTGCCCCGACGGCGCGGTCATCAAGCACATCTCCGCCGAGCCGCACCTGCTCAAGCACACCGGCCCCGCGGTCGTCTTCGACGACTACCGGACCATGCAACGCACCATCAACGAACCGGAGTTGGGCATCACCGCCGACACCGTACTGGTGCTGCGCAACGCGGGCCCCAAGGGCGGTCCGGGCATGCCCGAGTACGGGATGCTGCCCATCCCCGACCATCTGCTGAAGCAGGGCGTACGGGACATGGTGCGGATCTCCGACGCCCGGATGAGCGGCACGAGTTACGGCGCCTGTGTGCTGCACGTGGCACCGGAGTCGTACATCGGCGGGCCGCTCGCCCTGGTCCGCACCGGTGACAGCATCACGCTCGACGTCGACGCGCGTTCGCTGCAACTGAACGTGGACGAAGAGGAGTTGGAGCGGCGGCGGGAGCAGTGGACCGCGCCGCCCGAGCGCTTCGAACGCGGCTACGGCGCGCTCTACAACGACCAGATCACGCAGGCCGACACCGGCTGCGACTTCGCCTTCCTGGCCCGGCCGGGCAAGGTGCCGGACCCGTACGCGGGCTGATCCGTACCACCCGGGACCGCTACGCACTTCGCGGTCCGGCCTCCGCACACCGTACGTGAAAGCGCTTGCCATCAAGATCGCGCGCCCGTACCACCGGCTCGATCCGTACGACCTTGATCCGTACGACCGGTTCGACCCGCACCACCGGCTCGACCCGCACACCCGAGAACGGAGAACAGTCATGGCACAAGCCGCAGCCGTGGCGAAGCAGCCCGCGCCACCGAGGCGGCGCCGTGGCTCGGCGACGCCCCGCAGGCTCCCGTATCTGCTGATCGCCCCGGCGGGACTGCTGATGCTGGGCTTCATCGCCTACCCGGTGCTCAGCGTCTTCTACTACAGCCTGCAGAACTACAACCCCACCAAACCGTGGCGCAACGGCTACGCGGGCTTCGACAATTTCACCCGCATCTTCACCGAGGACCCGCAGTTCTGGGACACGCTGATCTTCAGCGCCAAGTGGGTCGTCGTCGAGGTCGGGCTCCAGCTGCTGTTCGGCCTGGCCCTCGCGCTGATCGTCAACCAGACCTTCGTGGGCCGCTCGCTCGGCCGCGCCATGGTCTTCTCGCCCTGGGCCGTCTCCGGTGTGCTCACCTCCGCGATCTGGGTCCTGCTCTACAACTCCCAGACGGGCATCACCCGTTACCTCGCGGACATGGGCATCGGGGAGTACGGCACCAGCTGGCTCTCCGACACCTCCACGGTCTTCCCCGCGGCGGTGGTCGCGGACCTGTGGCGCGGTGTCCCCTTCTTCGCCATCCTCATCCTCGCCGACCTCCAGTCCGTGTCGAAGGACCTCTACGAGGCCGCCGAGGTCGACGGCGCCAGCCGCCTGAGGCAGTTCCTGCACATCACCCTGCCCCACCTCAAGGACGCGATCATCCTCTCCACGCTGCTGCGCGCGGTGTGGGAGTTCAACAACGTCGACCTGCTCTACACCCTCACCGGCGGCGGACCCGCGGGGGAGACGACGACCCTCCCGCTCTACATCGCCAACACCAGCGTCGACGCGCACAACTTCGGCTACGCCTCGGCCCTGACCACCGTCGCGTTCGTGATTCTCCTCTTCTGCTCGATGGTCTATCTGCGGCTGAGCAAGTTCGGAGTGGGTGGGGACAAGTGATCACCAAGGACATCGACACCATCACCGTGGCCGAGCGGTCCGCACCGGTGGCCGACGAACCGCCGCAGCGCCCCCGCAAGGGCAGGCGCGCCTGGGACGAGGCCCCGCGCTGGCAGATCTACCTCCCGCTCGGCATCTACCTCGTCTTCACCCTCGTCCCCTTCTACTGGATCCTGCTCTTCGCCCTCAGGCCGACCGGCTCCACCTCGCTCGTGCCCTGGCCCATGACGTTCGAGCACTTCGACAAGGTGTGGAACGACCGCAGCTTCGGCACGTACTTCGAGAACAGCGTGTACGTCGGTCTCGCCACGCTCTTCATGACGACGCTCGTCGCGCTGGCCGGCGGCTACGCGCTGGCCCGCTTCGACTTCAGGATCAAGCGCGCCTTCATGCTGGCGCTGCTGTGCTCGCAGTTCGTCCCGGGCGCGCTGCTCCTGGTGCCGCTGTTCCAGATCTTCGCCGAACTGCAGATGATCAACTCGCTGGGCAGTGTCATCATCGCCGAGACCGTCTTCCAGCTGCCGCTGTCGATGATCCTGATCAGCGGGTTCATCCGGAACGTGCCCTACACCCTCGAAGAGGCCGCCTGGGTCGACGGTTGCAACCGCTTCACCGGCTTCCGGGTCGTCGTCCTGCCGCTGCTGCGGCCCGGACTGATCGCGGTCGGCTCCTTCGCCTTCGTGCACTCCTGGAACCACTTCCTGTTCGCCCTGATGTTCCTCAGCAACCAGGAGAAGCAGACGATCCCCGTCGGCCTCAACAGCCTGATGAGCGCCGACAGCGTCGACCTCGGCGCACTCGCCGCCGGCGGCATCATCGCGGCCGTACCCGTCGTGATCGTCTTCGCCTTCATCCAGAAGTGGCTGATCACGGGCTTCAGCGCCGGGGCGGTGAAGGGATGAGCGACCACGGGGGACCCCTTCCCGTCGTGCTCGCGGGCGCCCGCGGACACGGCCGCTGGCACCTGGAGAACCTCCGCCGCCTCCAGGACAAGGGCCTGGTGCGGCTCGCCGGGATCTGCGAGCTGACCCCGCTCACCCCGGAGGAACTGGCCGGCTTCGCCGCGGCCGGCGAACTCCCCGAGCAGTCGGCCGACTTCGGGGCCCTGCTCGATTCCACGGGCGCCGCCGTCGCCGTGATCTGCACACCGATCCCCACCCACACCGACCTGGCGCTGACGGCCGCCGCCCGGGGCGTGCACCTGCTCCTTGAGAAGCCGCCCGCCCCGTCCTACGCCGAGTTCCGCCGCATGGCCGACGGGGTCGCGGCGGCCGGGGTGGTGTGCCAGATCGGCTTCCAGTCGATGGGCTCGCACGCCGTGCCCGCGATCCGCGAGCTGATCGCGAAGGGCACCATCGGCCGCGTGGACGGCATCGGCGGAGCCGGGGCCTGGGGCCGCCCGCAGGAGTACTACCGCCGCGCCCCCTGGGCCGGACACCGCAGGCTGAACGGGGCCGACGTCGTCGACGGCGTCCTGACGAACCCCCTGGCCCACGCCGTGGCCACCGCCCTCGCCCTCGACGGCGCCACCCGCGCCGAGGACGTCGTCGGCATCGAGACCGAACTGCTGCGCGCCAACGACATCGAGTCCGACGACACCTCCTGCGTCCGCGTCACCACCACGGGCGGCAACCGCATCACCGTCGCCGCGACCCTGTGCGCCGAACACCCCGACGAGCCCTACGTCCTCGTGCACGGCAGCAGCGGCCGCATCACCTTCTGGTACAAGCAGGACCGCGTCCTCGTCCAGCGCTCGGGGCACGGCCCGCAGGAGCTCACGTACGGCAGGACCGATCTGCTGGAGAACCTGGTCGAGCATCTCGAAGGCCGGGCCCCGCTGCTGGTCGCCCCCGACGAGACGGGCGCCTTCATGAAGGTCGTCGAGGCGATCCGGCGGGCGCCGGACCCGGTAGCGCTGCCCGACGAGGCCTGGTACCTCGACGCCGACGAGAACCGTCGGGTCGTGCCCGGGGTCGACGGACTCGTCGCGGCCGCCGCCGACACCCTCGCCCTCTACTCCGAGCTGGGCGCGTCGTGGGCACTGTCGAAAGAGGTGAGCACCTGATGACCAACGAGTCGCTGGTCCTGCGCGTCGCGGGCCGCCCGGTCGGCCGCTACACGGCCCGGCCCGAACTGGCGCCGACGCTGTCGCCCCGCCCGTACCTCCATCCCGTCACCACCCTGGCCGGCACGGCTGTCACCGAACTCAGCCCCGCCGACCACCTCCATCACCTCGGCGTCGGTGTAGCCGTTCCCGACGTCGAGGGTCACAACTTCTGGGGCGGGCGCACCTTCGTACGCGACCAGGGGCCGACCGAGCTGGACAACCACGGCTCCCAGCGGCACACGGCGTTCCAGCTGCGGGACCCGGACGGCTTCGTGGAGGAGCTGCGCTGGGTCGCCGCAGGGGCCGAGCTGCTGCGGGAGCGGCGTACCGTCGCCGCGACCGAACTCACCGACACCTCCTGGGCGCTGGACTTCACCTTCTCGCTCACCAACACCACCTCCGGACCGCTGTCGATCGGCAGCCCGGCGACCAACGGCCGCCCCGGCGCGGCCTACGGCGGCTTCTTCTGGCGGGCCCGCAAGGAGGCCGAACCGCCCGCGGTGTTCACCGCGGACACCGAGGGTGAGGACGCGGCGCACGGCACCCGCGCCGGCTGGGTGGCGCTCGCGGGGGACGGCTGGACGCTGGTGTTCGCCGGGGCGACCGACCGCACCCGCCGCGACCCGTGGTTCGTGCGCAGCACCGAGTACCCGGGCGTCGGCTCGTCCCTGGCCCACGAGGAGCGGCTGCCGGTCCCGGCCGGGGAGACCGTCGTACGCCGGGTCGTCACCGTGGTCGCCGACGGCCGGCTCGACCGGGCCGAGGCGGCGGCCCTCGTCCGAAAGGCAGTGAGCCCATGAGCGACCAGGACAAGCCCGCCTTCACCGCCGACCTCGGCGACGGCACGTACCGCAATCCGGTCCTGAACGCCGACTGGTCCGACCCCGACCTCCTGCGCGTCGGCGACGACTACTACCTGACCGCGTCCAGCTTCGGCCGGGCCCCGGGGCTGCCGCTGCTGCACTCCCGCGACCTGGTCAACTGGACGCTGATCGGCCATGCGCTGCAACGCCTGGAGCCCGCGCGGGAGTTCAGGAAGCCCCGGCACGACTGCGGCGTCTGGGCACCGGCGTTACGGCATCACGACGACCGCTTCTGGATCTTCTGGGGCGACCCCGACCACGGCGTCTTCCAGGTCAACGCGCCCGAGATACGCGGCCCTTGGACCCGCCCCCACCTCATCAAGGCGGGCAAGGGACTCATCGACGCGTGCCCCCTGTGGGACGAGGAGAGCGGCGAGGCGTACCTCGTGCACGGCTGGGCCAGATCCCGCTCCGGCATCAAGAACCGGCTCACCGGACACCGGATGCGGCCCGACGGCACCGGCCTGCTCGACGAGGGCAAGCTGATCGTGGACGGCGACCGCATCCCCGGCTGGTTCACCCTCGAAGGGCCGAAGCTGTACCGGCACGACGGCTGGTTCTGGATCTTCGCCCCCGCGGGCGGGGTCGAGACGGGCTGGCAGGGCGCCTTCCGCTCACGCGGCTTCTTCGGCCCGTACGAGGAGCGGGTCGTCCTGGAACAGGGCGACACCGACGTCAACGGCCCCCACCAGGGCGGCTGGGTCACCACCCCGACCGGCGAGCACTGGTTCGCGCACTTCCAGCAGAAGGGCCCGTACGGGAGGGTCGTCCACCTCCAGCCGATGCGCTGGGGCCGGGACGGCTGGCCGGTCATCGGTGACGAGGGCACCCCCGTCACCGTGCACCGCAAGCCCGGGCTGCCGCCGCAGCCGCTCTCCGCGCCCGCCACCGACGACGACTTCCCCGGCGGGCGGTTCGGACGGCAGTGGCAGTGGACCGCCAATCCGCAGGACGGCTGGGCGACCCAGCACTCCGGCGACGGACTGCGGCTGAGCTGTGTGCGCTCGGCGGACGCGGACGATCCGCGCAAGCTGGCGAACGTGCTCACCCAGCGGCTGCCCGGCACCCCGTGCACCGTCGAGGTCGAGCTGCGGCTCGACGCCGAGGAACCGGGCGCACGGGCCGGACTCACCGTGCTGGGCGACGCGTTCAGCTGGATCGGGCTCGAACGGGGGGCCGACGGGACGGTCCACCTCGTGCACCGGTTCGGCGACCCGGTCGCCGAGCGGGAGCGCGACGCCGCGCATCCGCGGATGGCACCCGAGGGACGGGCCCGGCTGCGGATCGAGGTGGGAGCGGGGGCGCGCTGCCGCTTCTCGTACGACCTCGGCGGCGGCTGGGAGCCCTCGGGACAGGTCTTCGCCGCCACCCCCTGGCGCTGGGTCGGCGCCCTGCTCGGCCTCTTCGGGGTCGCGCCGTCCGGCGGGGGACACGCCGGGGCGGCCACCTTCACGCGGTTCCGCGTCACCGCCCGCGAGACCGGCGGTGGCACGGGTGGTGGCATCGGCCGGGGCACCGGTCGCGGCACAGACCGCAGCACCACCGCGCCACCTGTCTGAACGCACCACGTCATCACCGTTGTAAGCCTGTGGGGAGCCGCAATGACGCACTTCCGGAGCAAGCGCTTGCCGAGACCGGGGCCGGAGCCCGAGTCGGGATCGGGGCCGGGGCCCGGCGCGGGCCGGGTCCTGGTCACGGTCGCCGCGCTGGTGGCCGTGCTGGGGCTGGGGACCCTGGCCCCGGCCGAGGCGGCTTCCGACAGGTACCCGGCCTGGGCCGCCGACACCGCGCACGGTTTCGCCTCGCTCGAAGGCGGTACGACGGGAGGCGCCGGCGGCCAGGTCGTCACCGTGACCACCCAGGCGGGCCTGGAGCGCTACGCGGCGGCCGCGGAGCCGTACGTCATCCGGGTGGCCGGGACGATCACGGCGGAGCCGTTCGGCGCGAACATCGCCGTGGCCTCGGACAAGACGATCATCGGGGTCGGCACGACCGGTGAACTCGTCCAGGGCGAACTGCACCTGGCCCCCGGCACCCACAACGTGATCATCCGCAACCTGACGATCCGCGACTCCTCCGTCGAGGGCGACTGGGACTGCAAGGACACCGACTTCGACGGCATCCAGATGGACACCGTTCACCACGTCTGGATCGACCACAACCGCTTCTCGCGGATCTGCGACGGGCAACTCGACATCCGCAAGGACAGCGAGTACGTCACCGTCTCCTACAACCGCTTCGAGGACAACAACAAGACCTTCGGCATCGGCTGGACGCCGAACGTGAAGACGCAGATCACCATCGACCACAACTGGTTCCGCGGCACGAAGCAGCGCAACCCGTCCGCCGACAACTGCGCCTTCGCCCACCTCTACAACAACTACATGACCGCGCAGGCGGACCCCGGCGACCCGGTGTGGACGTACGGCAACTGGTCCCGCGGCGCCACCAGGATGGTCATCGAGAACAGCTACTACGACGGCGTCCAGCACCCTTACCAGGCCGATGCCACCGCCGAGTTGGTGCAGCGCGGATCGATCCTCAGGAACACCACCGGGCGGCACGAGGAGTGGGGCGCCGCCTTCGAACCGCGGGACTTCTACGCGTACCGGCTCGACCCGGCGGCGGCCGTCCCCGGGCTGGTGTCCCGCTTCTCCGGGCCGCAGCCACTTCGCTTCACCGCTACAGCGACACAACCCTCGTTGGATCCAGAAGAAGAGAGCCGATCATGAAGAGCAGCATTCGAAGCAGCGGTATTCGCAGCAGCAGAGGAGCGCGCCGCTCCGCGGCCGCCGTCGCCGTGAGCGCCGTCCTCGCGCTGACCGCCACCGCCTGCGGTGACGACGGCAGCGGTTCGTCGGGCGACAAGGGCGCCGAGGGCAGTGGCAAGGGCGAGATCACCTTCTGGGACAACAACGGCGGTGTCCGCACCGACATCTGGAAGGAGATCATCGCCGACTTCGAGAAGGCGAACCCGGACATCGACGTCAAGTACGTCCCGATCGCCGCCACCGAGTACCAGTCCAAGGTCGACACCTCCATCCAGGCCAAGGGGCTGCCGGACGTCGGCGGTGTCGGCGCGGCGATGCTCGCGGGCTTCGCCGCGCAGAACGCGCTGGAGCCGCTGGACGACCGCCTCGGCAAGTCCTCCCTGAACGGCAAGCTCAACGAGGACATGGTCAAGTCGCTGAAGGCCGCGGGTGGCGGCGGCGCCGACGACAGCACGCTGTACTCGGTCCCGACCTCCGCCAACAACGGCGTGCTCTACTACCGCACCGACCTGTTCACGTCGGCCGGCCTGGACGCGCCGACCACCTGGGACAAGTTCTACGACTCCGCCGACAAGCTGACCGACAAGGACAAGAACGCCTTCGGTTACACCATCCGCGGTGGCGCCGGTTCCATCGCCCAGGCACTGGACGCGATGTACGGGCAGTCCGGCATCACCTCGTTCTGGGACAACGGCAACGAGAAGACCACGGTCAACGACCCGAAGAACGTGGCGGCCCTGGAGAAGTACACGGCCCTCTTCAAGAAGGTCACGCCGGCCGCCGACCTCAACAACGACTTCACCAAGATGGTCGCGCAGTGGGACTCCGGCACGATCGGCATGCTCAACCACAACCTGGGCTCCTACCAGGACCATGTGAAGGCGCTCGGCGCCGACAAGTTCCGCGGTATTCCGCAGCCGATCGGGCCCGGCGGAAAGCGTGTCCAGGTCTCCAACCCCGTGGACGGTCTCGGCATCTTCAAGACCTCCAAGAACAAGGACGCGGCCTGGAAGTTCATCGAGTTCGCCACGGAGAAGGCGCAGAACTCCAAGTTCAACGAGTCCGCGGGGCAGGTGCCGTCGAACACCGACGCCGCGAAGGACGCGTGGGTTTCGAAGGCGGAGCCGACGAAGCTGGCGGCCGAGGCGTTGACCGACGGTTCCACGACCATCGTGCAGTTGCCTTACTACCTGCCCGACTGGAACACCATCTCGAAGACCGACAATGAGCCGGCCTTCCAGAAGGTGCTGAACGGGTCGCTGAGCGAGAAGGAGTTCCTGGACACGTTGGCCGATCAGCTCAACACGGCGCAGACGGAGTGGAACGAGCAGAAGGGTTAACCCTGGCCGGGGTTGGCTTGCTGGTCGGGGTTGTGGGGTGACTGCGGGGCCGTCGTGGCTGGTCGCGCAGTTCCCCGCGCCCCTGGATGTTCCGCGCCCCTCGAAAGTCCGCGCCCCGAGAGATGAAAGGCATTCTGACGTGAGTCTCAGTCGTAGACAGGTCGCCGGTGCCGCGTTGGCCGCCGTTCCGCTCGCCGTCGGTGGGACCGGGCCCGCTGTCGCCGCCTCGCAGGGGCGGGCCCGTGGGCGCACGCTCTTCATCGCCGGTGACTCCACCGCCGCCCAGAAGTACGCCGACGCCGCGCCCGAGACCGGATGGGGAATGGCGCTGCCGTTCTTTCTGCGGGAAGGGCTGGCCGTGGCCAACCACGCCGTGAACGGGCGGAGTTCGAAGAGCTTTATCGACGAAGGGCGTCTAGACGTCATTCTCGCCGCCGTCCGGCCCGGCGATCTCCTGCTCGTCCAGTTCGGGCACAACGACTCCAAAATCGCCGATCCCACGCGGTACACCGAGCCGTGGACGACGTACCAGGACTATCTCCGGCAGTACGTCGACGGGGCGCGGGCGCGGGGAGTGCGGCCCGTGCTCGCCACGTCCGTGGAGCGGCGGAAGTTCGACGCCGACGGGAATGCCGTGGCGACCCACGGCGACTATCCGGCGGCCGTGCGGGCCCTCGCCTCGGAGGAGGGGGTGGCGCTGCTCGACATTCAGGCGCTGTCGATCGCCCTCTGGCAGGAGTTGGGGGTCGAGGAGACGAAGAAGTACTTCAACTGGACCGACGTCGAGCAGGACAACACGCATTTCAATCCGCCCGGGGCGATTGCCGTGGCCCGGCTGGTCGCGGGGGAGTTGTTGCGGCGGAGGGTGCTTCTGCCGCGGGATGTCCGGCGGTTGGGTGAAGTGATTCCCGAATCGTGGATCAGTTGGCCTGAAGCCTGAGCCGGCGGTCGGCTCGTTCGTACGTGCCGGTCCGTCGTGGCTGGTCGCGCAGTTCCCCGCGCCCCTAAAAGCAAAAGATTGCGCCGTTCCCCGCGCCCCTGGGCGACTCGCTCCACTCTCTACTGGAAAGGAACCGTAGCTATGCGCTCTTCTGTATGGCATGTCCATGCCATAACAGTCTTCGCCGGATGCACCGCGTTCGCTCTCGGTGCGACAGCGACCGTCGCCCATGCCCAAGCCGGACAGGCGGCGCAAGTCCGCGATCTCGGGCGGGAAGTCCTTGCCGCCGGGGACGGGTGGGGGGCCGAGGGGGCCGGGACCACCGGAGGTTCGGCCGCTGACGCCGCGCACGTCTACACCGTCACCACCTGGGACGCGTTCAAGGCCGCGTTGCAGGCCGGCGGGGACGCGCCGAAGATCGTCAAGGTCAAGGGCGTCATCGACCCGGTCGCCGAGGGATGTGCCTCCTTCGCGGCCCCCGGCTACGACTTCGACGCCTATCTGGAGAAGTACTCGCCCGAGAACTGGGGCCTGGACACCGACCTGTCCGGGGAGCCCGCCGACAGTCCCGAGGGGCTGCGGGCCGCCTCCGCCGCCGGTCAGGACGCCGCCATCAAGGTGAACGTCCCCGCCAACACCACCATCGTCGGCGTCGGCAAGGGCGCCGGCATCAGAGGTGGCAGCCTCCAGATCAAGGGCGTCGACAACGTCATCCTGCGCAACCTCACCATCGAGGCCCCGCTGGACTGCTTCCCGCAGTGGGACCCGACCGACACGGCGACCGGCGCCTGGAACTCCGAGTACGACGCGGTCGTCGTGTACGGCTCCACCCATGTGTGGGTCGCCAACAACACCCTCACCGACGGCCGTTACCCGGACAGCACCCTGCCCACGTACTTCGGCCAGACCTACCAGCAGCACGACGGCCTGCTCGACATCGTGCGGGGCGCCAACCATGTGACCGTGTCCTGGAACTCGGTCGAGGACCACGACAAGACCATGCTCATCGGCAACAGCGACAGCGCCGGAGCGACCGACACCGGCAAGCTCAAGGTCACCCTGCACCACAACAGGTTCGAGGGCGTCGTCGAGCGGGCGCCGCGTGTCCGCTTCGGGCAGGTCGACTCGTACAACAACCACTTCGTGGTGGGCGAGGGGCAGTCGTACGGCTACACCTTCGGCGTCGGGATCTCCTCGCAGCTGTACGCCTCCGACAACGCGTTCTCGCTGCCCGCCGGTGTCAGCGCCGCCAAGACCCTGAAGAAGTGGAGCGAGGCGCCGCTCACCGCCGAGAACAACTACGTCAACGGCCGCAAGACCGACCTCATCGCCGTCCACAACGCGGAGATCCCCGCCGAGACCCTCCAGTCCGGCGCAGGCTGGACGCCCACCCTGCGGACCAGGGTCGACCCGCCGCGTGCCGTGCCCGGCATCGTCGACGGCCGCGCGGGCGCCGGAAAGGTCTGCTGACCATGACCTCGCCGACAAGGGCGAGCAGACGCTCCTTCGTCGTCGCGAGCGTCGGGGCCGCCCTCGCGCTGGGCGCCGGAGGGACCGCCCACGCGCGCGGCCGGTCCCCCTTCGGACGGTACGGTTCGCCGTCGTCCCGGCTCGACGAGCGGACCCTGTACGTCCACCCCGGCGGCCTGGGCGATCACACCACGGTCCAGGCCGCCGTGACCGCCGCGAACGGGAGCGGGCACACGCTGGTCGTCGCCCCGGGAACGTACCGCGAGACGGTCGCCGTCAGTGCCGCCCGTACGGAGCTGACCTGGCTCGGGGCCTCCGAGGACGCGCGTGACGTCGTGATCGTCTACGACAACGCCAACGGGACGCAGAAACCGGACGGCTCCGGCCCCTACGGCACGACCGGCTCGGCCACCACGACCGTGCAGGCCGACGGGTTCACCGCCCGCGACATCACCTTCGCCAACGACTGGCTGCGCGCCGACCATCCGGAGATCACCGGCACGCAGGCCGTCGCCATCAAGGTGCAGGGCGACCGCTCGGCGTTCCTCCACTGCCGGTTCCTCGGCCACCAGGACACCCTGTACGCCGACTCCATCGCGCTCACCGCCTTCGCCCGGCAGTACTTCGCGCACTGCTACGTCGAAGGGGACGTGGACTTCGTGTTCGGGCGGGCCACCGCCGTGTTCGAGCACTGCCACTTCCGCACGCTGGAGCGCACGGACCTCGCCGGAGCCCCGTACGGCTTCGTCTTCGCGCCCTCGACCGCGGTCGCCAACCCGCGCGGCTATCTCGTGACGGACAGCCGGGTGACGAGTGAAGCCCCGGACGCCTACTACAAGTTGGCCCGGCCCTGGGTGCCCGGCTCCGACCCCACCGCGCGGCCCATGCTGACCGTGCGCGAGACCCGCCTCGGGGCCGGGATCGACGCGGTGGAGCCGTACACCAACATGTCGGCCGGCTATCCGTGGCAGAGCCAGCGGTTCGCCGAGTACCGCAACAGCGGTCCGGGCGCCGAGATCACCGTCCCCGCGAACCGGCCCCAGCTCACCCGCGCCGAGGCCGCCTCGCACACCCGGCGGACGTACCTCGGCGACTGGGCCCCCTGGTCCCGGGAGGGGTGCTGAGATGCGGCGGCGCACCCTGATCACGGGGGCGGTGGGTGCTGTCGGTGCTCTCGTGGGTGCCGGTATCCCGCCGGCCGCTGCCGCCTCGGACGCGCGCCGCCGGGTCGTGCACGTCCGTCCCGGCGACTCCGTCCAGGCGGCCGTCGACACGCTCGCGGACACGGCCGGCGACACGCTCGGCAACCCTGCCGACGGCCCCGGCCCGACGATCGTCGTGCATCCGGGGACCTACCGCGAGGTCGTCCACATCCCGTCAGCCGTAAGGAACTTGACGCTTCTCGGGGCCTCCCGCGACCCCCGGGACACGGTCGTCGTGTACGACCGCGCCAACGGCACTCGGAAACCGGACGGCTCCGGCACCTACGGCACCGCGGGCTCCGCCACCTTCACCTCGGCGGCGCCCGGACTGACCGTGCGGGGGCTGACGATCGCCAACGACTGGCTGCGCGCCGACCACCCGGAGATCACGGGCACGCAGGCGGTGGCCGCGTACGTCACGGGGGACCGGTCGCACTTCGAACGGGTCCGGTTCCTCGCCCACCAGGACACCCTGTTCGCGGACACCACCGCACTGGACGCCTTCGACCGGCAGTACTACCGGGACTGCTACGTCGAAGGGGACGTGGACTTCGTGTTCGGGCGCGGGCGGGCGGTCTTCGACGGCTGCCGCCTCCACACGCTCGACCGGGACGTGAGCTTCAAGCCGGAGGGCATGGTGTTCGCCCCCGCCACGGCCCGCGCGAACCCGTACGGCTTCCTCGCCGTGCGGTGCCGTGTCACCTCCGGTGCCGAGGACGGCGCGTACAAGATCGCCCGCCCGTGGGTGCCGTCCTACGAGACGACCGCCTGGCCGTCGCTCGTCGTGCGGGACACCCGGCTCGGGCCGGGCATCGACGCGGTGGCGCCCTACATCGACATGCGCGAGGCGTACCCCTGGCAGACCATGCGTTTTCGCGAGTACGCCAACTCCGGCCCCGGGGCGGTCGTTCCGGTGCCGGAGAACCGGCCGCAGCTCACGGCCGCCGAAGCCGCGGAACACACCCGCGGGACGTATCTCGGGGACTGGAGGCCGTATGAACAGCGGTACTGAACCCTCACCCCAGACTCCGCGCAGGTCGCCCCTGGGACGGCGGTCGTTCGTGGCGGGGGCCGGGGCGGCGGCGCTGCTGGGTGCAGCGGGAGCCGGAGCGCCCACGGCCCATGCGGCGCGGGCCACCGCCCCTGCGGCGCAGATCGCCGGCCCCGCGGCACAACTGGCGGGCATCGTCGAGGGCAACCTCCCCGATTTCCACCCTCTCCTCAAGGACGAGCTGCGCTTCCCGCTCGCCTGGGGCACCTCCCCGGTCCCGGACTTCCGGGCCTGGCGGCGCGCGGCCCGCGCGAAGGTCGAGGAGCACCTGCTCGTCGAACGGGACCACACGCCGTACGAGCCCGTGTTCGGTGAGAGCGATCGCGTCGAGGCCGACGCGTACACGCGCGAGTCGGTGACCCTCTCCCTCACCCGGTACGAGCGCGTCCGTGGCTCCCTGCTCACCCCGCACGGCACCGGCCCCTTCCCCGCCGTCCTCCTGCTCCACGACCACGGCGCCAAGTTCGACATCGGGAAGGAGAAGCTGGTCCGGCCCTGGAGCGACGACGCACGGCTGGCCTCGGCGCAGGCCTGGGCGGACCGCTGTTTCAGCGGGCGGTTCGTCGGTGACGAACTGGCCCGGCGCGGCTACGTGATCCTCGCCCTGGACGCGCTCGGCTGGGGCGACCGCGGCCCGGTCACGTACGAGCAGCAGCAGGCCCTGGCGAGCAACTTCTTCAACCTGGGGTCCTCGCTCGCCGGGCTCATGGCCCGCGAGGACGTACGGGCCGCCGGGTTCCTGGCCGGCCTCGACCGGGTGGACCGGCGGCGGGTCGCGGCCGTCGGCTTCTCCATGGGCGCCTTCCGCGCCTGGCAGACGGCCGCCCTCAGCGACGACGTAGCGGCCGCGGCGAGCGTGTGCTGGATGACCGGGCTGAAGGAGGTCATGGTGCCCGGCAACAACATCCTGCGCGGCCAGTCCTCGTACTGCATGCTCCATCCCGGGCTCGCCCGGCATCTCGACTTCCCCGACGTGGCGAGCATCGCCGCGCCCAAGCCGTCGCTCTTCTTCCACGGCGCCCAGGACACCCTGTTCCCCGCGGAGGGCGTCCGGGTCGCCCACGAGAAGCTGCACGCCGTCTGGCGCTCACGCCATGCCGGGGAGCACCTGCACACCAAGGTCTGGCCCGAGCTGGGCCATGTGTTCACCGCGCCCCAGCAGGACGAAGTCTTCACCTGGCTCGACGCCGTCCTGTGACAGCTCGACACGCCACACCCCCCACGCCGCACATACAGCACACACCGCACGCACCGCACACGTCATCCACGTCACCCGCCTCACGACGAAAGGTCCCCCCACCATGTCCCGTCGTACCGCTCTCGCCTTGACCGCAGCCCTCGCCCTCGGTGCCGGACTCGCCGTGGTCCCCACCCAGGCGCAGGCCGCCACCGTGGTCGTCAGCACCACCACCGACCTGACCAGCGCCATCAAGAACGCCACCGCCGGAACGGTCATCCAGGTGCGTGCGGGCACCTACTACCCGACGGCGACCCTCCAGTCGACCACCAACGGCAGCTCCTCCAGCCGCATCTACCTGCAGCCCTACGGCTCCGAGACCGTGAAGATCGACGGCTCGAACCTCCCCGACGGGGACTGGATCTTCAAGCTCACCGCCGACTACTGGACCGTCTCCGGCATCACGTTCCAGAACTCGCCGGACAGCGCGGTCGTCTGCCAGTCGTGCGCCTCGACCGTCTGGGAGAACATCAAGACGATCAACGGCGGCGACTCCGGCTTCACGCTCACCGGTGACAGCACCACCAACAACACGGTCCGCAACATCGACTCGTACGGCCACTACGACGCCGCCAACCACGGAGAGAACGCGGACGGCATCGCCGTCAAGTACGGCTCCGGCAGCGGCAATCTGATCACCGGGGCCCGCCTCTACAACAACTCGGACGACGGGATCGACTTCTGGTCGTTCTCGTCCCCGGTCACCGTCGAGCACACCTGGGCCATGGGCAACGGCAAGAACCGCTGGTCGGACTCGGCGTTCGCGGGCGACGGCAACGGCTACAAGCTCGGCGGCGACGGCGAGGTGGTGGCCCACGTCGTCAACAACTCGGCGGCCTGGGACAACGCCGGCAGTGGCTTCACCGAGAACAGCAACACCGGCGCCATCGTCATCAACCGCACCACCGCCTACGCCAACGTCAAGTACGGCTACTACTTCGCCACCGGCGCGGCCCGGCTCGGCAAGAACCTGGCCGTGAGCAACGGGACCTCGGTCAGCAAGGGCAGTTCGGTCGTCTCGGCCGGCAACAACTGGGACTCCGGCATCTCGACGCCCTCGTTCCGCTCCACGGACGCCTCGACGACGTACAACAGCCGTCAGTCGAACGGCGCGCTGCCCGTCACCACCTTCCTGACCACGGGCAGCACGACGATCGGCGCGACGATGGACTGAGGCCCTCGGACGTGCGAACGCCCCTCGCGGTCGTCACCGGCGAGGGGCGTCGCTCTGACTGGCCGAGGGGGGCTCAGGCCAGCAGATCCGTGGGGACCAGCGACCCTGTGGTCACTGGTACGTGATGTCAGATGCCGTGTAGTCGCAATAGGTTCCGTCCGGGCCCGAACCGTTCGTCGTCGGCTCGGCGCCCGTGTTGTTGCCGATGTACTTCTGGCACGGCACGATCTTCTTGCTGCTGTCGCCGACGACCGTGATGTTCCGCAGGGCCGCGGTGTCGCCGTAGTTGGTGTTGATGCCGACCAGCCGCGAACCCGGCGCGGTCACCTCGACGGTGTTGAAGATCGAGGTGCGCTTGTACTGCGTCGAGCAGTTGCCGCAGGAGCGGTACAGCGTCTTGAAGTCCTGGACCGCGAACTTCGAGACGACGAGCTTGCCGCCGCCGTTGTGCTGGAACACCTTGTCCGCGGCCTTCTTCGCCCCGCCGCCGTACACGGTGTAGACGGCGGAGTTGCCGCCCCTGAAGGTCGCGGCGTCCTCACCGACGTCCTCCCACCAGACGTTCTGAAGGGTGCAACTGCCCTGGCAGTGCACGCCGTCGGCGCCGGGCGCGCCGATGATGACGTTCTTCAGCGTCGCTCCGTCGGCGAGCCGGAAGATCGGGTCCTGGCCCTCCTCCTGGCCGTCGCCGGCCAGATCGCCGCTGCCGTAGTAGCGCTTGTAGCCCCCGTCCCGGGTGCCCGAGACGGCGATCGTCGACGAGACGGCCTCGCTGCCGGTGGCGGTCGGCCAGGTGGTGGCGGCGCTCGCCGTCGACATCATCGTGCTGGTGAACATCGCGGCTCCCGTCAGGGCGAGCGCGGACACACCACCGACGAGGGCACGCTTGCGGTCGGTCCTGCGGCGGTGACGTGCACGGGGTTCCACGCGTGAGGTCATGTCCCGTTCCTTCGGGTGGGGAGAGATCTTGCGTCTCCTGGTCGCCACCCGGACGGCATGGGTTGCCGCGCGCCGCGATTCTTTTCGACCTTCAGTTCCGCTCGACGTTCAGTTCCACTCGGCCTTCAGTTCCGCGCGAAGTCGCCACCCACCGCCAGGTCTTCGCCGTCGGCCCGGGCGTCGGCCGTATACGTGTCGTCCCCGGCGTCGCGGCCACCGCGGTCGTGGTCGTACTGGCCCGCGAACACCCACTCGCCCGGCCACACCGTACGGCCCGGCTTGAGCGTCCAGGTGTAGGTGAGGAAACCGTCCTTCTCGGCGACGGACGCCGTGAAGTCGTTCTCGGGGGCGGAGCGCCAGGAACCCGCCGAGGTGACTCCGCCGGTCTGCCTGACCTTCAACACGACCGTCAGCGCGGTGAGTTGTTTCCCGGTCTTCACCGTCACATTGCTCTGCGCCCAGAACTCGTTGCTGTGCGGGTCCACCGATCCGTCCGACCACAACGGGCCGTCCTCGACACCGGCACCGACACCGGCGGTGGGGGAGGCGGTGGGGGTGGGGGAGACTGCAGGGCTCGAACGCTCCGGCGAGGGGGCCGGGCTGGGGCTGACCGCCACCGTCTGGTCGTCCGGCGCCTCGGCCTTCAGCGCCGAGGCCACGGCGTAGCCGCCGACCGCGAGCACACCCGCGACCGCGGCCGTGGCACCGACGACCCGGAACCAGCCGAGCGCGGTCGGCCGCGGGGCGGGATCCGGCACGCTCCGCCCACCGGCCATACCGCGTTCGACGCGGGTCAGGATGCGGGCGCGATCGGGCTCGTAGGAGTCGGCCGAGTCCCGCAGCCTGGCCCGCAGTTCGTCGTGCACATCCTTCATCGGCCGCTCCCCCCGGTGCCCCCGGCACGCAGCGCCGCCGCGTGCATCCGCCGCGGGGCGTCCCGCGACCCCAGCAGCCGCTGCAGCTCCGCCATCCCCTTCGACGTCTGGCTCTTCACCGTACCCACCGAGACACCGAGGGCGAGCGCGGTGTCCTTCTCCGAGAGGTCGAAGGAATGGCGCAGGACCACACAGGCCCGCTTGCGGAACGGCAGTCTGCGCAGCGCCTCCTGGACGTCCACCATGCCCGGTACGTCGGGGTTCTCGGTCCGGTCCTCGCGCTGCGACCAGAACAGAGTGATCCGTCTTCGTTCGCGCACCGCGCTGCGGATGCGGCTGCGCGCCATGTTGGCGACCACACCGCGCGCGTACGCCACCGGGTGGTCCGCGGCGCGCACGCGGTCCCAGCGGTGCCACAGGGCGAGCAGCGCGTCCGCCGCGAGGTCGTCGGCGGCGTCCGACTCGCCGGTCAACAGATGGGCCAGGCGGGCCAGTTCGGAGTAGTGCCGCTCGAAGAAGTCATGGAACTCCACGGAGGCGGCGTCGTCGACGACAGTGCCCACGGGCGACCTCTCCCTGTCGGTTCATTCTGTAACACGATGAAAACCTGAAACTGGTTCAACGCGGGAACAATCCAGCCAGCATCCGCTCACCAGGCACGCAGGCATCGAGGAGCATCCGCCATGTCCGAAACGCAGCAGGTGGAGGACCGGCCAGGCGCCGTACCGCCCCAGGCCAACAGCGTCGACCGGTTCTTCAAGATCTCCGCCCGGGGCTCCACCGTCGGCCGGGAAGTGCGTGGTGGTTTCGCCACGTTCTTCACGATGGCCTACATCCTTGTCCTGAATCCCATCATCCTCAGCAGTGCGAAGGACAAGTTCGGCGATCAGCTCGACAGCGTCCAACTGGTCACCGCCACCGCCCTGGTGGCGGCGGTGATGACGATCGTGATGGGCGTCGGCGGCAACCTGCCGCTCGCGCTCGCCGCGGGTCTCGGCCTCAACGCCGTCGTCGCCTTCCAGATCGCCCCGCTGATGAGCTGGGACGACGCGATGGGCCTCATCGTCCTCGAAGGCCTGCTGATCTGCGTCCTGGTGGTGACGGGCCTGCGCGAGGCCGTCATGTACGCGATCCCGCAGCCGCTCAAGCAGGCGATCAGCGTCGGCATCGGGCTGTTCATCGCGTTCATCGGCTTCGTCGACGCCGGGTTCGTCAGCCGCATACCGGACGCCGCCAACACCACCGTGCCCGTGCAGCTGGGTGCCACGGGCGCGCTGACCGGCTGGCCGATCCTGGTGTTCTGCCTGGGTGTGCTGCTGACCATCGGACTGCTCGCCCGCAAGGTCAAGGGCGCGATCCTGATCAGCATCGTGACCATGACGATCGTCGCGATCGTCATCAACGAGATCGCGGACGTCAAGAGCTGGGGCCTGACCACGCCCCAGGTGCCCGACGACGTGGTGGCCTCGCCCGACTTCGGACTGCTCGGCGACTTCAGCCTGTTCGGCGCGTTCGGCGAGGTCAGTGTGATCACCGTCGTGCTGCTGGTGTTCACGCTGATCCTGTCGGACTTCTTCGACACCATGGGCACGGTCGTCGGCATCAGCGCCGAGGCGGGGCTGCTGGACGAGGAGGGCAAGGTGCCCAACCTCGGCCGGGTCCTGCTCATCGACGGCGCCGCGGCGGTCGCGGGCGGCGCGTCCTCCGCGTCCTCCGCCACGTCGTACATCGAGTCGGCGGCGGGGGTCGGCGAGGGGGCCCGTACGGGGTTCGCGAACCTCGTCACGGGCGGGCTGTTCGCCTGTGCGCTCTTCCTGACGCCGCTCCTGACGATCGTGCCGATGCAGGCGGCGGCGCCGGCGCTCGTGGCGGTGGGGTTCCTGATGATGACGCAGGTCAAGCACATCGACTGGGACAAGTACGAGATCGCGATCCCCGCGTTCCTGACGATCGCGGTGATGCCGTTCACGTACTCGATCACGAACGGGATCGGGGCGGGGTTCGTGTCCTACGTCCTCATCAAGACGGTGCTGGGGCGGGCGAAGCAGGTGCACTGGCTGTTGTGGGGGGCGTCGGCGCTGTTCCTGATCTATTTCGCGATAGACCCGATCGAACAGCTCTTTGACGTGAAGTAGCCGAGGCTGGGGGGCGGGGCTGTCGACTGCCTGCGGGCCCGGTGGGGGCGGGCCGCGCAGTTCCCCGCGCCCCTAGGAGGGGCTGCGCCCCATCAGGGGCGCGGGGAACTGCGCAATCTTTTGGCTCGGCCCCCACCGGACCGCAGACGACCGATGGCTCAGCCCGCGAGGGCGGCCCGCATCACGGCCTCGGCGACAGGCGCAGCCAAACCGTTCCCGCTCACTTCCGACCGCGCCGCATCCGACTGCTCCACCACCACGGCGACAGCGACCTCCTTGTCGGAGGAGTCGGACTTCGCATACGACGTGAACCACGCGTACGGCGTCTTGCTGTTGTTCTCGCCGTGCTGAGCCGTACCGGTCTTACCGCCCACCGTCGCCCCGGAGATCCGCGCGTTCGTCCCCGTCCCCTCCTCGACGACCGTCTGCATCGCCGACTGCAACTGCTCGGCCGTGGACGAACTGACGATCTCCTTGCTCTCCGTCTCGTCGTCGTAGTTCTCCAGCACATCCCCGTTCGCGTCGCTGATCTGCGACACCATGTGCGGCGAGACCAGCTTCCCGCCGTTGGCGATGGCGGCCGACACCATGGCCATCTGCAACGGCGTCGCGGTCACGTCGAACTGCCCGATACCCGTCAGCGCGGTGGACGACTTCTCCATGTCCGACGGGTACACGCTCGTGTAGGCGCGCACGGGCACGTCCTGGGACTCGTCGTTGAAGCCGAACTTCTCGGCCATCGCCTTGACCTTGTCCTGACCGAGGTCGACGGCCATCTTCGCGAAGACGTTGTTGCACGAGTACTGGAGCGCGACCCGGATCGACGCGTTCTCGCAGGGCGCCGACTTGCTCTCGTTCGCCAGGACCTGCGTCGTGCCCGGCAGCGTGTACGGGTTCTCGCTGACCGTCTTCTCGTCCACCGAGGAGTACAGGCCGTCCTCCAGCGCGGCGGCCGCGACGACCAGCTTGAACGTCGAGCCCGGTGGCAGCGGCTGGCGCAGCGCCCGGTTCGTCATGGGCTTCTCGGAGTCCTTGGTGAGCTTCTTCCAGGCGTCGGAGTCGCCCCCGCTGAGCACCGAGGGATCGTAGGACGGGGTGGAGACGACACCGAGGATCCTGCCGGTCTTCGGGTCCATGGCCACGGCCGCGCCCTTTTTGTCACCGAGCGCCTTGTAGGCCGCCTTCTGTACGTCCGGGTCGATGGTGGTGATCACATCGCCCGGATCGGAACGCTTGCCGGTGACCGTGTCGACGGGGTTCTTCAGGCGGTTGTCCGTGCCGTCGAGCAGCTGCTGGTAGACGCCCTCCAGCTGCGTGGCCCCGAACACCTGCGAGCTGAACCCGGTGACGGCCGCGTAGAGACTGCCGTCGGTGTACGTGCGCTTGTACTTGAGGTCGCTGCCTTTCGTCTGCGCGGAACCGGTGATCGCGTCGCCGCCCACGATGATGTTCCCGAGCGGGTACGCGTACTGCTCGATCGCGTTCCGACGGTTGTCCTTGTCCTCTGCGAGCGCCTGCCCCTCGTAGAACTGCACCCAGGTCGCTCGCACCAGCAGAGCGAACACGAGCAGCAGAGTGAAGACGGAGGCGCGCCTGATCGTTTTGTTCATCCCGCCCAGAAGGACGAGCAAGAACCCCCCGAACGTTCCCTTCGCCCACGTTTCTCATGGACAGTTCATCTACTCACGCCCCGGATGGGGCCAGCCCCTCCCAGGGGCGCGGGGAACGGCGCAGTCTTTTGTCTTTAAGGGGCGCGGGGAACGGCGCGACCAGCCACGACGCACCCGCACGTCACTCCGAGAGCTTCAGCACAATCTCATCGATCTCGGCCCCCCGAGCGTTCGCGAACCCCCGGTCCCGCCCGATCACAACGAACCCGCACTTCTCCAGCACCCGCAGGGACCCCGCGTTGTCCGCCGCCGCCCGCCCGTACAACGGCCGCTCGGGCACGGCGACGAGCAGTGCCCGCAACGCGGCCGTGGCGATCCCCCGCCCCCAGTACGCGCGATCGATCCAGTACGTCACCTCGCGCTCGCCCGGTTCCCCGTACACCGCCGCGTTCCCGACGACATCGCCGTCGACGAGGATCGTGCGGTTCACGGCGGACGAGGCCCGGACCCGCTTCCAGTGGGCGTCGAAGGCGTCCCGGTCGGTCGGGTCCTTGTGCGTGAACGCGGCCATCAGCGCGGACTCGGGGTCGTTCGTCTGCCGGAAGAAGACCGGCAGATCACTGTCGTGGACCTCGCGGAGCTCGACCTCGACGGGAAAAGGGGAAGAAGGGGGAGACGGGCGGGACGGGTCGGACATGTCAGAGCCTCCGGGTCGCGAGCGTCAGCCGGTCCCGCGCGTCGAACAGCGCGTCCTTCACCATCTGCTCGTGCGCGGGCGTCAGCCGCGCCACCGGCACCGAGCAGCTGATCGCGTCCCGCGCGGGCGTCCGGTAGGGGATCGCCACGCCGAAGCAGCGCAGCCCCAGCGTGTTCTCCTCGCGGTCCACCGCGAACCCCTGCTCCCGCACCTGGTGCAGCTCCTCGATGAGCTTCTCCCGGTCGGTGATCGTGTGCTCGGTCAGCGCGGGCAGCGTCTCCGGCAGCAGCTTGCGCACCTGCTCGTCGGTGTGGGTCGCGAGGAGCGCCTTGCCGAGGGACGTGGAGTGGGCGGGCAGCCGGCGCCCCACGCGCGTGAAGGGGCGCAGATAGTGCTGGGACTGGCGGGTCGCGAGGTAGACGACGTTCGTGCCGTCGAGGCGGGCCAGGTGGATCGTCTCCGTCGTGTCGTCGGAGAGCCGGTCGAGCGTCGGCCGCGCCGCCGCGACGACCTCGTCGCCGTCGATGTACGACGTACCGACGAGCAGCGCCCGTACGCCGATGCCGTACCGCGTGCCCGTCGCGTCCGTCTCGACCCAGCCGAGCTCGACCAGGGTGCGCAGCAGCATGTAGAGACTGGACTTGGGATACCCGACGGCCTCCTGCACGGCGGCCAGGGAGTGCATACCGGGGCGTCCGGCGAAGTACTCAAGCAATTCAACCGTCCGCACCGCGGACTTGACCTGCGCTCCGCCGCCCGTCTCGCCTGCCGACATCGGCCTTGACCCCCTAGTTCGCCGGGAAATAGTCTCGACAGCATATTCACCATCAGAGACAGCGTTCAGCATATCGAACGCCCCTGGTGAGTGGCACATGTACTTCGGCATTACATCTGGAGGGACCCGCGGTGGCAGCAGCACCAGTCTGGAGTGTCGACCCCCGAACCGGGAAGCAGCGCGAGCAGGTTGCGGTGGAAGCCACAGCCCAGGAGGTGGACGAGGACGTCCGCGCCGCGCACGCCGCCCGGGGGGCTCTCGCCGACCGCACGGTCCGCGCGGCCTTCCTGCGGACCGCGGCCGACCTGCTCGAAGGCGCCAAGGAACACCTCGTGGAGGCGGCCGACGCGGAGACCGCGCTCGGCCCGGTCCGGCTCACCGGCGAACTCGCCCGCACCTGCTACCAGCTGCGGGCCTTCGCGGACATCGTCGACGAGGGCGAGTTCCTCGGCGTCGTCATCAACCACCCCGACGCCACCGCGACGCCGCCGATCCCGGATCTGCGCCGTTACAAGGTGCCGCTGGGTGTCGTAGCCGTCTACTCGGCCTCGAACTTCCCCTTCGCCTTCTCGGTGGCCGGCGGTGACACCGCGAGCGCGCTCGCCGCGGGCTGCCCGGTCGTCGTCAAGGCGCACCCCGACCACCCCGGTCTGTCCGAGCTGGTCGCCTCCGTCGTGCGCCGGGCCGCGGCCCAGCACGACATCCCGGACGGCGTCCTCGGCCTCGTGCACGGCTTCGAGGCGGGCGTCGAGCTGGTCAAGCACCCGCTGGTGTCGGCCGCCGGATTCACCGGTTCGGTACGCGGCGGACGCGCCCTCTTCGACGCGGCGGCGGCGCGGCCCGCGCCGATCCCGTTCCACGGTGAGCTGGGATCGCTCAACCCGGTCGTGATCACCGAGGCGGCCGCCGCCGAGCGCGCCGAGGCGATCGGTACGGGGCTCGCGGGCTCCATGACGCTGGGCGTCGGCCAGTTCTGTGTGAAGCCGGGCCTGGTGCTGGCGCCGGCCGGTGCGGCGGGCGACCGCCTGCTGAAGTCCCTCACGGACGCGGTGAGCGACACGGAGGCGGGCGTCCTGCTCGACCACCGCATGCGCGACAACTTCGTCGCGGGGGTCGCCGAGCGTGCGGGGCTGCCCGACGTCGACGCGCCGGTGACGCCGGGTGCGGGCGGTGAGCACACGGTCAGCGCCGGCTTCCTGACGGTCTCCGCGCAGAAGCTGGTCGCCGAGGGCGAGTACGACCTGCTGCTCGAAGAGTGCTTCGGGCCGGTGACCGTGGTCGCGCGCTACGAGGACGAGGCCGAGGCGAACGCGGTGCTCGCGCGGCTGCCCGGCAACCTCACCGCGACGGTGCACCTCTCCGCGGAGGAGGAGGCCGGTGAGGGGCGTGGCGCGGAGATCCTCGCGGAGCTGACGCCGCTCGCGGGGCGCGTCGTCGTGAACGCGTGGCCTACGGGGGTCGCGGTGGCTCCGGCCCAGCAGCACGGGGGGCCTTACCCGGCCACGACGTCCACGTCCACGTCCGTGGGCGGGACCGCGATCGAGCGGTGGTTGCGGCCTGTCGCGTACCAGAACGCTGCTGAGGCGCTGCTGCCGGCTGAGCTGCGGGATTCCAACCCGTTGGGGCTGCCGCGGCGGTACAACGGGCGGCTTGAGCGGTAGGCGCACACCTTTTCGCGCAGTTCCCCGCGCCCCTGTAGGGCGCCGTTGGGCCCGTGGCCGGTTCGTCGGCTGCGGGCCCGTCGTGGTTGCTCGCGCAGTTCCCCGCGCCCCTGGAGGGCCTGCGGCCCTCGGGGAGCTGGCAGACTCTGTGGATGGACGTGAAAATTCCTGAACTTCCCTTTTCGCTTCGGTCGTACGGGCCCGACGGGCACTGGTCGTACGAGGGCGGGGTGCTCACCGGGTGGGCCGGTGCCCGGCAGGACCGGTTCGTGCCGCCCACCGACGAAGGGCTGGACCCCGCGTCCGACGCGCCCCGGCTGCTGGGCGCGCCCGAGGGGGACTTCCAGCTCATCGCCCGCGTGACCGTCGGCTTCGCCGGGGCCTTCGACGCCGGCGTCCTCTACGCCCACGTGGGCGAGCGGGCCTGGGCCAAGCTCTGCCTGGAGAACTCCCCGGACGTGCCCACCGTCTGCACGGTCGTCACCCGGGGGCACTCCGACGACGCGAACTCCTTCACGGTCGACGGCAGCTCCGTCTGGCTCCGGATCAGCCGCACCGGCCGCGCCTTCGCCTTCCACGCCTCGAAGGACGGCGAGCGCTGGACCTTCGTGCGGCTCTTCACCCTGGGCGAGGAGAAGGAGACGGGGGCCGCGCTCGTCGGGTTCATGACCCAGTCGCCCATGGGCGAGGGCTGCGTGGTCACGTACGACCACATCGAGTTCCGTCCGGACTGGCCGGCCGATCTGCGGGACGGGCACTGATTTCCGGGGCCGATTTAAAATGACGGTCTTATGAACGTCGTATTCTGCTTTTATTCGTGAGGGTTTTCTGTAGTCTTCTGCCCGATTATTCGAACCTTAAACACTAAGATTTTGCGAAGATCGATCTCGCAATTCGATCAGGTCTCGCAGGGGTTAAGCCCTTGTGACGCAATACACAACCAAGCCGTTTTGTCCGGTATTTCCCGGACAAAACGGCGTTTTCGTAGGGTGTTCCGCAGGGGTCCGCGCCCGCGTGATAACACATACGCCCTGCTTGTGTAACCCCACCCGGCGATGCGATTTCGATTTTTGCTGGGTAAATTCAATAGACATGACCGCCGCACAAGCAGACCTGCAAGCGGAATTCCTGGAAATGCCAGAAGGGCTGCGGGCCGACCGTCCGCACGTGGACGACGGAGCCGCACTCTGGCGCATTGCCAAGGACTCCGGGACCCTCGACCTGAACTCCTCCTACAGCTACCTGCTGTGGTGCCGTGACTTCTCCGGCACCTCCGCGGTGGCGCGTACGGCCGACGGCGAACCCGTCGCCTTCGTCACCGGTTACATCCGGCCCGAGCGCCCGCACACGCTTCTCGTGTGGCAGGTCGCCGTCGACGCGGCGCAGCGGGGCCGAGGTCTCGCCGCCGCGCTCCTGGACGGGCTGACCCGCCAGGTCGCCGGCCGGCACGAGCTGACCTCCATGGAGACCACGATCTCCCCGGGCAACACCGCCTCCGAGCGGCTGTTCACCTCGTACGCGGCGCGTCACGGCGCGAGCGTCGAGCGTGAGGTCCTGTTCGACACAGGGCAGTTCCCCGACGGCCCGCACGACCCAGAAGTGCTGTACCGCATCGGTCCCCTGTCGTTCTGAACAACCCCCCACGCCCGAGGAGTGCACCTGTGACCATCACCCAGCCCGACCTGAGCGTCTTCGAGACCCTGGAGTCGGAGGTCCGCAGCTACTGCCGCAGCTGGCCCACCGTCTTCGACCGCGCGCAGGGCAGCCGCATGTACGACGAGGACGGCCATGAGTACCTCGACTTCTTCGCGGGTGCCGGCTCACTCAACTACGGACACAACAACCCGGTACTGAAACGGGCCCTGATCGACTACCTGGAGCGCGACGGCGTCACGCACGGTCTCGACATGTCGACGACCGCGAAGCGCAGCTTCCTGGAGTCGTTCCAGAACCTGGTGCTGCGCCCGCGCGACCTGCCGTACAAGGTCATGTTCCCCGGCCCGACGGGCACCAACGCCGTCGAGTCCGCGCTGAAGCTGGCCCGCAAGGTCAAGGGCCGGGAGTCGATCGTCTCCTTCACCAACGCCTTCCACGGCATGTCGCTCGGCTCGCTCGCCGTGACCGGCAACGCCTTCAAGCGCGCCGGCGCCGGCATCCCGCTGGTGCACGGCACGCCGATGCCGTTCGACAACTACTTCGACGGCCAGGTCCCGGACTTCCTCTGGTTCGAGCGGCTCCTTGAGGACCAGGGCTCCGGCCTGAACAAGCCCGCCGCCGTGATCGTCGAGTCCGTGCAGGGCGAGGGCGGCATCAACGTCGCCCGCGTCGAGTGGCTGCGCGCCCTCGCCGGGCTGTGCGAGCGCCAGGACATGCTGCTGATCGTCGACGACATCCAGATGGGCTGCGGCCGTACGGGCGCCTTCTTCTCCTTCGAGGAGTCGGGGATCGTGCCCGACATCGTCACCGTCTCCAAGTCCATCAGCGGGTACGGACTGCCGATGTCCCTGTGCCTGTTCAAGCCCGAGCTGGACATCTGGGAGCCGGGCGAGCACAACGGCACGTTCCGCGGCAACAACCCCGCCTTCGTGACGGCCGCCGCCGCCCTCCAGACGTACTGGTCCGACGGACCCGCCATGGAGAAGCAGACCCGCACCCGCGGCGAGCAGGTCGAGCAGGCGCTGATCTCCATCACCGAGGAGAACCTCGCCGACGTGAAGGAGTACCGCGGCCGGGGCCTCGTGTGGGGCATGGAGTTCCACGACAAGGAGCGCGCGGGCCGCGTGGCGCACCGCGCCTTCGAGCTCGGCCTGCTGATCGAGACGTCGGGCCCGGAGAGCGAGGTCGTGAAACTCCTCCCCGCGCTCACCATCACACCCGACGAGCTGGACGAGGGCCTTCGTACCCTCGCCCGGGCCGTCCGCGAGACGGCCTGAACCAGCACACCCCCCTGCACACCAGCCTGAAGGAGGCTTCGTACCACCGTGATAGTCCGTTCGTTCAAGGAGATCGAAGGCACTGACCGACACGTGAAATCGGCGTCGGGCACCTGGGAGAGCAAGCGCGTCGTCCTCGCGAAGGAGCGGGTCGGCTTCTCGGTGCACGAGACGATCCTGTACGCGGGTACGGAGACGTCGATGTGGTACGCGAACCACATCGAGGCCGTCGTCTGCGTGGAGGGCGAGGCCGAACTCACCGACGACGAGACCGGCAAGAAGTACACGATCACGCCCGGCACCACCTACCTCCTCGACGGCCACGAGAGGCACACCATGCGGATCAAGGAGGACTTCCGCTGCATCTGTGTCTTCAATCCGCCGGTGACCGGACGGGAGGACCACGACGAGAACGGTGTCTACCCCCTGCTGACCGAGCCCGAGGAGGTCTGAACGATGACGACCGTCACCGACCTGTATCCCAGCCGCGGCACCAGCGAGGTCTCCGTACCCCGGCAGGACCCGGTCGTGTGGAGCGAACCGGGCGCGCCGGGCCCGATCCCGGCGGCCGACCTCCAGGGGTACGAGCGGGACGGCTTCCTCGCCGTCGAGCAGCTCATCGACGACGACGAGGTCGCGCTCTACCGCGCCGAGCTGGAGCGCCTGGTCACCGACCCGGCGGTCCGCGCCGACGAGCGGTCGATCATCGAGCCGCAGTCGCAGGAGATCCGCTCGGTCTTCGAGATCCACAAGACCAGCGAGATCTTCGCCCAACTGGTGCGCGACGAGCGGGTGGTGGGCCGCGCCCGGCAGATCCTCGGCTCCGACGTGTACGTGCACCAGTCGCGGATCAACGTGAAGCCCGGCTTCGGCGCGAGCGGCTTCTACTGGCACTCGGACTTCGAGACGTGGCACGCCGAGGACGGTCTGCCGAACATGCGGACGGTGTCCGTCTCGATCGCTTTGACCGAGAACTACGACACCAACGGCGGCCTCATGATCATGCCGGGGTCGCACCACACGTTCCTCGGCTGTTCCGGAGCCACGCCGAAGGACAACTACAAGAAGTCGCTGCAGATGCAGGACGCGGGCACGCCCTCGGACGAGGCGCTGACCAAGTACGCCTCCCAGCACGGCATCAAGCTCTTCACGGGCCGGGCCGGCTCGGCGACCTGGTTCGACTGCAACTGCATGCACGGTTCGGGCGACAACATCACGCCGTTCCCGCGCTCGAACGTCTTCATCGTGTTCAACAGCGTGGAGAACGCGGCGGTGGAGCCCTTCGCCGCGCCGGTGCGCCGTCCGGAGTTCATCGGGTCGACGGACTTCACCCCCGTGAAGTGACGTACGGCTGAGGGCGTTTGGCCCGGTGCCCGACTCGCAGGAGTCGGGCACCGGGCCAAACGCCTTACCGGGGTGCCCTACAGCGCCGGGTAGTCCGTGTAGCCCTTCGCGTCCCCGCCGAAGAACGTCGTCGGGTCGGCCTCGTTGAAGGGGCCGCCCGCCTTCAGCCGGGCGGGCAGGTCGGGGTTGGCCAGGAACAGCTGGCCGTAGGCGATCAGGTCGGCTACGCCGTCCTCGACGAGCGTCAGGGACTCGGGTCCGGTCGGCCCCTCGGTCGCCGGGTTCAGGACGAACGTCCCGCTGAACCGCTTGCGCAGCGCCAGGGTCAGCTCACGGATCTCGCCCACCTCGGTGATGTGCAGATAGGCCAGACCCAGCGGCTCCAGCGCGTCCACGAGCGCGGTGTACGCGGCCTCCGGCTCGGGCTCCTGGATGTCGTTGTACGGGTTGCCGGGGGAGAGGCGGATGGCCGTGCGCCCGGCGCCGATCTCCGCGGCGACGGCCTTGACCGTCTCGGCCGCGAACCGGATGCGGTTCTCGACCGGGCCGCCCCACTCGTCGGTGCGGTGGTTGGAGCCGGGGGCGAGGAACTGGTGGATCAGATAGCCGTTGGCGCCGTGCAGCTCGACACCGTCGAAGCCGGCCTCGATCGCGCCTCGGGCGGCGTCCACGAACTCGCCGATGGTGGAACGGATCTCGTCGCCGGTCAGCTCGCGCGGGGCGACGAAGTCCAGGGGACCCTCGTGGGTGTAGACCTGCCCCTCGGCCCGTACGGGCGAGGCGCCGACGTTGACGAGTCCCTCGGGCAGCAGGCTCGGGTGGCCGATCCGGCCCGCGTGCATGAGCTGCGCGAAGATCCGGCCGCCCGCGGCGTGCACGGCGTCGGTCACCTTGCGCCAGGCCGCGATCTGCTCGGCGCTGTGCAGCCCCGGGGTGTCCGGGTAGCCCTGGCCCACCGGGGACGGCTGGACGCCCTCGGTGACGATCAGGCCCGCGGAGGCCCGCTGGGCGTAGTACTCGACGCTGAGATCGGTCGGCGCTCCGCCGTCGCCTGCCCGGCTGCGGGTCATCGGCGCCATGACGATGCGGTTGGCGAGCGGGGTGCCGGACAGGTCGATCGGGTCGTAAGCGGTGGTCACGGCTGCTCCTGGGGAGAGTACGGGGAATGTATGTGGTCGGCCAATGATTGGAACAAGGGACCACCGTAGAGCATTCCTTGGTCGGCCAAGTTTTCTTCCGTGAAAAGCTGGCCGCCACGAACGTGCGCGGAACCGGGAGCCAGGATGAGTGCCACCCACGAGGTCGCGGCCTCTCAGGCCGACCCCGCCTGTACCGAGGAGACGCCCTCCGCGGCGTGCGGCGGCCAGGTCAGCTACGCCATCTCCCGGGTGGCCCGGATGCACCGGGCCGCGGCGGGCAGGCTGCTGCGCGGGTCCGGCCTCTACCCCGGCCAGGAGTTCGTGATGATGCACCTGTGGGACGCGGGCGCGGTGCGTCAGTCGGAGCTGATCAAGGCGGTCGAACTCGATCCGTCGACGGTCACGAAGATGCTCCAGCGGCTGGAGCAGGCGGGACACGTCCGCCGCCGCCCCGACCCCAGGGACGGCCGCGCGGTCCTCGTCGAGGCGACGGAGGACAGCTGCGGTCTGCACGACGAGGTCACCCAGGCCTGGACCGGCCTGGAGGAGCACAGCCTCGCCGGACTGAGCCCCGACGAGCGCGCACAGCTCTCCGGGCTCCTCGCGCGCGTCGAGGCGAACCTGTGCACGGAGTCGGGCGACTGCCCGGCCCCGGCCGGGGCGGACCGGCCCTAGGGTCTGTTCGCCATGGGTGCCGTGGGTGCCGTGGGTTCGGTTCCGTACCGGCGGTGACGCTAGAGCCAGGCCAGTGAAGCCGCCCGCTCCAGCACGTCGTGCACGGCGCCCTCGTCGCCCACCACCCCGCGAGGCACCGACGTGGGAGTGTGCCGTCCGCCCACCAGCAGACAGAAGTCCACGGCCTGCAGGGCGAGTTCGGCGCGAACCGGCTCACCCTCGGAGCCGAGCACCCACTGGGGGTCGCCCTCGACGCCCGTCACGGCGAACAGCACCGGCGGCGCCGTCGGACCCAGCGCCAGACCGAGCATCCGGACGGCCAGCCGCACCATCTGCCCCAGATGGGCCTCGACCGGCGGCGGCACGGCGAGCCCGAGCGCGCGGCCGATGTCCACCGTGTGGATCCAGGTCTCGAAGGCCCGCCCCAGGAAATGGTCGGCCACGGGCAGCCGGACGCCCAGCATCGTCGTCGCGTGCGAGGCCCGCTCGGGATCCAGGGCCTCCGGCGTCGCCAGCAGCGCCGAGCTCTGCGCCGACCACGCGGCCACCGTCTCCTCGGGGGAGCGCGTCCGCTCGTACGCGATCGTGTCGGCGGTCCTGGCCTCCCAGGCCTCCTCCCACGGCATCTCCTGCGTGCTCCGCGAGAGGGGAGCGTGCGCGGCCACACCGAGCAGCCGGGCCAACTCCTCGTCGGCGGCGATCAGATGGCCGACCGTGTCCCGGACGTCCCAGTCGTGCACGACGGGAGTGCCCCACGGCCGATGGCCGTCCACCTCGCGCAGCAGCGCGGTGAGCCCGGTGACCGCCGCCGCGTACGGGGCCGCGTGCGCGGCGACGCGCGGCGCGGTGGGCCGCGCCCGCAGGGCGGCGGCGAGTACGCCTTCCGACATGGCGGAACCGTTGTTCATGGCGGCCTGCTCCGGTATTCCGGGTGGCCCGTCCAGCAGCCGTACCGTCTCACGGAGCCGCTCCGCCTCCGCGGCGCAGCTCTCGCAGCCGGCCAGATGCAGCGGTACGGCCTTCTCGTCCGCGGGCTGCAGCGCGCCGAAGGCCCAGGCGGCCAGCAGTTCGGGCACGCCGTCGTGGTCGTCGCTCACCGGAGGCCTCCTTTCCCTGTCGCCATCATGCGCCCCTTTCCCACGCCGGATCCGACGGGTCGCCCAACGACACGGCCAACTTGCGCAACGCGGACCGTAATCGGGTCTTGGCGGTGCCCTCCGGGATACCCAGCTCGACGGCCGCCTGCCGGTAGGTGCGGCCCGCGAAATAGGCGAGGTGGACCACCTCCCGCTGGGGCTTGGGGAGTTCGGCGAGCGCGGAGTGCAGCAGGAGCGAGCGTTCACGGTCGACGACCGCCTCATCTGGCCCCGGCCCGGTGTCCGGGATGGAGTGCAGCGCCGAGTCGTCCGCCCGGGTGTCCTTACGGTGCCTGGCCTCGCTGCGCACCCAGTCCACGGCCCGCCGGTGCGCGAGCAGGGACAGCCAGGTGCGCATCGAGCCACGGCCCGGGTCGAACGCGTACGGCCTGCTCCACAACTGGGCGAAGACCTCCTGCGCCACGTCCTCGGCGGCCGCCGCGCTGCGCGTGACCCTCACCGCGACGCGCCGCACCAGGCCGCCGTACGCCGCGTACGCCTCGGCCAGTGCGGTCTCGTCGCCGTACACCAGCCGCCGGTGCAACTCCGCATCCGCGGACGGCCGTTCGGACGTGTGGAGAGTTGGCTCCACCGGCACCACCACCTCGTGATGCCCTTCCTAGCGTTCTCGTGGGCCGCGCGCCAGTGGGTCGGGACATCATCCGGACAGGACATCCAGCAGACGGTCGACATCCGCGGGCACGTTGTACATGTGGAAGGCGGCCCTCAGGTTCCCGGCGCGGTCGGAGACCTCGATCCCCGCCCGGCTCAGCTCCGGCTGCCGGTGGCCGAGTCCGGGCACGGAGACGATCGCCGACCCCGGCGCCGCGACCGGCTCGTGTCCCAGCGAGGCGAGGCCCGCCCGGAAACGGTCGGCGAGGCCGAGGTCATGGGCGCGCACGGCCTCCACACCCAGCTCCTCCATCACCTGGAGGGAGTGCCGGGCACCCGCGTACGAGAACAGGCTGGGGCTCTCGTCGAACCGCCGCGCGGAGCGGGCCAGTTCCTCGACCGGCCCGTAGCAGCTGTCCCAGGGATCCTCTCCCGCCACCCAGCCCGCGAAGACGGGATCGAGCCCCCCGAAGTCCTCCGGAACGACGAGGAAGGCCACGCCCCGCGGGCAGACGAGCCACTTGAAGGCGACGGAGGAGACATAGTCGTACGCGTCCGCGTCGACCGACAGCCATCCGGCGGCCTGGGATGCGTCGATGTACGTACGGGCGCCGTGGGTGCGGGCGGCCTCGCGCAGCGCCGGCAGATCGGCGATCCGGCCGTCCGCGGACTGCGCGGCGCTCACCGCGACGAGCGCGGTGCCGGGGCGCACCGACTCGGCGATCCGCTCCAGCGGCACCGTGCGCACCTTCAGGCCGCGGCGCACATGGAAGGGGTTCACGACGGAAGTGAAGTCGCCCTCGGCGGTGAGGACTTCGGCGCCCTCGGGCAGCGAGGCGGCGATCAGTCCGGTGTAGACGGCGACCGACGCCCCGGCCGCGACCCGGCTGTCGGGGACGCCGACGAGCCGGGCGAAGGAGGCGCGGGCCGCCTCCACGTCGGCGAACATGTCCTGCGGCCGGCCGTCCGCCACGGACTCGACACCGGCGCGCATGGCCGCCACCGCGCGGGCCGGGAGCAGCCCGGTACTGGCGGTGTTCAGATAGGTGTTCTTCGGGGTGAACTCGGCACGGACGAGGCTCTCGAAGGTCTCCATGGCACCACTCTGCGGCGCGGAGAACTCCCCGTCCATTGCGTTCTTTTAAGTGGTTCCGCGAAGGAACGCTTATACGTCCAGGTCAGCGCCGCACATCAGTGCTGGTGGGGCACCGCGCAGCCGTCCGGGCCGCACGCCTCGGAGTCGCCCTGCGCGTTCGGCTGGATCAGCTTGAGCGGGGAGTGGCTCGCCCACGCCTGCTCCAGTGCCTGCGCGAACACCTCGGCGGGCTGGGCGCCGGAGACGCCGTACTTGCGGTCCAGGACGAAGAACGGCACGCCGTTCGCACCCAGCTCGGCGGCCTCGCGCTCGTCGGCGCGGACCTCGTCGGCGTACGCGGCCGGGTCGGCGAGCACCTTGCGGGTCTCGTCCGCGTCGAGTCCGGCGCCGACCGCCAGCTCCACGAGCCGCTCGTCGTCGCCGAAGACGGACCGCTCCTCGGCGAAGTTCGCCTTGTACAGGTCCTGGATCAGCTCGTCCTGGCGGCCCCGCTCCTTGGCGAGGTGCAGGAGCCGGTGCATGTCGAAGGTGCTGCCGTGGTCGCGGTCCTTCGTGCGGTACGCGAGGCCCTCGGCGGCGGCCTGGGTGCCGAGGTTCTCCTCGCCGGCCTGGGCCTGGGCCTCGCTCATGCCGTACTTCTTGGTGAGCATGGGGATGACGGGCTGGATGTCGTCCTTGGCGCGGTTCGGGTCGAGCTCGAAGGAGCGGTGTACGACCTCGACGGCGTCGCGGTGCGGGAAGGTCTGGAGGGCCTTCTCGAAGCGGGCCTTGCCCACGTAGCACCATGGGCAGGCGATGTCGCTCCAGATCTCGACGCGCATGTCTCGAACTCTCCCTCACTCAACCGATCAGCTCCGCTGCTGCATGAACGTTCAAGAACCGGCTGAGTATTCCCCGCGCTCTCGAACGTGCGGGTCCGGTGGGGGTTGCCCGCGCAGTTCCCCGCGCCCCTGAAAAACCGCGTTCGTCTGCGGGTCCGGTGGGGGTTGTTCGCGCAGTTCCCCGCGCCCCTCGGGGAGGGGCTGCGCCCCGTCCCGCCCAGGGGCGCGGGGAACTGCGCAGGCTTTTGGCTTTTGCTTTTAGGGGCGCGGGGAACTGCGCGAACGGCCCCCACCGGGCCGCACCCGGCGTCGATGCTCAGGCGGTCGCCGCCAGCGCAGCGCGCAGCGCGGTGAGGCAGGCCTCCACCACCGCAGGGTCGGCCGCAGGCCCGTAGTGGTTGACCCGGATCATCTCCTTGGCCAGCACCCCACCCCCCGCCGCCAGCGGAAGCGAGCCGTCGACGGCCAGCGCAGCCGCCACCACCGCCGACGCGTCCACCCCCGCAGGCGTCCGCAACGTCGTGGCAACCGGCGCCGCATCGGACGCCTCGTACACATACGGTTCAAGCCCCCCGCCCAGCGCGAGCGCACCCGCCCGCACAGCCGCAGCCGCCGCCGCATGCCGCGCCATCACCGTCTCCAGCCCCTCCGACTCGATGCGCTCCACACACGCCTCCAGCGCCAGCATCTCCAGCTGCGCCGGAGCGTGGAGAAGGGCCTTGCGCCCGGCGTCGACCCACCGCTCCTTCCAGTCCAGGAGGGAGAGGTAGGAGCGCCGGGGCGCGTGCGGGTTCGCGGCCATCCGCGCCCACGCCCGCTCGCTGACCGACACCGCCGAGACCCCCGCGGGCCCGCCCATCGCCTTCTGCGCCCCGATCACGCACAGGTCCACGCCCCACGCGTCCGGCAGTACCGGCTCTGCGCCGACCGAGGCCACCGCGTCGAGGTAGAAGAGGGCGCCGTGCGCCCGTACGACCTCGCCGATCTCCGCGACCGGGTTCGTGTTCCCGGTGGCCGCCTCCGCGTGCACCAGGGAGACGAAGTCGATCCGAGGGTGCTCGGCGAGGGCGTCGCGGATCTGGTCCGCCGTGACCGCAGTGTGGAAGGGCACGGCCAGGTCGTGCACGGTGGCCCCGCAGTCCCGGAGCCAGTCGCCGAACGTCTGCCCGTACGGGCCGGTGATCACGTTGAGAGCCGTCGTACCGGGACCGGCCGCGCCGCGAATCGCCCCTTCCAGCGGAAGCAGCGCCTCACCCTGCATGATCACGACGTCCTGCCCGGTGGAGAGCAGCCGCGCCACGCGGTCCTCGATCGCCGCGAAACGCGCGGCGCTCAGCGGTGCCAGGTCCAGGAAGGGATGGGTCACGGCGTTGCTCTCTTCACTCACGTTGCTCTCGACGCTCACGTTGCTCCCGTCACTCACGGGGTAGGCAGCAACGAGCGTAACCGCCGTCCTCGTCGTCGCCCACCGGCGACTTCTGAGGCCGGACAGCCCAGCGGCCATGGGATTGGTTTGAGAGCCTCAAACCAATCCTTATAATCAGCAGTCACAGTTTCCCCACAGGAGGTCACCCCCGTGAAGATGGTCCCCGGGCGCCGAACCCGCATTCTGGCCGCCACCACCGCGACGGCCGGGCTGCTGCTCGTGTCCGGCTGCTCCTCGGACGACGACGGGGGCAAGAAGACCACCGCGGGCGGGGTCGAGCTCGTCAAGGGCGGACAGCTCACCACCTGCACCCACCTGCCGTACCCGCCGTTCCAGTCGGAGATCGACGGCAAGGTCCAGGGCTTCGACGTGTCGCTGGTCGACCTGGTCGCCAAGGACCTGGGCGTGAAGCAGGAGATCCTCGACCAGCCCTTCGAGAACTTCAAGACCGGCGGATCCCTCAACTCCGGCCAGTGCGACCTCGCCGCGGCCGGTATGACGATCACCGACGAGCGCAAGAAGAACGTCGACTTCTCCGACCCGTACTTCGAGGCCACCCAGGGCATCCTGGCCGACAAGAAGAGCGGCATCTCCTCCCTCGCGGACCTCAAGGGCAAGAAGGTCGGCGCGCAGGCGCAGACCACCGGCGAGGAGTTCGCGAAGAGCAAGGGCCTCAACCCGGTCTCCTTCGAGTCCTCGGACGCCCTCCTCAACGGTCTGCGCACCGGCCAGGTCAAGGCCGTCGTCATCGACTACCCGGTCGTCCAGGGCTGGCTCAAGGACAAGGCCAACGCCGCCGCCTTCGAGGTCGCCGACAACATCAACACCGGTGAGGAGTACGGCTTCACCATGAAGAAGGGCAACACCAAGCTCCTCGAAGCCGTCAACAAGGCGCTGGCGGACGCGAAGTCCGACGGCACGTACAAGAAGCTGTACGAGAAGTGGATCGGCCCGTACGACGAGAACGCCGCCTCCGCTTCGCCCTCCGCCTCCTCATGACCGATACCGACACCGACGCCAGGATCCAGCCCCGCAGGCGGGGGCTGACCAGGAGCCAGAAGCGGACCGTGTCCCGGGGCGTCCAGTACGCGGTGTTCGTCGCCGCGCTGGTCGCCCTCGGGTTCACGGCCGACTGGGGACAGCTGCGGAACCAGTTCGCGCAGGTCGACCTGGCCGAGCGGATGTTCCCGGACATCATCACGCTGGCGCTGAAGAACACCGTCCTCTACACCGTGTCCGGCTTCGTCTTCGGCCTCGCCCTCGGCGTGGTCGTCGCCCTGATGCGGCTCTCCTCGGTCGGCCCGTACCGCTGGCTGGCCGGCATCTACATCGAGATCTTCCGCGGGCTGCCCGCCCTGCTGATCTTCATCTTCGTGGGCGTCGCCGTGCCGCTCGCGTTCCCCGGCACGGAGATCCCCGGCGGCACGTACGGGAAGGTCGCGCTCGCGCTCGGCCTGGTGGCCGCCGCGTACATGGCGGAGACGATCCGCGCGGGCATCCAGGCCGTCCCCAAGGGGCAGATGGAGGCGGCCCGTTCGCTGGGCTTCTCGCATGCGCGGGCCATGGTCTCCATCATCATTCCGCAGGCGTTCCGGATCGTGATCCCGCCGCTCACCAACGAGTTGGTGCTCCTCTTCAAGGACTCCTCGCTGGTGCTGTTCCTCGGGGTCACGCTGGAGGAGCGCGAACTGTCCAAGTTCGGCCGCGACCTGGCCAGCGAGACCGCCAACTCGACACCGATCCTGGTGGCGGGCCTGTGCTACCTGCTGGTCACGATCCCGCTCGGGTTCGTCGTACGCCGCCTTGAGGCGAAGGCCGGGGAGGCCACCAAGTGAGCACCGAGAAGCACGTGAGCCCCGAGGACAGTGCTCCCGAGATCCAGGTCCGCGGGCTGCACAAGTCGTTCGGCGACAACGAGGTGCTGCGGGGGATCGATCTGGAGGTCGGCTCCGGCGAGGTCGTGTGCGTCATCGGCCCCTCCGGCTCCGGCAAGTCGACCCTGCTCCGCTGTGTGAACCTCCTCGAAGAGCCCACGAAGGGGCAGGTCTTCGTCGGCGGCACGGAGGTGACCGACCCGGACGTCGACATCGATGCCGTACGCCGTCGGATCGGCATGGTCTTCCAGCAGTTCAACCTCTTCCCGCACCTGACGGTGACCGACAACCTGACGCTGCCGCAGCGGCGGGTGCTGGGCCGTGACAAGGCTCAGGCGGCGGAGGTCGCCGCCGAGAACCTGCGGCGGGTCGGGCTCTCCGAGAAGGCGACGGCCTACCCCGGCTCCCTCTCCGGCGGGCAGCAGCAGCGGGTCGCGATCGCCCGCGCGCTCGCCATGGGTCCGCAGGTGATGCTCTTCGACGAGCCGACCTCGGCGCTCGACCCTGAGCTCGTCGGGGACGTGCTCGCGGTGATGCGGATGCTCGCGGACGAGGGCATGACGATGATGGTCGTCACGCACGAGATGTCCTTCGCGCGCGAGGTCGCCGACCGGGTGGTGTTCATGGACGGCGGCGTCATCGTGGAGCAGGGGCCGCCGGCCCAGGTGATCGGCTCCCCGACGCACGAGCGGACCCGCCACTTCCTCTCCCGCCTCCTGGACCCGGCGATGGCGGAGGTGGAGGACGCACCACGGAAGTCGCCGTAGGGGCGGGGGCCGCGTCGCCCTGCGGGTCGGTGGGGGTTGCCCGCGCAGTTCCCCGCGCCCCCTGGTGGGTGGGGCCTGAGGCCGGCTCGCACGCTGAGGCCCGTCGTGGCTGGCCGCGCAGTTCCCCGCGCCCCTGAACGTGCGGGTCCGGTGGGGGCCGTTCGCGCAGTTCCCCGCGCCCCTCGGGGAGGGGCTGCGCCCCGTCCCGCCCAGGGGCGCGGGGAACGGCGCAGTCTTTTGTCTTTAGGGGCGCGGGGAACTGCGCAATTCTTGAGGCCCGCCCCCACCCGCCCGCAGACGACGTACTCCGTCGAAGAACTAGGCTGCCGCCATGAGCGATCAGCCGCCGGTACTGCACGTGACGGGCCGCGTACTCGTCGCCCCCGACGACGCCCGGGACGAACTCTGGGTCGTCGACGGCAAGGTCACCTACGACCGCCCCCGCGGCGACGCCGCGAAAGACGTCCGCACGATCGACGGCTGGACCCTGCCAGGACTGGTCGACGCCCACTGCCACGTCGGCCTCGGCCCCCACGGCGCCGTCCCCGACGACGAGTCGGAGAAGCAGGCCCTGGCCGACCGGGAGGCCGGCACCCTCCTCCTCCGCGACGCCGGCTCACCCGCGGACACCCGCTGGGTCGACGACCGCCACGACCTCCCGAAGATCATCAGAGCGGGCCGCCACATCGCCCGTACCCGCCGCTACATCCGCGGCTTCGCGCACGAGATCGAACCGTCGGACCTCGTCGCGTACGTGGCCCGGGAGGCCCGACGCGGCGACGGCTGGGTGAAGCTGGTGGGCGACTGGATCGACCGCGGCACCGGCGACCTCGGCGCCTGCTGGCCCCGCGACGCGGTCGAGGCGGCGATCGCCGAGGCCCACCGCCTCGGCGCCCGCGTCACCGCGCACTGCTTCGCCGAGGACTCCCTGCGGGACCTCGTCGAGGCGGGCATCGACTGCGTCGAACACGCCACCGGCCTGACCGAGGACACGATCCCGCTCTTCGCCGAACGCGGCGTCGCGATCGTCCCGACCCTCGTGAACATCGCCACGTTCCCGCACCTCGCGGACGGGGGCGAGGCCAAGTTCCCCCAGTGGTCCGCGCACATGCGGCGGCTGCACGAGCGCCGCTACGACACCGTGCGCGCCGCCTACGACGCAGGCATCCCGGTGTTCGTCGGCACCGACGCGGGCGGCACGCTGCCGCACGGACTGGTGGCGGCGGAGGTCGCCGAACTGGTGACGGCCGGCATCCCGCCCCTCGAAGCGCTTTCGGCCACCACGTGGGGCGCCCGCGCCTGGCTGGGGCGGCCCGGCCTGGAGGAAGGGGCTCCGGCCGACCTCGTCGTGTACGAACAGGATCCGCGGGCGGACGTACGGGTTCTGGCTGCGCCGCGGCGCGTGGTGCTGGACGGCCGGGTCGTCGGCTGACGGAGAGTGACCGCCGGGCCCTGCCTGTACAGCGCGCACTCCCTCCCGCGCTCCGGCGCTTTCCAGCCACTCCGGTGCGGTTCGGTGATCCGGGTGGCCTTGAGGAACGTACGTGCAGGGTGAATCGAAGAGGTGCGCGGAAAGTCCACGTATGAGTGAACTCCCTTCAGCTTGCTGACTGTTCACTCTCCGTGCGTAAGGATTCCCGTCATCGACGCCGCCGGACGCTGTTCGCATGTCCCTGCGAGCGGAGCGTCCCGCGGCGTCGCGTCTCCGGTTCTGTCTCCTGTGGGGGTCCCACCACCATGCACAGCAACGCTTTCCGTATGCCCGCACGCAGGCTGGCCGCCACCGCGGCCGCCGTCTCCCTGGCCACGGGTCCCGCGGTCCTGGCCGGCGCGGGTCCGGCCCACGCGACCGACGGCCACGGCCGGGCCGGGGCCGTCGTGCTCCGCACCGGGCTCGACGTGTCCCTGCTCAACAAGACCGTGAACGTCCCGCTCGCGGTTTCGCTCAACGACGTACAGGCGCCGCGGAGCGCCGAGAAGACCACGCTCACGGCGAAGCTGGACGGGGTCGACGGCGGACAGCCGTTCACCGTGCTCGGCGCGGAGGTCGCCAGAGCGAGCGCGACCGTCTCGGCGGAGAAGGCCGAGGGGTCGGTGCACCTCGCCCACGCCAAGGTGCACATCCCGGGGCTGCCGCTGCTGTCCCTCATCGAGGTCGACGAGGTCACCGCGGAGGCGGTCTGCGCGGCGGGGGAGAAGCCGGTCGCCTCGGCGAATCCGCTGGGTGCGGTGACGGTGCTCGGCAAGAGGACCACGGTGACCGCCGGCGGGGTGACGGAGGTGAAGGTGCCGGGGGTCGGCGAGGTCCGCCTGGACCTGTCGTCGACCCGGACCACGTCCCGTACGGCTGCGGCGACGGCGCTGCGGCTCAAGGTGTCGGTGAACCCGCTGAAGCTGAACGTGGCGGAGGTCGAAGGAACGGTCACTCTGGCGGAGGCGACCTGCGAGTCCCCTGCGGAGCCCGTGCCCGGGGTGACGCCGCAGGGAGCTCCCGGGGAGAAGCCCGACCTCGCCGAGACCGGGGGCGGTTCGGCGACGCCGTATGTCGCGGCGGGCGCGATCGCGCTGCTCGCGGCGGGTGGCGCAGCGGTGACACTGACCCGCCGCCGCCGAGCCTGACACCGGCTCCCGCATGGCCCGCGCCCCCCTGCGGGGCTTGGGCCGGCGGGCACGGTGCGGCCCGGTGGGGGTTGCCCGCGCAGTTCCCCGCGCCCCTGAAAGCGGGGCTGCGCCCCAGCTTTCATCCTCGGGGGCCCCGCGCCCTCAAGGGGCGCGAGGAACGGCGCGAGCAACCCCCACGGTCCCGCACGATGCCCACGGCCGGTCACCCCCACCCCCTAAGGGGCGCGGGGAACGGCGCGGCCAACCCCCACCGGGCCGCACGATGCCGACGGCCGGTCACCCCCACCCCCTAAGGGGCGCGGGGAACGGCGCGAGCAACCCCCACCGGCCCGCACCATGTCCACGGCCGGCCGGTCACCCCCAGCGCGGCTCAGCCAACACCCCCTGCCCCGCCGGTCAGGCTGAGCGCCTGGTCCAGGGCCTGGAGGAAGCGGTTGACCGTCGGACGGTCGCGGACAGCGAGCCGCAGCCACGTCCCGTCAAGACCAGGAAACGTGTCCCCCCGCCGCACAGCGAACCCCAGCCGCCGCAACCGCTCCCGCACAGCCCCCGCCCCCGGCAGGGAAACCAGCACGAACGGCCCCTCCGCGGGCTCCGCGACCCGCACCCCGTCGGACGCGAACTCCTTGAGCCCCGCCACGAGATGCGCCCGGTCCGTGGCCACCCGCAGTGCCGCCCCCGCCTGCTCGGCGAGCGCCTCCGGCGTCATACAGGCCTCGGCCGCGGCCAGAGCGGGCGTCGACACGGGCCAGAGCGGCTGCCCCCGTTCGAGTTCGCCGATCGTCTCGGGCGCCGCCAGCACGTACCCGATCCGCAACCCCGCCAGCCCCCACGTCTTGGTGAGACTGCGCAGCACCACGAGCCCCGGCACGTCCGTCCGCTCCGCGAGCGCCTCCCGTTCGTCCGGCACCGCGTCCATGAACGCCTCGTCGACCACCAACGTCCGCCCAGGACAGGCGAGTTCCGCGATCAGCCCGGCCGGATGGAGCACCGACGTGGGATTGGTCGGGTTGCCGATCACGACCAGGTCCGCGTCCTCGGGAACGGCCGCCGGGTCGAGCCGGAACCCCTCCTCGGGACGGAGCAGCACCCGGTCCACGGTGTGCCCCGCGTCCCGCAGCGCCGCCTCCGGCTCGGTGAACTGCGGGTGCACGACCACCGGGTGACGGACCTTCAGTGCGCGGGCGAGCAGCACGAAGGCCTCGGCTGCCCCGGCCGTGAGCAGCACCCGCTCCACGGGCAGCCCGTGCCGCGCCGCCACCGCGGCCCGCGCGGCCCGTCCGTCCGGGTAGGCGGCCAGCCCGCCCAGCGACTCGGCGATACGGCCGCGCAGCCAGTCCGGGGGAGTACCGGCACGGACGTTCACGGCGAGGTCGACGAGCGCCGAGCCGTCGTCGCGCACCTCGGCGTCACCGTGATGCCGCAGATCGTGCCCGTCCCCCTGGCCCGGCCCGCCGGCGCCCCAGAACGAGGAACCACCTCTGCCGTCGCTGTCAGTACGCATGAGAGGAAGCGCGGTCGTCGATGTGGAGGCCGCCGTCGTCGTGGCCGTGGCCGTCGACGCACGGCCGTGTCTCCCGGTAGCGCTCCATCACCAGGTCGAGCAGTTCCGGCTCCGGCCCGATGACGTCGGCGGGGACGACGTCGACCTCGGGATGAGCCGTCGCCCATCCTTCGCTCTGGTGCCGGATCCGTTCCGGGAGCGTGCCGGTGAACAGGAAGTAGGGGAGCACGACGATCCGCCGCGCGCCGAGCCGCACACACCGGTCCAGGCCCGACGGCACGTCCGGCGCGGCCAGCGACACGAACGCCGTCTCCACGCCCGCGTAACCGCTGCCCTCCCACAGCAGCCGCGCCGCCTTGTGCACCTCCGCGTTGGCCTCCGGGTCGGTCGAGCCGCGGCCGACGAGCAGCACGGTCACCTCGGCCCGGTCCCGGGGCGTGCGCACCGACCCGCCCAGCGCGTCGTCGAGCCGCCGCTCCAGCACGGCGAGCAGCGCGGGGTGCGGGCCCAGCGGACGCCCGTACGCGTACGAGGTCCCCGGATACCGTGCCTGCTCACGGGCGAGCGCGGCCGGGAGATCACCCTCGGCGGGGCCGGCGGGCACGAGCGTCAGCGGGACCGCGGCGAACCGGCGCACCCCCTGGGCGGCCAGCTCGGCCACCGCGTCGCCGAGCGGCGGCGGGGAGAGCCCGATGAAACCGCCCGCCACGGGCAGGCCGGGGTTGCGTCGGCCCAGCTCCCGTACGAAGTCGCGGAACGCCTCGGCTCCGGCGTCGTCCAAGGTGCCATGGCCGGCGAGGAGCAGGGCTGGAGCGGGGGCGGGGGCGGGGGTGGTCACGAGGTCTCCTGGCGATACGGAACGGGGTGGGGGGACAGGGAGGGCCTACAGGGCGGGAGCCGACCGAGGGCAGGACAGGACACGGCGAGTGCCTGACGTGCCCAGGGCGCCCGACGGGCCTGACTGGTCCGGTGGCTCACTCGGGCTCCTCCCGCCGACGGTGGCCGCGCTGCGCCACCCTACGACCGCGGGCCTCACAGGTCGCCGCCGCGCCCCCACTCATCTCCGGCACCCCGGCCGCTCGGTCCCGGCTCCGGCGTCCGCACCGGCCCCGGGCCCGACCGCCGGGAGCCGCCCGTCCCCGGTCCGGCGTACGACCGCGCAGGTCGCCCTCGCCGGTCGCGCGGACGACGTGCGCTTGGGGACGAGGAGGTCGCCGCCACCGGCGAGGGCGGCGGCCTCGGCGACCGAGGGCGTACCGACGGCGGCGAGCGGCGCGGCCGAGGGGTTCGGCACGTCGACCCGCGCCAGTTCCCCGGCCCTGTACGTCACCACGGGCACCCCGAGCCGCTCGGCCGCGCCGAGAATCCCGGGCTCGTCGGCCTTCGTGTCGACGGTGGCGAGTTCGACGACGGACCGCGCGGACAGCCCGGCGTCCCGCAGGGCGTCCTCGACGAGCCCGAGCATCTCGTCGACGGTCACGCCCCTGGAGGCGCCCACGCCGACGACGAGCGACGGCGGTCCGTCCGGAAGCCGCGCAAGCCGGTCGGCATCCGGAGTGCGGCGAACGTGCGTGAAGGCGGGTTGATCGGATAGCAAGGGCGTATGGCGGTGTTCGTCGCGCTCGGCGCGTTCCTCATGACGCTGGCCGGCGGCTGGACGGCGCAACGCGTCACCGACCGCCGCCACCTCGTACTCGGCCTGGCCGGCGGCCTGATGCTGGGGGTCGTCGGCCTCGATCTGCTGCCGGAGGCACTCGACGCGGCGGGCGAGGAGATCTTCGGTGTCCCGGCCGCGCTGCTGCTGTTCGTGGCCGGTTTCCTCGGGGCCCACATGGTGGAACGGCTCCTTGCCGTGCGCCAGGCCTCGCACGGGGGCGGCGAACACGACGGGCGGACGCCCCAGGTGGGCCTGACCGCCGCCGCCGCGATGGTCGGCCACAGCGCCATGGACGGCGTGGCGATCGGCGCGGCCTTCCAGGTGGGCGGGGGGATGGGAGCGGCCGTGGCGGTCGCGGTGATCGCCCATGACTTCGCGGACGGCTTCAACACGTACACGATCACGACCCTGTACGGGAACGCCCGGCGCAAGGCGGTCGCGATGCTCGTCGCGGACGCCGCGGCCCCGGTGCTCGGCGCGGCCTCGACGATGCTGTTCACCATTCCGGGGCATCTGCTCGGCGGATACCTCGGCTTCTTCGGTGGCGCGCTCCTCTACCTCGCCGCCGCCGAGATCCTCCCCGAGGCCCACCACGAACACCCCGCCCGCTCCACGCTGCTGTGCACGCTCGCCGGAGTGGCCTTCATCTGGCTGGTCGTCGGCATCGCGGAGTGAGCCACGGGGGACGGCGGAGACCGCGGAGGCCGCCCCCCGAGCACCGGGAGCCGATCTCATGACCAGGCACTCCCGGCACTCCCAGGACCCCCGGCACTCCCGGAACCCCCGGCACATCTCTCCACGAAGCGACGGGCGACCCCGGGGGCGGACGCCCAGTGCGTGTGCAGATAGCTCGCGTGCACACCCTGCTGTACGAAGCCCTCCAGCCGCCGTACCGGAGTGCGCATCCCCCAGGCGGCGGCAGCTCCCGCCCCCGGCTCGACGACGGTCCGGTGGAACTCGTGCCCCCGCATCCGCGTCCCCGCCTCGGCCAGCGAACTGTCGGACACCGCGACGGCATCGCGGTACCCGAGCGTCAGCCGCGCGTCCATCCGGGCCTCGGCGTCGATGACACCGCACATCGGCAGCCCGTCGAGTTCACGGGAGAGATAGAGCAGCCCCGCGCACTCGGCCGCGATCGGCGCCCCGCTCTCGGCGAGCGCGGCCACGGCCTTGCGCAGCGGCTCGTTGGCGGACAGTTCAGGCCCGAACACCTCGGGAAACCCGCCCCCGAGGACCAGCCCACGGGTCCCGTCCGGCAGTTGCTCGTCCCGCAGCGGATCGAAGGTGACGACCTCGGCCCCGGCGGCGGCCAGCAGCTCGGCCTGCTCGGCATAGGAAAAGGTGAAGGCAGACCCCCCGGCAACGGCGACGACCGGGGCACCTTTCAGCCCGTCCGGCGTTTGAGGATGAGCGCGAAGCGCGATCCGGGGGGCGAGGGGGCGCAGCCCCCCTGCGGGAACGGGAACGGGAAGGGGCGGCGGGGGCGAGAAACCCAGCACCTCACCCGCGTCCCAAGCCCCACCCCCCAATTCCCCGGCACTGCGCGCCAGCGCGAACAACGCCTCCAGATCACACCCGGCCCGCACCCGCGCCCCCATCGCCGCGACAGCGGCAACGGCCTCGGCCCGCCGCTCGGCCACGGGCACCAGCCCCAGATGCCGGGACGGCGTCCCCACCTCCTCGGCCCGCCGCAGAGCGCCCAGCACCGGCACCCCGGACTGGTCCATCGCCTCCCGCAGCAACGCCTCGTGCCGGTCGGAGGCGACCTTGTTGAGGATCACCCCGCCGATCCGCACCCCGGCGTCCCAGGAGGCGAACCCGTGCACGAGCGCGGCCACCGACCGGGACTGCGAGGACGCGTCCACGACCAGCACCACGGGCGCCCGCAGCAACTTCGCCACATGGGCGGTGGAGGCCAACTCCCCTTCCCCGGAAGCCCCGTCGAACAGCCCCATCACGCCTTCGACCACGGCGAGATCGCATCCGCGCGCCCCATGGGCGAACAGCGGCGCGATCAGCTCGGGGCCGCACATGTAGGAGTCGAGATTGCGTCCCACGCGCCCGCTGGCGAGCGAGTGGTACCCGGGATCGATGTAGTCCGGCCCGACCTTGTGCGGGGACACGGCGAGCCCCCGCGAGGCGAACGCGGCCATCAGCCCCGTGGCCACGGTGGTCTTGCCGCTCCCGGAGGCGGGCGCGGCGACGACCAGCCGAGGGACGGACCCGGCCCCTTCCGAGGCAGAACCGAGGGACATCACCACTCGATGCCCCTCTGCCCCTTCTGACCGGCGTCCATCGGATGCTTCACCTTGGACATGTCGGTCACCAGATCGGCGAACCCGACCAGCTTCTCAGGAGCGTTGCGCCCCGTGATGACGACGTGCTGGGTCCCGGTCCGGCCCCGCAGCACCTCCACCACCTCGTCGACGTCGACCCAGCCCCAGTGCATCGGGTAGGCGAACTCGTCGAGCACGTACAGCTTGTACGTCTCGGCGGCGAGGTCCCGCTTGACCTGCTCCCAGCCCTCGCGGGCCTTCGCCTCGTTGTCCAGCTGCGAGTCGCGCTGCACCCACGACCAGCCCTCGCCCATCTTGTGCCAGTCGACGGACCCGCCCTCACCGCTGGCGCCGAGGACGCGCAGCGCGTTCTCCTCGCCGACCTTCCACTTCGCGGACTTGACGAACTGGAACACCCCGATCGGCCACCCCTGGTTCCAGGCACGCAGCGCGAGCCCGAAGGCGGCGGTGGACTTTCCCTTCCCGATGCCCGTGTGCACCATGACGAGCGCCCGGTTCCGTCGCTGACGCGTCGTCAGTCCGTCGTCCGGTACGACACTCGGCTGTCCCTGAGGCATTACGCGGCCCTCCTGCTGTTGCCCTGGCTGTTGCCTCGGCTGCTGCCCTGTACGTCCCTGACCAGCCCGGCGATCGAGTCGGCCCGCAGCTCGTCGAGCGTCACGGCCGTCCCGCCGAGGTCACCCGCGAGCTGCCCCGCGAGTCCGAGCCGCACGAGGCCCGACTCGCAGTCGACGACGACGGACGCGATCCCCTCGGCGGCGAACAGCCGGGCGGCCCGCCCGGCGAGCGCCACCGGTTCCGGCCCGCCGGTCGCCCGCCCGTCCGTCACCAGCACGACCAGCGCGCGCCGGGCCGGATCCCGCAACCGCTCCACCCGCAGCACGTCGTACGCCCGCAGCAGCCCGGCCGCGAGCGGCGTACGCCCGCCGGTGGGCAGCGACTCCAGCCGCGCCGCGGCCGCGTCGACCGACGACGTGGGCGGCAGCGCCACCTCGGCCGCGGAACCGCGGAAGGTCACCAGCCCCACCTTGTCCCGCCGCTGGTAGGCGTCGAGGAGCAGGGACAGGACCGCCCCCTTCACGGCGCTCATCCGCTGCCGGGCCGCCATCGACCCGGACGCGTCCACGACGAACAGCACGAGGTTGCCCTCGCGGCCCTCCCGGGTGGCCTGCCGCAGATCGTCCCGCCGTACGACGAGACCGGGCCCGGACCGGCCGCGTACCCGCTGGTGCGGCGCCGCGGCCTGCACGGTCGCGGCCAGGTGCAGTGCGGTGAGCGCTCCGCGCGGCCGGCGCGCCCCGGTGGTGCGCCCGTGCTCGGTCCGGGCCCGCGAGCGCCGCCCGGCGGCCCCCTCGCCCAGCCCGGGCACGCTCAGCACCTTCGTACGGAACGGCTCGGCGGCCCGTACGGGGGACTGCTGGCCCGCGCCGGGGGACGGCGCCCCGCCGCTCTCGGACTCGTTCGCGGGAGCCTCGCCCTGCGCGGGCACCTCCCCGGAACCGTCGCCGCCATCGGCGCTGTCACCGCCGCCGTCGTCGGGCCCGTCCTGCGGAGGCCGCCCGCCGCCACCCCCACCGGGACCGTCCGGATCCGGGTCCTCATCGCCATCGCCATCGCCGGAGTCGCCGGGATCGGAGTCCCCCAGGCCGTCCTCGTCGCCCGCGAACTCCTCCAGCGTCTCGTCGAGCTTGTCCTCGTCGAGACCGGGCGCGTCGAACGGATTGCGCCGGCGCCGGTGCGGCAGCGCGAGGAGCGCGGCCTGGCGTACGTCCTCGGCGAGGACGTCGGTCCGCCCCGCCCAGGCGGCCAGCGCGGTGGCGGTCCTGGCCATCACGATGTCGGCCCGCATGCCGTCCACCTCGAACGCCGCGCAGGTCGCCGCGATCTGCCGCAGCGCGCCGTCGCCGAGCCGCACCGACGGCAGCAGCTCCCGCGCGGCCACGATCCGCGCCCGTACGTCGGACTCCTCGTCGGCCCAGCGCGTCGCGAACCCCTCCGGGTCGTCGTCGTACGCGAGCCGCCGCCGTACGACCTCCACCCGCTGGTCGGGTTCGCGCGAGGCCGCGACCTCGACGGTCAGCCCGAACCGGTCGAGCAACTGCGGCCGCAGCTCGCCCTCTTCGGGGTTCATGGTCCCCACGAGCAGGAACCGCGCGGCATGCCGTACGGAGACGCCCTCGCGCTCCACGTACGAGGCACCCATCGCCGCCGCGTCGAGGAGCAGGTCGACCAGGTGGTCGTGGAGGAGGTTGACCTCGTCCACGTACAGGAGTCCGCGGTGGGCGTCGGCCAGCAGGCCGGGCTCGAAGGACTTCACGCCCTCCGCGAGAGCCCGTTCGATGTCGAGCGCGCCGACGAGGCGGTCCTCGGAGGCGCCGACGGGCAGTTCGACCATCCGCGCGGGACGCGGCACACCCGGCCCCACCTCGTGGGGGCCGTCCGGGCAGGCCGGGTCGGGGGCGTCGGGCGCGCAGGAGAAACGGCAGCCGGGGACGACGTCGACCTGCGGCATGAGCGCCGAAAGCGCGCGCACGGCGGTGGACTTGGCGGTGCCCTTCTCGCCGCGGACGAGCACACCGCCCACCGCGGGGGAGACGGCGTTCAGCAGCAGTGCCAGGCGCAGGTCGTCCTGGCCGACCACGGCCGTGAACGGAAACGGGGTACTCACTGGTTGTCGTCCTCCCAATAGCCCATACGGACTTCGTGGTCCAGGCGGCCTTCGCACACGCTCATACGGGCGCTCCCGGTGGAATGAAGGGCAGTCCGGCCGGTGCGCCGGACTCGATGAGCCGCCACAGCGCGTCCGTGTCCGCGTGTTCCTCGATCAGATCGCCCAGCCGGTCGAGCTGCTCCTCGCGCAGCCCCTCGAACGAGGTGTCGGCGGCCGGTACGAAGCGGCGCCCCGCGGCGGCGGCCACCTCGCGCAGGAAGGCACGCCGGAAACCGTCCGACTCCAGTGAGCCGTGCCAGTGCGTCCCCCAGACCTCGCCGACCCGACAGCCGTCCAGGAAGGCTTCCCCGCCGGTGACCTGGGCGACCCCGTGATGGATCTCGTACCCCTGGACGGGTTCGCCGAGCGCCTCGCCGACGGGCCGGGTCAGGGTCTTCTCGCGCGCGAACCGGACGCGTACGGGGAGGAGTCCGAGGCCGTCGACGGCACCGGCCCTCGACTCGACCTCGTCCTCGATGTGTTCGCCGAGGAGCTGGAAGCCGCCGCAGATGCCCAGCACCGGGCGGCCTTCGGCGGCCCTGCGCACCAGGGCGTCCGCGAGGCCGCGCCGCCGCAGCCACTCCAGGGCCTTGACGGTGCCGCGGGTGCCGGGCACGACGACCAGGTCGGCGTCGACGAGTTCCTCGGCGCGGTCCACGAACCGTACGACGACGCCCGGTTCGGCGGCGAGGGCGTCCAGGTCCGTGAAGTTGGACATCAGGGGGATCGCGCAGACGGCGACCCGCAGGATGTCCTCGCCGACGGGGGAGGAGACCTCGGACTCGCGCACCGCTCCCCGCAGGGACACTCTGAGCCCGTCCTCCTCGTCGATGCCGAGCCCGTGCCGGAAGGGCAGGATGCCGTAGGTGTGCCGCCCGGTGAGCCCGCGCAGCATGTCCACGCCGGGTTCCAGCAGCGAGACGTCCCCGCGGAACTTGTTGACGAGGAACCCGGCGACCAGCTCCTGGTCCTCGCGCGACAGCAGTGCCACCGTCCCGAAGAACGAGGCGAACACCCCGCCGCGGTCGATGTCCCCCACCACGAGCACGGGCAGCCGGGCGCCCCGCGCGATCCCCATGTTCACGATGTCGGTGCGCCGCAGATTGATCTCGGCGGGACTGCCCGCCCCCTCACAGATCACCGCGTCATACGTGCCCCGCAACTCGGCCAGACAGTCCAGCACGGTCCCGAGCAGCGCCTCCTGGCGTCCGCCGTGATAGCCGCGGGCGCTCAACTCGCCCACGGGCTTGCCCATCAGGACCACCTGGCTGCTGCGGTCGCTGCCCGGCTTGAGCAGGACGGGGTTCATGAGCACGGAGGGCTCCACGCGGGCGGCCTGCGCCTGCATGGCCTGCGCCCGTCCGATCTCGGCGCCCTCCCTTGTCACGAACGAGTTCAGCGACATGTTCTGCGCCTTGAACGGCGCGACCTTCACGCCCTGACGCACCAGCCACCGGCAGATCCCGGCGGTCACGACGCTCTTGCCCGCGTCGGAGGTCGTACCGGCGACGAGCAGCCCGCCACCCGGTCCGCCGCCGGGCCTCCCGCCCGTTCCCCCGCTCATGACGTACGCCCTTTCGCCTTCGGCACCCATGACGTGGCGAGCAGCCGTCCGGCGACACTCGCGCCCAGCGCGAGCACGCTCACGCGGCGCGAGAGCCGGACGGCCCGCTCGATGTCCCCGACCCCCACGGCCCGCCCCGGACCGTTGAGCACGGGCCGGTGCTCGACCCGTCCCGCGTACGAGAGCGTGCCGCCGAGCCGTACCCCGAGCGCCCCCGCGAACGAGGCCTCCACGGGCCCGGCGTTGGGACTCGGATGCCTGGCGGCGTCGGCGCGCCAGGCGGTGACGGCCCCGCGTGGATTCCCCCCGGCGACGGCGGCGAGGGCGGCGGTCAGCCGGGCCCCGGGCCACCCCACCACGTCGTCGAGCCGGGCGGAGGCCCAGCCGTACCGCCGGTGACGGGCCGACTTGTGCCCGACCATGGCGTCCAGCGTGTTGACGGCCCGGAACCCGACCAGTCCCGGTACGCCCGCGACCGCGCCCCACACCAGGGCGCCCACGACGGCGTCGGAGGTGTTCTCGGCGACCGACTCGACGACCGCGCGGGCGATCCCGTCGGCGTCCAGCGCCTGCGGGTCGCGCCCGCACAGATGCGGCAGCCGCTCGCGGGCCACCTCGATGTCCCCGGCGGCCAGCGCCCCGCCGACGGCCCGCGCCTCACGGCCGAGCGAGGTCCCGCCCACGACGGCCCAGGTGGCGGCGGCGGTCAGAGCGACGGAGGCGACGGCGGAGGTACGCAGGGAACGCTCGGCGGCCACGGCGAGACAGACGGCGCCGCCCGCGCACACGGCGGTGTGCAGCGCCCCCGATCCCCGGTGGTCGCGCCACAGGGCCCGCTCGACGGCTCCCGCGGCCCGCCCGAACGCGGCGACCGGATGCCCTCGGCGGGGATCGCCGAGCAGCAGGTCGGCGAGGAGGCCGGCGGCGGCGCCGTACGCGAAGACGCGATCGGCTCGCATCGGTTCAGCCCGCCGCTGCATCGGGCGAGAGCCCGGTGCCGGGCCCGGGCACACTGGTCCACAACAGGTGGGCGCGCATGGCGATATGTCCTCACTCAGGGTGTCCACGCCCTGGTTCGACGAGACCGACGGCGAGAGTTCCTGGCTCCCGGGGGGATCGATTCCCCGGTAACAGTGGCGGGACCGCGCCGGATTCGCACCGGCTTCCTCTTCTGCCGACGTACATGGCCTCGGCAGTCCACCACGGTCCGAGAACACCCGTCAACTTGCTGTTGACCTGCGACGGGAGAGTGTGCTGAGACCCACATCCACCGACGGGCCCTCCCCGCGGACCGGTCGCCGCGGACGTGGAATCGCGCGTGGGGAAGGGACTCTCGCCCCCACCCTTGCGATCACTGTCCGTGACATGCGAGACATGAGCCTGAGTCGCGCGGCGCACGGGGAGGGGCCGAGCAGTGGCGCATGTCGACGACGGACTGACCCGGGGTATCGCACGGTTCCGCACCGAGGACGGTGAGGTCACCGGCAGCGGGTTCCTGATCGCGGAGGGAACGCTGTGCACCTGCGCGCACGTCGTGGCCCGCACCCTCGGTACGGAGGAGACAGATCCGCTGCCTCCGGAACCGTCGGTGACGGTCGACTTCCCGCTGCTGTCCCCGGCCGCCTCCCCGCCGCTGCGGGCGAGGGTCGTCCACTGGCGGCCGGTCGGCGAGGACGGCGGCGGTGACATCGCGCTGCTGACCCTGGAAGGAGGACATGGCGGGGACGGCAGGGATGGCAGGGACGGCGGGGACGGCGGGGGGTGCGGGGTGCCCGTCCCCGGAACCGCGCCGGTCCGTTTCGCGGGCGGCGCCGCCGTGTGGGACCACCCGTTCCGCGTCCTGGGCTTCCCGCGGCGCACCGGCGACCACGGGGTCTGGGTGCAGGGGCGGCTCCGGGCGCCGGTCGGCAGGGGCTGGACGTCCATGGAGGCCCGGGAGGCGTTCCACGGGCCCGCCATCGGGCAGGGGTTCAGCGGGGCGCCGGTGTGGGACACCGAGCAGGGCGGTGTGGTCGGCATGACCGTCGCCGCGGACCGGGGCTCCGGCGCGACGACCGCGTACCTCATCCCCGCCGCGCTGCTGCTGGGCCTCGACCCCTCGCTGAGGGCCAGCCCGTTCCGAGGACTCGAACCGTTCCGGGAGCAGGACGCCCCGGTCTTCTTCGCCCGGCACGCCGACAGCGAGCGCATCGCGGCGGCGGTCCGCACCACCCCTTTCGTACCGGTCGTGGGGGCCTCGGGCGTGGGCAAGTCGTCGCTGGTACGCGCCGGTGTGCTGCCTCTGCTGCGCGCCTCGGGCTACACGGTCACCGACTTCGTGGGGCAGCCGGACACGTACCCGGTGACGGCGCTCGCGGCGGCGCTGAACCGGCAGTTCCCCGCCGCGCCCGGGTCCCGTCACGGCCCGGCGTGGGAAGTGCCCGAGGACCGTGCGACGGAGAGAACCGTCCTGGAGAGAGCCGTCCTGGAGGGCGCCCGCATTCTGGAACAGGCGGGCACGGCCGGGCATGTCATCGTCCTCGACCAGTTCGAGGAGACCGTGGGCACGCGCCCCGACGAGGCCCGGGCGCTCCTGGACACCCTGCTGCCGATGACCCGGGCGACCCGGCCGGGCGGCGGCAGCCTCCGCGTGCTGGCCACCCTGCGCTCCGCGTCGATGGAGGAACTCGTCGCCGGAGGACGGGCCCAGGAACTGAGCGGCACGGTCCAGATGGTGGGCCCGCTGACCCCCGGCCAACTGGACGAGATCGTCCGCAGACCGGTCGACGGCATCCCCGGCGTGGAGTTCGAGCCGGGCCTCGCCGAACTCGTCGTCGCCGACGCGGGAAGCGAACCGGGCGCTCTGCCACTCGTCGAGTTCGCCCTGGCCGAACTCTGGGAGCGGCAGGAGCACGGGCGGCTCACGCACGCCGCGTACCGCGAGATCGGCGGAGTGGAAGGGGCCCTCTCCCGCTACGCCGACCACCAGCTGGCGCAGGTCTGCAAAGAGCCCGAAGGGCCCGACGAGGCGACCGCCCGCCGGCTCTTCGAACGCCTCGCCCGACCGGCCAAGGGCAGGGAGTTCACCAGGGTGGCCTGCGGGTTCGAGCAACTGCCCGCCGAACTGCGCGCCGCCGCACAGGCGTTGGCCAGGACCCGGCTACTCGTCATCGGCCGCGACAGCTCGGGCCGGGAGACGGTGGCGCTCGCCCACGAGTCCCTGGTCCGCCAGTGGCCGACCCTGCGCTCCTGGCTCGACGAGTCACGGGCCTTCCTGCTCTGGCACGACAGACTCGGCGCACGGCTGCGGGAGTGGGACGCGGCCGGCCGCCAGAGCGAACTGCTGCTGCGCGGCCGGGAGTTGTCCGCCGCGAGGCCGATGGCCGCGCTGCGCCCAGGTGAACTCTCCTCGGAAGAGGTCGAGTTCATCCGCCTGAGCCGGCTCGACAGGCGCCGATCGGTGCGCCGGGGCCGCACGGGCGTCGCCCTCGTGGCCTGCCTGGCGCTGCTCGCGGCGGGTCTGAGCTACGTGGCCTGGGACCTGAACCGGGACCAGGAACGGGACAGGCGCGACAGCGCCGCGCAGAAACTCGTCGAGCAGGCCGACGCCCTCTCCGACAGCCCGGTCGACGCGGCCCTGCTGGCCCTCGCGGCGGCCCGCACGAGCGACACGGCGCAGACCAGGGCCGCGCTGATGCGCCATGAACTGCCGCTGTCCGCACTGGAGTCCGTGCACCGGCTCTTCCCGGCGGGGGACGTCCGGTCGACCGCCACCTCGGCCGACGGCCACCGCATGGCCGTCCTGCACAACGGGCCGCGGGGCATCCGGGTGTACGTGGTGTCGGGCCTGGGCGGCCATGACATCCGCTCCACCCCGCTGCCCGGAGCGCCGCCCCTGGCGGACGCGGTGACCGTCAGCGACGACGGGACGAAGGTGGCGGCCGGGGGGCCGGACGGGGCGGTGCGGATCTGGGAGGTGGGGGAGGGGGAGCGGGCCGTTGCCGAGGAGCCGCTGGCGTGGACATGGAGCCCGGACAGAACCGCGGCCCGGACGGCGACGCTGGACTTCTCGGCAGATGGACGCCGGCTGCTGCACTTCGTCGGCGGGCCCACGGAAACCTGTGATGGGCTGGACACCTGGATACGTCTGGTCGAAGTCGACACCAAGGAGGTCGGGGGACCGGGACAGGCGCCGCCCGACGGCATGCTGAAGCCGGGGGAGTGCGTGTACGACACGGCCCTGCGGTCGGACCGGGCCGATCGGCTGACGCTGGTCGCCGGCAGGGAGACGGAGGACGGGGCGGAGGCGCTCTACGCCGTGCGGACCGGCGACGTGTCGACCGGCCGTGTCGCGACGGAACAATCGGGTCTGGAGGACGGGACGCTCGTCGGCGGGGGCAGGACGCTGGCCACCCAACGGAAAGCCGACCGGGTGTGGCGGTCGCGACTTACCACACCACGGGAGACCCCGGGCAAGGTTCGGTTGCTCAGGGCTGAGGCCTTCACCACGGACGCCACTGGCCAGTTCCTGACCCAGGAAGGGGTGCACGACTCCATGCGTGCGGGGAAACCCGATGTGCAGCTCAGCGTGATCCACGACCTGGTGACCGGGCGGCGCTACTCGGCTCTGCTGCCTGCTCCTGCGATTGATTCCTCCGCCGTGGTGCGCAGGGGATCGGCGGCGCCTGCCCTTTACTTCGCGCTCGGCCAGGATCTGCTGGAGTTCCGCACGCATGCCACGCGGTATCCCCTCGGGAGCGCGGATTCCACCGACGCCATGGACTACGCACCCGACAACCGGGCGATCGTCGCGCTCCTGACGGCGCCCGTCGACTCCGACGGTACTTCGATGGGTCCCCCTTACATCGCCATCAGCGATGCCGACGGACTGCGCCGCAAGCCGTTGTCCGCGGAGCTCACCGCGGACGACATCACGGTCAGCGCGGACGGAGACAGGCTGGTCGACTGGTACGAGGACGGATGGGAGTTACGGAGTACCGACGACCTCGTGGTGACGGAGAAGCAGAAGTCGCCGACACGGAACGGCACGGTCGTCGCCGACCGTTCGCTCGGTGTCACGGCCGTGACGCGCCACGGTCGAGACGACTTCCTGCTGCTCGACCGGAGCGGAGTGTCCCTGCTCGACGGGACGAGCGGCGAGCGCAGCCTCCTGCGGGAGCTGGACTGCGCGTGGAAGTCGGCGATGAACCGGCACGCGTGCGTCGCGGCCCTCGGGAGGCCGGGCCATCCTCGGGAGCTGTTCGTGCTCCGTGCCGACGGCAGTGCGGAGCTGTGGCGGGTGCGGCAGGGGCATGCCGAGAAGACGGAGACCTCCGCGCGAATCGGCCCGCTCCTCGTCGACGACCCGGACTACGCACCGACCCATGCTGTGGTCCGCTCAGACGGAGCCGCCTTGGCGGTGACCACGCGGGACGGCGTGTTCGTCTGGAGGCCCGGCCACGGGAAGCCCGCTCTTCTCTCCGCGGGCTCCACGCTGGTCGGGCCGTACGACGAGAGCGGTCTGCTGGTGCTGTCCCCGGCCGGAGACAACCCCGAAGAGGTGTGGGACGACGGCAGCGCCTCGAAGGTGGCCTCCCTGCCTGTCTCCTACCAGGTCGGTGCCTGGCTCTTCACCGGCCGCCTGCTGTCCGGAGCGACCGAGATGGGCCTCCTCTCCTACGACCTCCGCCGCCTCAAGGACAACTCCACATCCCGCCTCTGCCAGCTCCTCGGCCCGAACCCCCCGGACATCCGCAAGTCCCTCCCGGACTCCTTCGACGTCCCCCCGGGCGCGGACATGCGACCGCCCTGCCGAAACCGCGGCTGACGCGGCCCCGACAGGGCGGAGGCGGACGGTGACACCGCGGGCGTACGGCCCGACGGCCGTACGGGGCGTCAGGCGACGATCAGATAGATCCCGTACGCCACCGCCGCCGCACAAGCGGCGAAGCACGCGTACGCGCCGGTGACTGCGAGGGTCGCGGAGCCCCCCTGCGCCGCGGCCGTCTCGCGCTTGGTGAGGCCGACGATGCCGAGGGTGAAGAGGCCCACGAGGGCGACGGTGGCGATGAGGCTGACTCCGAACACGGAGCCGAGGGCTGCCCAGTCGATCTTCATGCGGTTCGTTCCTTACACCGTGGCCGGACGGGCGGGCTCGGCGTCCGGGCCCGGGATGGTGGTCTTGAGGTCGTCGGCCGGGGCGACCGGACCGGCGGGAGGCGGGGTGACCGCGGCGATCGCGGTGGTCACGACGCCCGCGGGCTCGTGGTCGTCGTTGACGTTGTCGACGGTGACGGGCTGGCGGCGGGACAGCGTCCAGATGACCGCCGAGCCGGCGATCAGCAGCGCGCCGGTGAGGATGATGCCCCAGGTGCCCTGCTTGGTCAGGAACTCGGCGCCCGCGCCGACCAGACCGGCGGCGGGGAGCGTCAGGCCCCAGGCGACGAACATGCGGGTCGCGGTCGACCACCGGACGACACCGCCCTTGCGGCCCAGACCCGAACCCATCACGGCGCCGGAGCAGGACTGCGTGGTCGAGAGGGAGAAGCCGAGGTGCGAGGAGGCCAGGATGACCGTCGCGGCGCTGGTCTGGGCGGCGAAGCCCTGCGGCGGCGCGAGGTCGGTGAGGCCCTTGCCCATGGTGCGGATGATGCGCCAGCCGCCCAGGTAGGTGCCGAGCGCGATGGCGATACCGGCCGAGACGATGACCCACAGGGGAGGGTTCGAGCCGGGCGCGAGCACACCGCCGGTGACCAGGGCCAGGGTGATGATGCCCATGGTCTTCTGCGCGTCGTTCGTGCCGTGGGCCAGCGAGACCAGGCCCGCGGAGGTGATCTGACCCGCGCGGTAGCCCTTGGAGGTCGCCTTCTCGCCGGCCTGCCTGCTGATCCGGTAGGTCAGGCGGGTGGCGAGCATCGCGGCGAGTCCGGCCACCACGGGCGCGGCCACCGCGGGGAGGAGGACCTTGGTGATCACGGTCGAGCCGTTCACCGACGACCAGCCCGCCGACATCACCGCGGCGCCGATCAGGCCGCCGAAGAGCGCGTGGGACGAACTGGAGGGCAGACCCAGGAGCCAGGTCAGCAGATTCCACAGGATGGCGCCGACGAGCGCCGCGAAGATCACTTCGGTGCGGATGCCCTCTTCGTTGATGAGGCCGCCGGAGATCGTCTTGGCGACCTCCACGGAGAGGAACGCACCGACGAGGTTCAGCACGGCGGACATGGCCACCGCCGTCTTGGGCTTGAGGGCGCCGGTCGAGATGGTCGTCGCCATCGCGTTGGCAGTGTCGTGGAAACCGTTCGTGAAATCGAACACGAGAGCGGTGACGATCACGATTCCGAGGAGGAGCGTGATGTGTTCCATTTACCCAGGCTTCTGTTGGACGACAGTGGCACGGGGAACGTAAGCAACCTGGGTGAACGGAAGATGAACTGAGTCGGGCGGTGGGGTGACCCAATCGAGGTGCCGCCATTCCGTTTGTGTCGAAGTGGCGGCGACACCTCTCGAAAGTTCTGGAAAGTCCTCGAACAGAAGCGGAATCTCGGGCTCCGCCGCCCGGCTCACCCCCTCGCGAAGGTCTTCAGCTGGGACAGCGAACCGTTGAAGAGATTCTGGTCACCCGGCAGGCCGCCCTTGTTGTCGTACTGCCAGAACGTCCAGAAGTTCCAGCCCGAGGGCAGCGACCCCGCGCTCGCGCTGTAGCGGGCCAGCCACAGCGGATGGTTCGAGGCGAAGGCGGCGCTGTTGCCCGTGCACGTCTTCCACCAGGTGTAGTTGGTGTAGATGACGGGCCGGCGGCCGGTCTGGCGCTTCACCTCGTTGCTGAAGGCCCTGATCCAGCCGACCATCCCGCTCTTGCTCAGCCCGTAGCACTTCTTCTTCTTGTCGTACGGGTTGTACTCGATGTCCAGCGCGGGCGGCAGCGTCCAGCCGTCCGCCCGCCAGGCGCCGCCGTTGCGCACGAAGTAGGCGGCCTGCCTGGTGCCCGACGACTTGTTCGGCAGTGCGAAGTGGTACGCGCCGCGGACGATGCCCGCGTTGCGTGAGCCGTCGTACTGCTGGGCGAAGTACGGGTTGCGGTACGTGTGCGACTCGGTGGCCTTCACGTAGACGAAGCGTGCGCCTTTGCTCTTCGCGCTCGACCAGTTCACGTTCTTCTGGTGCGAGGACACGTCGTGCCCCTTGGGCTTGCCGGCGGCCGAAGCCGGCACCTCGACGAGTGCGGTACCGCCGAGCGCCAGCGTCGCCATGGAGGCGGCGACGAGACGGGCGCGCTGACGGGACGGTGTGCGATCAGTGGCCATGTTTCCCCCCGGAATGGCGACATACGTGAAAAATCTCCCAGAGAGTACTGGAAGATCCCTCACGGTCCGTCGCGCGCCGGTCATTCGCTCCGGCGGTCGATTAATACCTGTTATTACCTTTCGGACGTTCGGGTTCCGCCCTACAGTGCCCTCGCCCGAACGGAGCACAGGCCGAGCGGGGGCGGCGGCTGGCAGGATCACGGCATGGCTGAGCGGCGGCGGGACCAGGGAGACGGACGAGACGCGGGGGAGACGGGCGCGTCCCGGCCCGGGGAGGCGCTGGAGCGGGCGTGGGGCGACCTCGTGGCCACGGCCCGCCGAACGGTGTCCGACGGCCTGGTCGTCGGCACCTCGGGCAACGTGTCCGTGCGCGTGGGCGACACCGTCCTGGTCACGCCGACCGGGGTGCCGTACGACCGGCTGACGCCCGAGGACGTCTGCGGGGTGACGCTGGACGGCCGGCGCGTGCTCGGTTCACTCGTTCCGACCAGCGAACTGCCCATGCATCTCGCCGTCTACCGCTCCACCCACGCGCGTGCCGTCGTCCACACCCACGCCGTGCACGCCACGGCCGTCTCCACCCTCGTCACCGAGCTGCCGCTCGTCCACTACATGTCCGCCGCCCTCGGCGGGCCCGTCCGCGTCGCGCCGTACGCCACCTACGGCACGGAGAAGTTGGCCGAGAACATGCTCGGGGCCCTGCGGGACCGCACCGCCTGCCTCCTGCAGAACCACGGCACCCTCGCCCACGGCGCCACCCTCGACCAGGCCTACGACCGCACCGCCCAGCTCGAATGGATGTGCCGCGTCTGGCTCACCGCGTCCTCCGTCCCGGGCCTCACCCCCACCCTGCTGACCGAGGACCAGGTGGCCCGGGCGGGCGAGCGTCTGAAGGGGTACGGCCAGCCCTGACGTGCCCCGCCCCGCCGATACGGGACTCACCCGTGTCGCCCGTCCACTGGCCGACAACGGGCTCGATCAGGAGACTGGACCCGTGCGCACCGTGAAGCCGACGACGGCAGCCCTGACCACCGCCCTCACCGTGGCCGTGGCCGGCGCGGCCGGTATCGCCGCCGGCCGCTTCGCCAGCGACGCCGCCCTGAAGGCGGCGCCGGGCCGCCCACTGCCCACCGAACCCCGGCTGACCGTGCACGCCACGGCCGCGGGCCAGATCGCCCTGACCCGCGCGCTGGCCTCCCGGCGCCCGGGCGTGTACGGCCTGACCGGCCACGACAGCCACGCCGTCGTCGGCCCGCTCCTGACCGGGGCCGCGCACACCGCCGACACGGTGGTACGCCGTCTGGAGCGCGTCACCCACGGCACGCTGGAACCCGGCGACAAGGTGCGGTTCACCCCCGGCGTGCACGTCGGCGACCCGGGCACCGCCCTCGGCCTGCCCTTCACCGACGTGGACGTCCCCGGCGAGCTGGGCACCCTGCCCGCCTGGTTCGTGCCCGCCGCCCGTGACACCTGGGTGATCACCGTGCACGGCCTCGGCGCCACCCGCGAACACCCCATGAACGTCATGGATTTCCTGCACCGCCAGCAGTTTCCCGTCCTCGGCCTCGCCTACCGCGGGGACGCCGGCGCACCGCGGCCCCCGGACGGCCTGAACCACCTCGGCGAGACCGAGTGGCGCGACCTCGACGCCGCCATCCGCTTCGCCGTGCGCTACGGCGCCGAACGGGTCGTCCTGCACGGCTGGTCGACCGGCGCCACCATGGCGCTGCGCGCCGCCGAGCACTCCGCGCTGCGCGAGCGGATCTCCGGGCTCGTCCTGGACTCGCCGGTCCTCGACTGGGAGGCCACCCTGCGCGCCCTCGCCACGGCCCGCCGCACCCCCGGCGCCCTGCTGCCGCTGGCCGTCCGCGCCGCCCAGGGCCGCACGGGCCTGGGCAGCGGCCGCGTCGAGAGCGCCGCCGACCCCGTACTGCTCAAGGTGCCCGCCCTCGTCCTGCACGGCCCCGACGACACCGTCGCCCCCTGGGGGCTCTCGCGCCGCCTCGCCGACCGCCGCCCCGACCTCGTCACCCTCCACACGGTCCACGACGCCCCGCACGGCGCCATGTGGAACGCCGACCCGGCCGGTTACGAAGAGGCCCTCCGCCGCTTCCTCACCCCCCTGATGTAGCCGCCCCCCGGCCCCGGCCGTGAAGCTTCCGTTTAACCGTCTACCAGTGGCCGAAATCCGCTCGCACCCCCTGCCGGGACCGGTGCGGGGACCGCCTCTGTGGCCTCCTGTGGCATTCCGTTTGGGTTTTCGGACCGTCAACCGGAAGACTGCCCCCGTGACGTCCCGTATCCCGCGCGACTCCAGGCTCCGACTCGTCCGCCCGCGAACCCTGGCCGCCGCCCCCCGAGCGATGACCCAGAGGCCCGCCCGCCGACCGGCCCCCCGCCCACCGGAGGGCACACCGGCACCGGCGGAACTCGCCCGCATGGCGCGCGCCGTGCTCGCCGGCGCGGCCCGGGTCGCCCACTGGGCCGACGCCACCCTGGGCCCCGCCCCCGGCCCCCGCCGGGACCGCGACGGCACGGCCTCCGACAGCGGCTCCGCGCAGAACGGCGGTTCCGGAGGGAAAGGCACACTCTCCGACGCGATCGCGCAACAAGCCGCCACCAGTCTGTCCCTGACCCCCGATCAAGTACGGGCCGACTGGGACATCGCACGGCTCGCCGGCCTGATCGAGGTGCACGGCGACACCGCGCGCCCCGGCTGGCGCCTGCGCGCCTGGAACCGCGACGACAGCGCCGTACTGCGCGGCTGGGTCGCCTTCTTCGACGCCTGGTCGATCGCCCACCCCGGCCCCGACGGACACGAGCCCTCCACCGTCGCCGAGGTCGTCTCCGCGATGCCCCAGGTCCTCTCCTTCCTCCAGCTGTCCGCCGGCCCCGTCCCCGTCCCGCAACTCCTCGACCTGCTGGAGCAGCGCGTCACGGAACTGCGCACGGAACGCTGCGAGATCCCCTACGGCCCGCAGCCCGAGCCCATGGAGAGCCCGGCCGAGGACATCCCGCTCGCCCCCTTTCTCGACTGGGCGCTGCACGCCCTCGCCGCCGTCGGCGCCCTCACCTGCGCCGACGGCCAGGCCACGCTCACCCCGCTCGGCAGCTGGGCCGTGTGGGTCAAGCTGGAGCAGATCTGCGTGGCCGCGCAGAGCCCCGCCGGGAACATCGAGCAGGGCGCCGAGGACATGCTCCGCGGCTGCGCCCAGCTCAGACCCAACGCGGCCCGCGCCGAGTACCGCGCCTGGCTCGCCGCCCGTCCCGTCGGCAGCGCCGTCACCGAACTCCTCGCCGCCGCCCGCGGTGAGGACGCCCTGTCGCGCGGGCTGGCCTTCGAGGCCCTGCGCGTGGTCGGCGCCCCCGCCGAGCCGGACGTCCGCGCGGTGGCGGACGAGACCCCTCTGCGTCCGTACGCCCTGCTGTGGCTCGCCGAGCACGACGGACACGACCCCGAGGACGCCCACCTGGTGCTCACCCGCGAGGAGGCCACCTGGCTGTGGGTCGACACCGCCGCGGCCGTCGCCGACCACGGCGAGGCCCCGCTCCTCGTACGGCACCTGGAGTCCGCGGTGCAGCCGACGGTGCCGGCGCTCCTTGCCGAGGTGCGCGCCGTCGGGCATCCCCGCACCGTGCAGGTGCTGGTCGCGCTCGCGGCCGCGCACCCTGACCCCGCGCTGGCGAAGGCCGTGCGCCGTGCGGCCTTCCAGGTGCACACCGGGGAGCACTAGGCGCCCCGCTGGGGGCGGTTAGTTGTCTGCGGGTGAGTGGGGGCCGGGCGCGCAGTTCCCCGCGCCCCTGCAGGGCGCAGGGCGCCGGGGGCCGGGTCAGACCCTGGTCTCCGGGGCGTACGTGCCGAAGCTCCAGATGTTGCCCTCGACGTCCCGGGCCATGTAGTCCCGTGAGCCGTAGTCCTGGTCCGTCGGGGGCATCAGGATCTCCGCCCCGTGGTCCACGGCCCGCTGGTGGTGAGCGTCCACGTCGTCCACGACGACGTACACCCCGGTGGGGCCCGCGCTCTTCATGGCCTCGTCGAAGCGGCTGCCGGTGCCCTTGGAGCCCAGCATCACCGCGCCGTTGCCCTGCACCAGCTCGGCGTGCACCACCTTGCCCTCCTCGTCCTCGTACACCGAAGCCTCGGTGAAGCCGAAGGCCTCCGAGAGCTGCCTGATCGCGGACTTCGCGTCCGCGTACAGCAGCGTCGGGTAGATGCTCGGGCGTCCGCTGTCCGTACCGGCCATGCCGATCACTCCTTCCGGTCCCCGCTGTCCTGCCCCACCGCTGGGACAGCACCTGAATGTGACCTGCCCCACAGTCTGGCACCCGGCACTGACAACGCCCCGCGAACGCTCGGCGAACGTCCGGGAACGCTCCCCCCGGAGCGCTCAGCGGAAGGTGTCGCAGCGGCCCATGTCCCCGGTGCGGTAGCCCTGGCGGAACCACTGCTGCCGCTGAGCGGCCGACCCGTGCGTCCAGGACTCCGGTGTCACCCGGCCCTGGAACCGCTCCTGGATCCGGTCGTCGCCCACGGCCGCCGCCGCGTCCAGCCCGTCGCGGATGTCGGCCTCCGTGACGCTGGTGATCAGCGGCCGGCCCGTCGACTCGTCCTTCGTGGTCGTCGCGTGATGCGCCCACACCCCCGCGTAGCAGTCGGCCTGCAGCTCGACCCGTACCGCGTTGCTGTTCGCGCCGGTCCGCCCGTCCTGGGAGCGGCCCAGGGTCCCCATCAGGTCCTGCACATGGTGCCCGTACTCGTGCGCCACCACGTACGCCTGCGCGAACGGACCGCCGCTGGAGCCGAACTTGGTCCGCAGCTCGTCGAAGAAGCCCAGGTCCAGATAGACCTTCCGGTCACCCGGGCAGTAGAAGGGCCCGACCGCCGACGTCGCCGACCCGCAGGCCGTACCGACCCGGTCGCTGAAGAAGACGGTCGGCGACCGTGTGTACGTACCGCCGCGGCGCTCGAACTCCTGGGCCCAGAAGTCCTGCACGCTGTTGACCACCGCCACGATGCGGCAGTCGTCCTTGGCGTTCGCGTCCCGCCCGGTACGGCAGGTCTGCTGCACCTGGGCCAGGGACGAGGCGCTCGCCCCGGGTTCCTCGTCCCCGGAGGAGAGGCCCAGCTGGTCGGGCCCGACACCGAGGAAGAGAGCCAGCAGGAGGGCGATCAGACCGGCGACGCCACCGCCCACCGTGGCCTTCCCGCCGGGGATCCGACTGCCGCGCACATCCTGCACCTCCGAGGTGTCCAGGCCGGCGTCGTCGTCGAACTGCATGGGCGCTCCACCCTCCGCGGATGTCGTCCCCCTGGCGCCATCCTCGCCCGCTCCCCGGAGCGCGGCGCCGGGCGGCGGGCCGAACGGGGGACGAACGGCCCGCCACGGGGCAACGAGCGTCACACCCCCGAACACCCGCACACAGAAAAAGTGGTTGCATCGCCCCGTTAGACTTGGCCCATGGCCATTCTCCTCGTGCATTAGACGGCGTGAACGCCCTCAGCCGCCCGCCCCGTCAACCACCCTGCCCAGGAGTCTGTCCGTGATTTCCGCTTCCGGTATCGAACTGCGTGCCGGCGCCCGCATGCTCATCGAGTCCGCCACCTTCCGCATCACCAAGGGCGACCGCATCGGCCTGGTCGGCCGCAACGGCGCGGGCAAGACGACGCTCACCAAGGTCCTCGCAGGTGAGGGCACCCCCGCCGCGGGCACCGTCGCCCGCTCCGGAGAGGTCGGCTACCTCCCGCAGGACCCGCGCACCGGCGACCTCGACATGCTGGCCGGCGACCGCGTCCTGTCCGCGCGCGGCCTGGACACCCTGATCCGCAAGATGCGCGAGAACGAACAGCGCATCGCGAACGGCTCGGGCGCCACCCGCGAGAAGGCCATGCGGCAGTACGAGCGCCAGGAGACGGAGTTCCTCACCAAGGGCGGGTACGCCGCCGAGGCGGAGGCCGCCACCATCGCCGCCGCGCTCAACCTCCCCGACCGGGTGCTCGGCCAGCCCCTCCATACGCTCTCCGGCGGTCAGCGCCGCCGTATCGAGCTGGCCCGCATCCTCTTCTCGGACGCGGACACCCTGCTCCTCGACGAGCCCACGAACCACCTCGACGCCGACTCCATCGTCTGGCTGCGCGACTACCTGAAGACGTACCGCGGCGGCTTCATCGTGATCTCCCACGACGTCGACCTGGTCGAGACGGTCGTCAACAAGGTCTTCTACCTGGACGCCAACCGCGCCCAGATCGACGTCTACAACATGGGCTGGAAGCTCTACCAGCAGCAGCGCGAGGCCGACGAGAAGCGCCGCAAGCGCGAGCGGCAGAACGCCGAGAAGAAGGCCACCGCCCTGCACTCGCAGGCCGACAAGATGCGCGCCAAGGCCACCAAGACCGTCGCCGCGCAGAACATGGCCAAGCGGGCCGACAAGCTCCTCGCGGGCCTGGAGGCCGAGCGGAAGTCCGACAAGGTCGCCAAGCTGCGCTTCCCCGACCCGTCGCCCTGCGGCAAGACCCCGCTGATGGCGGAGGGCCTGTCCAAGTCGTACGGCTCCCTGGAGATCTTCACCGACGTCAACCTCGCCATCGACAAGGGCTCCCGCGTCGTCATCCTCGGCCTGAACGGCGCGGGCAAGACGACCCTGCTGCGCCTCCTCGGCGGCGCGGAGAAGCCCGACACCGGCGAGATCATCGAGGGACACGGCCTCAAGCTCGGCTACTACGCGCAGGAGCACGAGACCCTCGACCCGCAGCGCACGGTCCTGGAGAACATGCGCTCCGCGGCCCCCGACCTCGACCTCGTCCAGGTCCGCAAGACGCTCGGCTCGTTCCTGTTCTCCGGGGACGACGTCGACAAGCCGGCCTCCGTCCTCTCCGGCGGCGAGAAGACCCGTCTCGCGCTCGCCACCCTCGTGGTGTCGTCCGCGAACGTCCTGCTCCTCGACGAGCCGACGAACAACCTCGACCCGGCCAGCCGCGAGGAGATCCTCGGCGCGCTGCGCACCTACAAGGGCGCCGTCGTCCTCGTCACCCACGACGAGGGAGCCGTCCAGGCGCTCCAGCCGGAGCGGATCATCCTGCTGCCCGACGGCGTCGAGGACCTGTGGGGTGCCGATTACGCGGACCTGGTGGCCCTCGCCTGAGCGGTCCGAGGTATTTGATCGTTTGACTGATCCACTCGCTGATCCACTTCGTATGGATCATTCGGCCGAGCCGTGATCCATCATCTGAGTGAGATCTCCTCGTACCGAGGTGTGTCCTACACGCATTTCCCGGCCGGGCCCTTCCTTCCCGAAGGCCCGGCCGTCGCGCGTCGCTGACCTGGACCTTCGTCCGTGAATTCATTCGGCGGCCCGGACGGGAAGTCGATGGAATGCGGAATTCCGCTCATGGTGACGGGCTTCCACGGCGCAAGCTCGTCCCATCGACCTTGCCGAATGGGTGGCCAGGACGCTCATGAGGGGTGATCATGAGAAGTCCAGAGCGCACTTCCGCTGAGGAGGCACGGGTGGCCGAGACTCTGAAGAAGGGCAGCCGGGTAACCGGCGCCGCGCGCGACAAGCTCGCGGCAGACCTGAAGAAGAAGTACGACTCCGGTGCGAGCATTCGGGCACTGGCCGAGGAGACCGGCCGCTCGTATGGCTTCGTGCACCGGATGCTCAGTGAGTCGGGCGTCACGCTCCGTGGGCGTGGCGGAGCGACGCGAGGCAAGAAGTCCGCGTCGGCCTGACGCCGGACGGCTCCTCGTTCTCCGATGGTGGCCACCCGGTCGGTCCCATGACCGCCCGGGTGGTTACTGTGCAGTCACTTAAGGGTGTGCCCGTACGGCATCCCCGCTGACCGCACTCATCGGAGGCGCCCTCATGGCTTCGTTCGACTCGCTGCTCGACAAGGACGGCGTACGGCTCACCGTCGACGACGCGATCGCCACGGTGACGCTGACCAACCCGGCCAAGCGCAACGCGCAGAGCCCCGCTCTGTGGCGGGCACTGGCCGAGGCCGGTCGGCTGCTGCCGGGCACCGTCCGGGTCGTCGTGCTGCGCGGCGAAGGCAAGTCCTTCTCCGCGGGGCTCGACCGGCAGGCGTTCACGCCCGAGGGCTTCGACGGCGAGCCGTCCTTCATCGATCTCGCACGCGGTTCCGACGCCGAACTCGACGCGGCCATCGCCGAGTACCAGGAAGGTTTCACCTGGTGGCGGCGGAGCGACATCGTGTCCATCGCGGCCGTGCAGGGACACGCCATCGGCGCGGGCTTCCAGCTCGCGCTCGCCTGTGATCTGCGCGTCGTCGCCGACGACGTGCAGTTCGCCATGCGCGAGACCGGTCTCGGCCTCGTCCCCGACCTCACGGGTACGCATCCGCTGGTGGGGCTCGTCGGCTACGCCCGTGCGCTGGAGATCTGTGCGACGGGGCGGTTCGTGCAGGCGGAGGAGGCGCAGCGGACCGGGCTCGCGAACATCGCCGTGCCCGTCGATCGGCTCGACGCCGCGGTGGGTGAGCTGGCCGCCGCGCTGTTGGCTGCGCCGCGGGATGCCCTTGTCGAGACCAAGACGCTCCTTCAGGGGGCGGCTGGGCGTACGTATGAGGAGCAGCGGGTTGCCGAGCGGGGGGCTCAGGGGCGGCGGCTGCGGGATCTTGCCGGTCTTGGCGACTGACGTCGCTGGCTGTTCGAGTGCGGGTGCGTGGGGGCTTGTCGCGCCGTTCCCCGCGCCCCTTAAGGGGCTGGGGCCGCGGGTTGGGGGCGTGTGCGGGTTCGGTGGGGGCCGGTCGCGCAGTTCCCCGCGCCCCTTACGGGGCCCTCAGGGGGCCGGGGTCACTGGGGCACCGGGGTCACCGCTGTCACCAGTACCGCTGTCGTCGGGTGGTCCGGGAGTGCGTCGGTGACAGTCGCTCGGACCGCTCTGGCCGTGTCCAGGGTGCGCGCGGTCGTGTCCACCGCGATCTCCAGCTGGACGTGGCGGCGGGGGAGCGCCGTGTCGCTGTGGAGCTCCGTGATGCGTGCCTTGCTCGGCAGGGCCGTCACCGCCGGGACGGCGAGAGCGGCGGTGGCCACCCGGGACTCGTCCGTACCGGGCGAGGGGTGCGGCCCGGCGCTGGGCGCGGGAGCGGAGCCGGCGGGCTCCGGCGGGCCCCCGCCCTCCTCCAGCAGGCCCGTCACCCGCAGGTCCACCTCCGTGACCGTCAGGCCGAGCGCGTCCACCGCCGTCGCGGTGAGGGCCGCGCGCAGCCGGGACGCGGCCGCCGGCAGCGGCTCGGACGGCGTGGCCGCGAACTCCGCGTCGATACGCAGCGGCCCCGGTGGCAGCGCGCTCGGCGGCGGGAGCACGGCCGGTTCGGACGCGCTGTCCGCGTCGACGAGGGCGAGCCGCAGGGAACCGAGGCGTACGCCCGGCACCGGGCGCACCGCCCGGCGCAGTACGGCGACGGCCGCCGCCTCCGTGATCCACACGCCGTCACCCGGGCCGCCCAACGGCAGCAGCCTGCCCAGGCCGAGCTGTTGCCGTACTGCTTGCGTCCATCGGTCCGCAGTCATGGTTCCAGCGTGCCGTATCTCTGGCGCGCGACCCGGCAACCCGTCTTAATGTGGGCGAAGAGGCCCACCGAAAGGGGATGCACGGCGATGAGCGACACGACTCAGCGCAATCGGCCGGAGAGCCCGGAGGCCGAACAGCCGGACCAGCAGCAGTTCAGGAAGACCGCTGTGACCAAGCGTGGCGGCGGTGACCCGGCGACCCGGGGACGTACCACCATCGCCGACGGGGTCGTCGAGAAGATCGCCGGACTCGCCGCCCGGGACGTCCTCGGCGTGCACGCCATGGGCAGCGGGATCTCGCGGACCTTCGGAGCCGTACGCGACCGGGTGCCCGGCGGAAGCGCGAAGTCCGTCACACGCGGTGTGAAGGCCGAGGTCGGCGAGGTGCAGACCGCCCTCGACCTGGAGATCGTCGTCGACTACGGCGTGTCCATCGCCGATGTCGCCCGTGATGTACGGGAGAACGTAATCGCGGCCGTCGAGCGCATGACGGGGCTTGAGGTCGTCGAGGTCAACATCGCGGTCAGCGACGTCAAGCTGCCGGAGGACGAGGACGAGGAACCGGAGAACCGGCTCCAGTGACCGATCTGCTGAGGAGCGCTTCATGAGCATGGCCGTGATCGGCATGATCGCCGGAATGGCGCTGGGATTCGCCGGGTACTTCGGCGGGTTCGGCGCGTTCCTCCTGGTGGCCGCACTGGGCGCCATCGGCTTTGTCGTGGGCCGCTTCCTGGAGGGGGACCTGGACCCTGGTGACTTCTTCCGGTCCCGCGGCACCCGCGACGACCGCCGGCGGTGACGCGCGTGTCCGAAACCGTCGCGCCGGGCGAGCGGGGCGCCACGAAGATCGCCGACCGGGTCGTCGCGAAGATCGCCGCGCAGGCGGCCCGGGAGGCGCTCGACGTGCTGCCTCCCGGCGCGGTGCCCCCGCACGCCGCGGTCGTCGTCCACCAGGACGTCGCCCGCGTCAGTGTCAGCCTCGAACTCGGCTACCCCTGTGACATCGGCGGCCGGTGCGGTGCCGTGCGTCGTCGAGTGACGCAGCGGGTAGAGGCGTTGGCGGGAATGAAAGTTCCCGAGGTCGCCGTCCAGGTGGAGCGACTGCACTCCGCGCAGACGCGTGGCGCGGTACAGGGGAGGACGCAATGAGCGAGCCCCAGGGCTCCGAGAGCACCCGACAGCTGCCCGTCATCGAGAAGACCGCCGAGAACGAGAAGACCGCCGGGAACGAACTGGGCCAGTCCGCCTCCGCCGCCGAGTACACACCGCTGCCGACCCTCGACGACGGCGAGGACGGAAACGGCCGGTTCTGGTCGGCCCGCCGCATCCCGGCGGCCGTCCTCGCGCTACTGGTCCTGGCCGCCGCGGGGCTGCTGCTGTACGACGTCGTCGCCGTCCGCGCCGACCGGCCGGCCATGCACTGGCGCAGGTCCCTGGCCCGCGAACTCGCCGAGAGGCCCCTGGACGACACCTGGGTGCTCGTCGGCGCCGGGGTCGCGACGGCGCTGGGCCTGTGGCTGTTCGTCCTCGCCACGACCCCGGGACTGCGCGACATCCTGACGATGCGGCGCGCCCACTCCGACGTACGGGCCGGACTGCACCGCAACGCCGCCGCGACGGTGCTGCGCGACCGGGCCATGGAGGTGTCCGGCGTGCAGTCGGTCCGGGTCCGTATGAAGCGGCGGAAGGCCGACGTCCGCGCGGTCTCGCACTTCCGTGAACTCGACGACGTACGCGCCGACCTGGACGCCACGCTCGCCGACGGCGTCAGGGGGCTCGGCCTCGTCCGGCGGCCCGCGCTGTCGGTGCGTGTCGCCCGGCCGGGCCGGAAGGGGTGAACGGCATGCAGAGGATCGCGAACCGGGTCCTGCTGGGCCTCGCGGGTCTGCTCCTGGTCGTGCTCGGCGGCTCCGTGCTCGCCATCGGCCTCGGCGTGGAGCCGCCCTCGTGGTGGATCCACGACGGCCGGCACGACGTACTGCTGAGCGACGCCGACCGGGCGCGGTGGCGGGCCGACGGCTGGTGGTGGCCGGCCGTCATCGCCGCGCTGGCGGTGGCCGTGCTGCTCGCCCTGTGGTGGCTGACGGCCGTCCTGCGCCGCCGCCGACTGGCCGAGGTGCTGGTCGACACCGGCGACGGAGAGGGCGCGCTGCTGCGGGGCCGGGCCCTGGAGGGCGTACTGACCGCCGAGGCGGGCGCGTTGGACGGGGTACGGGGTGCGCAGGCGTCGCTCATCGGCCGCCGCAGCACCCCCGAGGCGCGGGTCCGCCTCCTCCTGGAACCGCACGCGGCCCCCGCCGAGACCCTGACCGGCCTGACGGCGGAAGCACTGGCCCACGCCAAGGACTCAGCCGGCCTCACCTCACTCCCGGCGGAGGTACACCTACGCGCCGCAAAACACGCAGCAGAACGAGTCAACTGACCCGCTTTTGTCCTTGAGGGGCGCGGGGAACGGCGCGACGAGCCCCCACGCTCCCGCAGCCGTACGACTTACCCGCAGCGGTGTCTTTCAGGGGCGCGGGGAACGGCGCAATCGGTCAGGGCCACCCCCACCGGGCCCGCAGCGACGACACACCCCGCCGCCGCAGGCGTACCGCCGGGTTCGGAACAAGGTTCAGAACCCGCTCCGCGCCCCACCATCCACCGGCACCATGATCCCCGTCAGATAAGACGCCGCAGGCGACAGAAGAAACGCGGCGGTCCGCCCGAACTCCTCCGGCCTCCCGTACCGCCGCAACGGAATCCGCGCCTCATGGGCGGCCCGAGTGGCCTCGGGATCAGCCGAGTACCCGTCCAGCTCGCGCACGCGATCCGTGTCGATCCGCGCAGGCAGCACCCCCACCACCCGGATCCCCCGCGGCCCCAGCTCGTCGGAGAGGGACTTGGCGAACCCGGCGAGCCCGGGCCGCAGCCCGTTGGAGATGGTCAGCCCCGCGATCGGCTCGTGCACCGACCCGGACAGCACGAACCCGATGACCCCGCCCTCGCCCAGCTCGGCGGCGGCCGCCCGCGCCAGCCGCACCGCCCCGAGGAAGACGGACTCGAACCCCGCCTGCCACTGCTCGTCCGTGTTGTCGGCGACGAAGCCGGGCGGCGGCCCGCCGACGCTGATCAGGATGCCGTCGAAGCCGCCGAACCGCTCACGGGCGGCCGCGATCAGGGCCGACGGCGCGGAGGGATCGGCGTTGTCCACGGCCACCCCGTGGGCGTTCGGCCCGAGCGCCGTCGCCGCCTCGGCCACCGTCTTCCCGTCGCGCCCGCTGACGACCACCTTCGCGCCGTCGGCGACGAGTTCGCGCGCGGAGGCGTGACCCAGGCCGCGCGTTGCTCCGGTGACGACGTAGACACGGTCCTTCAGTCCAAGATCCATGGCTCCTATCCTGCCTCGTCCGCTCCTGTCCCGTCCCCCTCGGGCACCCCCGTCTTCCCCTCGTCGTCGAACAGCGCGAGGGCGGTGCCCACCAGACCGATGTGGCTGAACGCCTGCGGAAAGTTGCCGAGCTGGTGTCCGGCCACGGGGTCGTACTCCTCCGCCAGCAGCCCCACGTCGTTGCGGAGCGCGATCAGCCGCTCGAACAGGTCGTGGGCCTCCTTCGTACGCCCCGTCAGATGCAGCGCGTCCGCCAGCCAGAACGAGCAGACGAGGAACGAACCCTCGCCGCCGGGCAGCCCGTCGACATCCTTGAGGTCCGACCCGGACGGCTCCGAGCCGTGCGGGCCGGAGCCGTCGAGGGACGCGTCGTAGCGGTGCACGAAGCCGTCGCGGGCGAGTTCCGAGCGCACCGCGTCGACCGTGCCGACCACCCGCGGATCGTCCGGCGGCAGGAAGCCGAGGCGGGGGATGAGCAGCAGCGCGGCGTCCAGTTCACGCGAGCCGTAGGACTGCGTGAACGTGTTCCGCTCGGGGTCGAAGCCCCGCTCGCACACCTCCCGGTGCACCTCGTCCCGCATCGCGCGCCATTTGTCGGCGTCGCCGTCCAGCCCGGGGTTCTCCTCCAGAGTGCGTACCGTGCGGTCGGCGGCGACCCACGCCATCACCTTCGAGTGCACGAAGTGGCGGCGCGGCCCGCGCACCTCCCACAGCCCCTCGTCGGGCTTGCGCCACGCCGTGTGCAGGAACTCCATCAGGGCCTGGTGCAGCCGCCACATGTCGGGTTCGGCGGGCAGCCCCGCGTGCTGCGCCAGCGTGAGGGAGTCGATCACCTCCCCGTACACGTCGAGCTGCAGCTGCCGTACGGCGTCGTTGCCGATGCGCACCGGCGCCGAGCCGTGGAATCCGGGCAGCCACGCCAGTTCGTACTCGGGGATCCGCCGCTCGCCCGCCAGCCCGTACATGATCTGCAGGTCCGCCGGATCGCCCGCGACCGCGCGCAGCAGCCAGTTGCGCCACGCCTCCGCCTCCTCCTGGTAGCCGCACGCGAGGAGCGCGCCCAGGGTGAGCGTGGAGTCCCGCAGCCAGCAGTAGCGGTAGTCCCAGTTGCGGACGCCGCCGATCTCCTCGGGCAGCGAGGTCGTGGGCGCCGCGACGATGCCGCCGCTCGGCGCGTACGTGAGGGCCTTGAGGGTGATCAGGGAGCGGACGACCGCGTCGCGGTGCGGTCCGTCGTAGCGGCAGCGGGCCGCCCAGGCCCGCCAGTCGTCGACGCTGTGCTCCAGCGCCTCGAACGGGTCGACCAGGTCGGGGCGCGGCTCGTGCGAGGGGTGCCAGGTCAGGACGAAGGCGACCTTCTCGCCCTCGGCGACCGTGAACTCCGAGTGCGTACCGAAGTCCTCGCCCCAGGTGTGCACCTCGGGTTCGCTGCGCAGCCACACCGAGTCCGGGCCGGCCACGGCGACCCGGTGGCCGTCGGACCTGCGGACCCAGGGGACGACCGAGCCGTAGTCGAAGCGCAGGCGCAGGGTGCTGCGTACGGTGACGCGGCCCTTGAGGCCCTCGACGATCCGTACGACGTCGGGGGCGCGGTCGCGCTGCGGCATCAGGTCCGTGACGCGTACCGAGCCGTCCTCGGTGTCCCACTCGGTGTCGAGCACGAGGGTGTCGGGCCGGTAGGCCCGCCTCGTGCAGGTGTCCGCCCCCTTCGGCGCGAGCCGCCAGTGGCCGTTGTCGTCGTCGCCGAGCAGTTTCGCGAAGCAGGCGGCCGAGTCGAACCGGGGGAGGCAGAGCCAGTCGACGGAGCCGTCCCGGGCTACCAGGGCGGCGGTCTGGTGGTCGCCGATGAGCGCGTAGTCCTCGATGGAAGGGTGCACGTTGTGCGGGTTCCCTGGGGATCCCGCGATCAACCTCGGCGGTTGGCCTGCCGGGTCCCCGTGCCGGGGGTGCGTTGTCGTCTGCGGGCCCGGTGGGGGCTGGCCGCGCAGTTCCCCGCGCCCCTGAAGGCGCGCGAGTGCCCCGGCGTTTTCAGGGGCGCGGGGAACGGCGCAGTCTTTTCGCCTGAAGGCGGGCGGTGCCGGGCGTCTTTAGGGGCGCGGGGAACTGCGCAGTCTTTTCGCCTTGAGTGGGGCCGACCGCGTGCCGCGGTGGTCAGACGGTGGCCGGCTCCGTCGCCGGGGAGGACTCCGCCTCGGCCGCCGCCTCCTCGCGGTCGCGGCGCTCACGGCGGACCAGGACCACGAAGCCCACCGGAACCCCCGCGGCGAAGAGCCACCACTGGACCGCGTACGCCATGTGGGGTCCGATGTCGCTGTGGTTCGGGGCCCCGATCAGTTCGGGGACGTCACCCTTCGGCTCGGGCGCGGTCAGGTCGATGTACCCGCCGAGGACCTGCTTGCCGAGCGCCTTCGCCTGCTGCTCGCTGTTGATCAGCATGACCATGCGGTCGGGCAGTCCGCTGACGTCCTTGATGCCGCTGCCGCCGGACGTCTCGTCGGCCATCAGCCGGCCGGTGACCGTGGTCTCGCCCCGCGCCGGCGCGGGCACCTTCGGGAACTCGGTCTGCGCGCCGTCCGCGGGGATCCAGCCGCGGTTGACCATGAGGACCCGGCCGTCGTCCAGGACGAACGGTGTCAGTACGTGGAAGCCGACCTCTTCGTCCGAGTTGGTGCGGCGCCGGACCACGACCTCGTCGGCGGTGTCGAACGTGCCCTTCGCCGTCACCCGGCGGTACAGGTCGTCGCGCTCGACCGCCTGCCCCGGCGCGGTCAGCGACTCGGCGGGGACCGGCTTCGCGGACAGCGAGTCCGAGATCACCTGGTTCAGCGCGACCTTGTGCTCGTGCCGGTGCAGTTGCCAGAATCCCAGCTCGATCATCGTCGGGATGAGCGCGAGCATGATGAGGGTGAGGATCACCCACTGCCGGGACAACAGGAAGCGGTACACCCCACGACCGTACAACCGGGTCGTGGGGCGCGTTCGGTCGGGTACCGGGTCGCCCGCGTATCCGGTCACACCCTGTCGACGATCCCCACCTTTCCCTCCGCGCGGGCGCAGTGGGCACCGCAGTACCAGTGGCCCTCGACCTCGACGCCCTGCCCGATGATCTGGACCCGGCAGTGCTCGCACACGGGTGCCATGCGGTGGATCGCGCAGGAGAAGCAGTCGAAGACGTGCACCGCTCCCTGTGCGTGGACCTCGAAGGTCATTCCGTAGCTGTTGCCGCAAACCTCACATGTCGCCATGCGCCACAGGGTGGGCCGTTCCCACGGTCCGGGCGAGCGGTCCGTGGGCGAGTCGCACGGCAATCACCCGTCCGTACGGTCACGTCCGCGCTCACGCCTGCGCTCACTTCTGCGCCGCTGGTCCCTCAGCCGGTTCCACGTTCCCGAGGAGCTGGCCGAACGCCGCCTCGTCGACGACCGGGGTGCCGAACTGGCGCGCCTTGACCACCTTGGACGTACCGGACTCCGGGTCGTTCGTGACGAGCAGGCTGGTCAGCCGGGACAGGCTCGTCGCGACATGCAGTCCGGCCTCGACGGCACGGTCCTCCAGGAGGTCGCGCTCGACCGAGGTGTCCCCGGAGAACGCGATCCGCATGCCCTGTTTGAGCTGCTTGCCCGGTTCGTACCGGCCCGGGTTCGGATACGGGCAGGCGGGCCGCTTGCGCGAGGGACGCCAACTCGCGGGCGGCCCCGACGAGTAGCCCCCGGAGCTCCCGGACTGCCGTCCGATGAGCGGGGCCGCCCGGTCCGTCCACTCCGTCAGCGGCCGGCACTCCAGGAGCGGCAGCCGTACGCCGTCGCGCGCCGCGGTGTGCAGACTCGGCCGGAACGCCTCGGCCAGCACGCGCGCGTCGTCCAGCGCGTGGTGCGCGCGCTGCTGCACGACGCCGAAGTGCGCGGCCAGCGACTCCAGCTTGTGGTTGGCCAGCGGCAGCCGCAGTTCCTTGGACAGCGCGATGGTGCACAGGCGCTGACGGACCGGCGCCTCGCGCTCGGCGCGCGCGTACTCCCGGGCGATCATCGACCAGTCGAAGACCGCGTTGTGCGCGACGAGCACCCTGCCCTCAAGGCGGGTCGCGAACTCCTCGGCGATCTCCGGGAACAGGGGCGCCCCTTCGAGGACCTCGCTGGTCAGGCCGTGGATCCACACCGGGCCGGGGTCGCGCTCCGGGTTGACCAGCGTGTACCAGTGGTCCTCGACCTCGCCGCGCGCGTCCAGCCGGTAGACCGCGGCCGACACTATGCGGTCGTCGCGGGCCAGCCCTGTGGTCTCGACGTCGACGACCGCGTACCCCTGGGGATACGCGGCCGGCCACGGGGTGGCGGACGGTGCGGTCTGACGGTCTTCGAGCATGGTCACTGAGGATAAGGGGCGCGACTGACACTCCTGCCCCCGGAGTCCGAACCCGGGGCGGATTCAGCCCTCTTCGACGACATTCCGGCGATTTCCCGCGGGCTCGTGCCTGCACGGCTATGGACCATTGCCGCGCCCGGTGCGACCGTGCTGCGCGCCTGGACCGAACGGGTGGCACGCGCGAGCGGAACGCACGGGTGACCCGGACGAGCGGAATGCGCCACTGACACGCACGAGCGGAACGCATACGACGCGAAGGGCGGTACGGCATGGCACGCGTACGGTACGGCGCGCGGACCGGGGCGGAGATCGCCGCCGCGCGCACCGCGGGTTCCCGGCTCCCCGACATCTGGTCCACCGGGGTGGTGGCCGTCTGGGAGAGCGACCCGGACGCGGTCGCGGCGGTCCTGCCGCCTCCGCTGAAACCCACCGCACGACCCCTCGTGAGGGTGAACATCAGCAAGGTGGACCTGCCCGGATACCCGCTGGGCGCCGGTTCGTTCGCGGTCGCCGCCGCGCACGACGGCGTCGAGGGCTGGTATCCGCTCGTCATGCCGATGACCCACGAACGGGCCCTGATCGGCGGCCGTGAGGTCTTCGGCGAACCCAAGAAACTGGGCGAGGTGACGGTCGAACGCGAGGGCCTCGTCGTACGCGCCGCCCTCGCCCGGCACGGCATCGAGTTCGTGGAGGTGCGCGGCGCCGTGAGCGGGCCGCTGCCCCTGCCGGAACCGACCCGGAAGACCGACTTCTACTTCAAGTTCCTGCCCGCGGTGGACGGTTCGGGCGACGGTTCCGGTTTCGACGCCGGTCCCGTCCTCGTGCACTGCGTACGCAACGAGAAGGTGCGGAAGCTCGAACGGATCTCCGGCGACGTCGTCCTGCGGGAGTCGATGTACGACCCCGTGGCCGATCTCCCGGTCCGCGAACTCGTCGGGATCACCGTCGGCGAGAAGACCACGGACCAGAAGGGCACGGTCGTCGAACGCGTCGACGCGCAGGCGCTGTTGCCGTACATCCACCAGCGGTACGACGACCCGCAGCAGATCCTCGACGGGCCGCCCCCGGGGAGTGCCTGATGGAACTGGCCGAGGGGCAGGTGGCCGTCGTCACGGGCGCGGCGAGCGGGGTCGGACTGGCCCTGGCACGGCGGTTCGCGGCGGACGGGCTGAAGGTCGTCCTCGCGGACGTGGAGGAGGGCGCCCTGGAGAAGGCCGCCGCCGCGCTGCGCGAGGACGGAGCCGTGGTGCACGCGCGCGTGGTGGACGTCGGCGAGCGCGAGGAGGTCGTCGCGCTCGCCGAGGAGACGTACGACAGGTTCGGTGCCGTGCACGTCCTGTGCAACAACGCGGGTGTCGGCTCGGGCGCCGAGGGCCGGATGTGGGAGCACGACCCGAACGACTGGAAATGGGCGTTCGCGGTCAACGTGTGGGGTGTCTTCCACGGCATCCAGGCCTTCGTCCCGAGGATGCTGGCCGGCGGCGAACCGGGCCACGTCGTCAACACCTCGTCCGGCGACGGCGGCATCGCGCCGCTGCCCACCGCGTCGGTGTACGCCGTCACCAAGTCCGCCGTCGTGACGATGACCGAGTCCCTGTACGCGCACCTGCGAGCGGAGCACGCGCGCGTGGGGGCCTCCGTGCTCTTCCCCGGGCCCCACATGCTCCGTACGGGCCTGTGGGAGTCGCACCGCAACCGGCCGGCCCGGTACGCCAAGCAGCGGCCCCGCAGGACCCCGTACCGCAGCCTCGGCCAGTGGGAGGCCGCGATGAAGGAGGCGGGCAAGGAGGTGCGGTTCACGCCGGTCGAGGAGGTCGCCGACTTCGTGGCGGACGGCATCCGCGCGGACCGCTTCTGGCTGCTGCCCGAGAGCGAACACAGCGACGCGCAGATCCGCGCGCGGTCGCGCTCGATGCTCGACCGCGCCGATCCGGCGTACCTGGAGAACTTCATCCTGGACTGAGAGCCGAACCGAGGAGCCGTCATGTCCTCTGCACCGGAGCCCTATCTGATCATCTCCTCCGACTGCCACGCCGGACTGCCCACAGAGGAGTACCGGCCCTACCTGGAGGCCCGCTTCCACCGGGACTTCGACGAGTTCCTCGCGGGGCAGGGCCGCCGCCGCGAGGAGATGACACGGCTGGGCATCCGCAACGAGTCCTTCGCCGACAAGTGGTTCCACGACAACGAGGAGGGCCTGCGCGGCGGCTGGGACTCCGCACAGCGCCTCAAGGAGCTGGACGGCGACGGGGTGGCGGGCGAGGTGGTCTTCCCGGACGCCGACGCCGTGGACAGCCGTACGGCCGCGCCCTTCGGCGTGGGCCTCGGCCTCTCCGGGGACCACGACCCGGACCTCGGCATGGCGGGCGCGCGGGCCCACAACAGGTGGCTGGCCGAGTTCGTCGGCGAGCACCCCGAACGGCACTGCGGAGTCGCCCTGTTGCCCGTCACGGCCCCCACCGGACAGGTCGTCGCCGAGATCCACCGCGCCAGGGAGTCGGGACTCGGCGCGCTGATGATCCCCTCCATGTGGGTCGACAAGGAGCCCTACCACGACCGCCGTTACGACCCCGTGTGGGCGGCGGCGGCCGAGTGCGGGATGCCGGTGATGACCCACTCCGGAGCGGCGCCGCGCCACGAGTACGGCGACCACCTCGGCATCTATGTGAGCGAGGTGACCTGGTGGCCCGCGCGCCCCCTGTGGTTCCTGCTCTGGTCCGGTGTCTTCGAACGCCATCCCGGGCTGAGGTTCGGTGTGGCCGAGTCCGGCTGCTGGTGGCTGCCGAACCTGCTGTGGTTCATGGACCGGCTCTACCTGGGCGCGCACGGCGGCAAGAAGCTGTCCCCCTTCGCGGAACTGCGGCGTCCGCCGCACGAGTACCTCGACCGCCAGGTCTTCATCTGCGCGACCAACACCAAACGCCGTGAACTGGCCCAGCGGTACGAGATCGGCGTCGACAACATCCTCTGGGGCAGCGACTTCCCGCACCCGGAGGGCACCTGGCCCGACACGCGCGCGTGGCTGTCGCGGACCTTCCACGACATCCCGGTGGCGGAGACCCGCCGCATGCTGGGCCTCGCGGCGGCGGAGGTCTTCGGCTTCGACACCGAACGGCTCGCCCCGCTCGCGCGCCGCATCGGCCCGACCCCTTCCGACCTCGGCCAGTCCGAGGACCAGCCGGCGGTGGAGGCGTCCTGGGCGCGCTCGCGCGAGGTGGGCCGCCACTGGCTGACGGACCACGACTTCCCCGTCCTGGGGGTGACCCCGTGAGCACGGAACGTACGAGCGGCTCGGACCGCTACACGGTCGTCTCGGCGGACTGCCACGCCGGGGCCGACCTGCTGGACTACCGGCCGTACCTGGCGAAGGCGTACCACGACGAGTTCGACGCCTGGGCGGCCACGTACGTCAATCCGTACGAGGACCTGATGGCCGACACGGCCGACAAGAACTGGAACTCGGAGCGCCGGCTCGCGGAGCTGGAACAGGACGGCATAGTCGCCGAGGTGGTGTTCCCGAACACCATCCCGCCGTTCTTCCCGTCCGGGTCGCTGATGGCGCCGGCGCCGACGGCGGAGGAGTTCGAACGGCGCTGGGCGGGCCTGCGCGCCCACAACCGCTGGCTGGCGGACTTCTGTTCGGCCGCCCCGGGCCGCCGGGCGGGCGTCTTCCAGATCCTCCTGAACGACGTGGAGGAGGCGGTGAAGGAGATCAGGTGGGCCGTCGGGGCGGGCCTCAAGGGCGGCCTCCTGCTGCCCGGCACCCCGCCGGGCTCCGGACTCCCCGAGCTGTACTCGTCGGCGTACGACCCCATCTGGACGGTGTGCGAGGAGCTGGACGTCCCCGTGAACCACCACGCGGGCTCGGCCTCGCCGCCGCTCGGGGAGGAGCCGGCGGCCCGGGCGGTCTTCATGGTGGAGACGACCTGGTTCTCGCACCGGGCGCTCTGGCACCTGATCTTCGGCGGCGCCTTCCGCCGCCACCCGGGCCTGAAGCTGGTGCTGACCGAGCAGGGTTCGGGCTGGATCCCCGGGGTGCTCGACATGCTGGACTACTACCACGGCCGCCTGGTGGCCGCGGCGACGAGGGCGGCCACCGCCGAGTCCAAGTTCGGCGCGGGACTGGCCGACTCGATGGGCAAGGGTCCTTCCCAGGTATGGCGCGACAACTGCTTCGTAGGAGCGAGTTTCATGCGCCCCCACGAGGTGCCGCTGCGGGACCGCATCGGCCTCGACAAGATCATGTGGGGCAGCGACTACCCGCACGACGAGGGCACCTACCCGTACAGCAGGGAGGGCCTGCGGATCGCGTACGCGGGCCTGCCGCGCGAGGAGGTCACGGCGATGGCGGGCGGGAACGCGGCCCGCGTGTACGGCTTCGACCTGACCCTCCTCGACCCCCTCGCGGCGAAGATCGGCCCGACGGTGGAGGAGATCGCCGAGCCGCTGGGCGACCCACCGCCGGACGCGACGAGCCCGGCGTTCGCCCGGGGAGGATCGGTACGGGTCTGGTGACGGCCGGGCCGCTCTCGTGACGGGTCGGTCCGGCCCGCGGGGCGCGCCCGGTGCGATCCTCGCCCTGTGACCGAACCGATCCCCGACGAGACGCGTGGCGAGACCCACGACGAGACCCACGACGAGGCGCACGGCGGTGCGCTGGCCTCGCGGCTGAACTGGCTGCGGGCCGCGGTACTGGGCGCCAACGACGGCATCGTGTCCACGGCGGGACTCGTGGTCGGCGTCGCCGGGGCCACGGACGACCGCTCCACACTGCTCACGGCCGGACTCGCCGGGCTCCTCTCCGGCTCGATGTCCATGGCGGCGGGGGAGTACGTCTCCGTCTCCACCCAGCGGGACTCCGAGAAGGCCGCCCTGGCCCTGGAACGCCGAGAACTGCGCGAACAGCCACAGGCCGAACTGGAGGAACTCACCGAACTGCTGGAGGAACGGGGGCTCTCGCGGGAGGTGGCCCGGGAGGCGGCGCAGCAGCTCACCGAACGGGACGCGCTGCGGGCCCACGCGCGCGTGGAGCTCGGCATCGACCCGGACGAGCTGACGAACCCGTGGCACGCGGCCTGGGCGAGCTTCTTCGCGTTCACGGTCGGGGCGCTGCTCCCGCTGCTGGCCATCGTCCTGCCGGCCGTCGCCTGGCGACTCCCGGTCACCGTGGTCTCGGTCCTCGCGGCCCTGGTCGCCACCGGCTGGGGCAGCGCCCGCCTGGGAGCGGCGCGCCCGGCCCCGGCGGTACTGCGCAACGTGGCGGGCGGGGCACTCGCGATGGCGGTGACCTATGGGGCGGGGGTGTTGCTGGGGGCGGTGGGGGTGTGACGGTCGGGGACGGCGACCTGCGGTCGAGGTTGCGGACGGCGGCCTGCGGTCATTGGCGGAGATCACCAAGAAACAAGCGCGTACCGTCGGTAATACTTGTGGGTAACAACGTCTAGCCGCGGCCGACCGGCCGTCCTACGGTGCAGTAATGCCGAACCTGCCCGATGTCGTGCTGTGGTCGATACCCGCCTTCGTGCTGCTCACCGTGGTGGAGATGGTGAGTGTCCGCATCCATCCGGACGAGGACGCCGCGGGCTACGAGACGAAGGACGCCGCCACCAGTGTCGGCATGGGCCTGGGGAGCCTGGCCTTCGACTTCCTGTGGAAGATCCCGATCCTCGCCGTCTACACCGCCATATATGAGCTGACACCACTACGCGTGCCCGTCCTGTGGTGGACCGTGCCACTGCTTCTGCTGGCGCAGGACTTCTTCTACTACTGGTCCCACCGCGGGCACCATGTGATCCGCATCCTGTGGGCCTGCCACGTGGTGCATCACAGCAGCGAGAAGTTCAACCTCACCACCGCGCTGCGGCAGCCCTGGACGAGCTGGACGGTGTGGCCGTTCTACGTGCCGCTCATCGCCCTCGGCGTCCATCCGGCCGCGCTCGCGTTCTGCTCGTCCGCGAACCTCGTGTACCAGTTCTGGATCCACACCGAGCGCATCGACAAGCTGCCCCGGGCCTTCGAGTTCGTCTTCAACACGCCCTCCCACCACCGGGTCCACCACGCCTCCCAGGGCGGCTATCTGGACCGCAACTTCGGCGGGATCCTGATCGTCTGGGACCGGCTCTTCGGGTCGTTCGTCCCGGAGACGGACCGGCCGGTGTACGGGCTGACCAAGAACATCCACACCTACAACCCGATCCGGGTCGCCACGCACGAGTACGCCGCCATCGCCAGGGACCTGCGGACGGCGGGGAGCTGGCGCGAGCGGGCCGGGCGGGTGTTCGGCGGGCCGGGCTGGCAGCCCCGCCCGTCGGAGCCCGCGCCCGTCTCGGAGCCCGCGCCCGCCTCGGCATCCGCGCCCGTCTCGTCCTCCGCCTCCTCTCCGGTGCGGGCCGCCTCCACGGAGACCCCCGTCCCGGAATCCGCCGCGTGAGTCCGCGCCGCGCGCGCGTGCCGCTCGTCGCCCTCGGCGTCTCCTTCGCCCTGGTGAGCGCCGCGGACCTCGTCTCCCTGGCCGTCGGCCTCGACACCGGTCACGCCGTGGCCAAGCCGCTACTGATGCCCCTGCTCGCCGCCTGGGCGCATCTGCGCGGCGGACCCCGGCTCCTCGTCGCCGCCCTGATGTTCGGGTGGGGAGGCGACGTCCTGCTCCTCCTCGACGCCGAACCGGCGTTCCTCGCCGGGATGGCCTCCTTCGCGGCGGGCCATGTCTGCTACCTGCTGCTCTTCGCGAAGTTCGGCGGATCGGCCGCCCGGGGCACACGATCGGGCCGCCTCACGGCAGCCGCGTACGCCCTCGCCCTCCTCGCCACCGTCACCCTCCTGTGGCCGGGCCTTCCCGCCGACCTCCGGGTGCCCGTCGCCGGCTACAGCCTGCTGCTGACCGCGATGGCGTACGGCGCCACACGGCTCGGACCCCTCGCGGCGGCCGGGGGCGCCCTGTTCATGCTGTCGGACACCCTCATCGCGACCGGCGTCGCCGAATGGCCGCAGCCGCCACGGCCCGACCTGTGGATCATGCTGACCTATATCGCGGCGCAGTACCTGCTGGTCAGCGGCGTACTCGGGGCTCCCGGCGCGCGCCCCGGACCCTCTGCGACGTACCGTGGGAACCGGACCGTCACCACCTCATGACCGTCCACCTCACGACCGTCCGACCGAAGACGGTCACCACCTGAAGACGGTCACCACCTGAGCACCGTCACCACCTGAGCCGGAAGCAGGACCCCGCATGCGCGCCACCACCATCCACGCCCCGTTCGACCTGCGCGTGGAGGACGTCCCCGACCCGGTGGTGCGGCAGCCGGGCGACGCCGTCGTACGGGTCCTGCGCTCCTGCGTCTGCGGCAGCGACCTGTGGGCGTACCGGGGCGAGTCCGCGCGGACACCCGGGCAGCGCATCGGGCACGAGTTCCTCGGGATCGTCGAGGAGACCGGCGCGGAGGTGGGCTCCGTCCGCAGGGGCGATCTCGTCGTCGCGCCCTTCATGTGGTCCGACGGTGTGTGCGACTACTGCCGCGAAGGGCTCACCACCTCCTGCGAACACGGCGGATTCTGGGGTTCCGTGGGGTCCGACGGCGGACAGGGCGAGGCCGTGCGCGTCCCGTACGCCGACGGCACGCTCGTCGCGCTGCCCGCCGAGGCCGCCTCCGACGACCGTCTGCTGGCCGCCCTGCTCACCCTCTCCGACGTCCTGGGGACCGGCCATCACGCCGCCCTCGGCGCGGGCGCCCGCCCCGGCGCCACGGTCGCCGTCGTCGGCGACGGAGCGGTCGGCCTGTGCGCCGTGCTCGCCGCCAGGCATCTCGGCGCCGAGCGGATCATCGCGCTGGGCCGCCATGAGACGCGTACGGACCTCGCACGCCGTTTCGGAGCCACCGACGTCGTCGCCGAACGCGGGGACGCGGCCGTCGAGGCGGTCCGTGCGCTCACCCGCGGCCAGGGCGCCCACGCCGTCGTCGAGGCCGTCGGCACCGAGCAGTCGATGAGCACGGCCGTGAACATCACCCGCGACGGCGGCGCCATCGGCTTCGTCGGCGTGCCGCACGGCAGCGGCACCGGCCTCGACCTGAGCGTCATGTTCGACCGGAACATCGCCCTGCGGGGCGGGGTCGCGCCCGTCCGCGCGTACATCCCGGAGCTGCTGCCCGACGTGCTGGACGGGACCGTCGACCCGTCGCCCGTCTTCGACCTGACGGTTCCTCTGGAGGGCGTACCGGACGGTTACAAGGCGATGGACGGGCGCACCGCGCTCAAGGTGATGGTCACCTACTGACCCGGGTCGCCTACTGACTCCGGCGGGCCGGACCGTCACCAGCGGATCGGCACCGGCACCGCCGTCAGCAGGGCCGAGACCGCCACCACCAGACCCAGCACCACGACCTCCGCGCGCGCGGGGGAGTAGGCGGTGAGCGGATCGGCCGCCCGGCGCAGCCGGCGCCGGGCCCACAGCGCGAGGACGGCGACGACGACCACGAGGAGCACCTTCGCGAGCAGCGTGCGCCCGTACGCCGTCGTCGTCAGCTGGTCCAGTACCGTGCCGGGCGGCATCCGGCGCAGCGTGCTGCACACGCCCGTCGCGGTGATCGCGGCGAGCAGGACGGCCGCCACGCGCGCGTAGAGGCCCAACAACGCGGCGCCCTCCCCGGGGGCGCTGCTGCGCCACCGGAGCAGCGTGCGCAGGACGTACAGCAGCCCGCCCGCCCACAGGGCCGCACAGGTCACGTGAACGAGCGTCAGGCCCGAACCGATCAGCGGGCTCTGTTCGGTCGTCGGATGGGCGCGCAGGGCCTCCGCGACGGCCACCGCGGCCAGCGGCCACACCTGGGTGCCCGGACGGCGCGACAGGGCGCACAGGCCCAGTACGACGAACGCGTTGACCTCCAGGAGCGCGAGCGCCCCGTCCCGCGACTGGTAGAGCCCGCCGATGTCCATGTCGGAGAGCCGGCGCGGCACCAGGTTCCCCGTGGCCACCACCGACGCGAGACCGAGCGCGGCGACGAAACCGGCGGCGGCCGACACCGGGGCCCAACTGCGCGGGGTGTCCTGCCACGGGGCGCCGGGCACCCGACGCGCCAGCCGGGTGACGAACAGCTCGCCGGCCGGCACGCACACCGCCGCGAACAGGACCGTCCGCAGGAACGCGATCCCGCCCACCCCGGGCGCGGCGGCCTCGCCCGTGCCGTCCAGCGCGAGGGACGGCCCGAGCAGGGGGATCAGCGCGGCCAGCGCCACCAGGGCGAGGACGGTCACGGAACGCTGGAGGGAGGCCGCGCTCACCCGGGGAGCGCCCGCCTCGCCCCCGGCGTCGGCAGTCGGTCGTATCGAACTCACCCCAAGATCTTCACCAGTCGTCCCAGACCGGGGCAAGTCCTGGAAAACAACTGGCGGAACGGCATTCCACCCGCCCCACGGGCATTCCGCCCATTCATACGCGCCCGGCGGTCCCGCGACTCAGCCGGGGACGCAGGGAATCCGCACCCGTCGACAGCGTGCCTGCGAACACGAAGGGGCCGGACAGCACACGGCTGCCCGGCCCCTCACCCACCCGATGACCTCGGACCGCGCGGGCCCTGCTCGGTCACCGCTGCTCGGTCACGGCTACTTGGTCACCGCGTCCAGCGCGTCCGCGGTGCCCCAGCCGTAGAAGCTGTTGCGGTTCTTCGAGCCCTCGCAGACCGCGTCGACCTTGCCGTCGCCGTCGATGTCGTACGGGTCCGTGCACGGCGTGGCGTCGGCCTCCGCGTACAGCAGGGCCTTGACCAGGGCGGCCGAGGCGTGCGGGTGCGTCGACTTGATCAGGGCCGCGACGCCCGCGACGTGCGGGGACGCCATCGACGTACCGGCCATGTAGCCCCACGAGCCGCCCGGCAGCGGGCCGAGGATCAGGCCGCTGGTGGCGGGCGGGGCGGGGGTCTGGTAGCGCGTCGAGTCGCCGCCGGGGGCCGCGATGTCGATGACGCCCAGGCCGTGGTTGGAGAAGGACGACTTGATGCCCTTGGCGCCGGTCGACGCGACCGTGACGACACCCGGCAGCTGGGTCGGGATGTCGAGGCACTCGGACGGGTCGATGACGCGGTCCGAGGGGGTCGAGTCGTTCGGCGAGGTCGGGTCGGTGATCTCGTCGGCGGCGAGGTCGTAGTTCTCGTTGCCGGCCGCCGCGACGTTGACCGTGCCCTTCTTCTCCGCGTACTTCGTGGCCCGGGTGAGGGCCTCGACGAGCGCCTTCTGGTCCGGGTCGTTCTTGCAGTTGAAGTACCACGGGTCGGTGTAATAGCTGTTGTTCGTGACGTCCACGCCGTGCTCGGCCGCCCACATGAAGCCGCAGACGACGGCCTCCGTGTAGAAGAAGCCGGCCGTGGTGGAGACCTTGATGCCGGAGACCTTCACGCCGGGCGCGACACCGGTGACGCCGACGCCGTTCTTGGCGGCGGCGATCTCGCCGGCCACGTGCGTGCCGTGCGGGCTCTCGGCGGCGCTCGGCCGCCAGGCGCCGTCGGTCGTGTCCGGCTTGCCCGACACGCAGTTGACCGACGCCTCGCGGTCGAAGTTCGGCGCGATGTCGGGGTGCGTGTCGTCGACGCCGGTGTCGATCACGGCGACGGTGACCTTCTTGCTGCCGAGCGTCTTCTCGTGCGCCTTGTCCGCCTTGATGGCGGGCAGGTCCCACTGCAGGGGCTCCAGCGGGTCCTGTCCGGCGGCGGCGTCGACGTCGGCGATCTCCTCCGCGGTGAGGGCCTTCGGGGTGCCGACGTCGGTCGTGGACTGCGCGGGCAGCGGGGCCGTACGCGTCGAGCCCGCCGACTCGACTCCGCGCACCTTGCGGATCGTCTTGGCGAAGTCGGCGTTCGACGAGTGGACGACGATCACACCGATCCGGTCGTACGACGTCACGACGGTGCCGCCGGCCTTGGCGATGGCCTTCTTCACGTGCGACGAAGTGCCGTGCCCGGAACGGACGTTGACGACGTAGCTCAGCGGGGTGGCCTCCGCGGAGATCTTCCCGGCCACGTCGGCCGCCGTGGTCGCCCCGGCCGTGCCGGCCGCCGGAGCGGCGGACGCGTTGACGTTCGGCAGGAAGGCGAGAGCCGTGGCCATGGCCATTCCCAGCGGGATGGCTATGAAGCGACGCGAGCGCGTAGTAGGCGCGGTCATGCTGTCTCCAGTTCGTTTTCGCGAGTTCGAGCGGGCCGTGCGGGTGGTACGGGAAGTGCCGGTCGTGCGGGCGGGTGCGGGCCGTGCGGGAAGTCCTCTGGCGGAAACCGGCCCGAACCGGCGGAGTGCAGGCCTACTTGACAGCCTTCAGCGCGTTGACGATGCCGAAGCCGTAGAAGCCGTTCACGCGCCTGCCGCCCTCACAGGTGGCGTCCTGCGTGCCGTTGCCGTCCTGGTCGTACGAGTCCGGGCAGCCCGGGTTGTCCGCCTGGGCCTTCAGCAGCGCCTGCAGCTGGGCGGGACTCGCCCACGGGTGCTCGGACTTCAGCAGCGCGGCGACCCCCGCGGCGTGCGGCGACGCCATCGACGTCCCCTGGAGGAAGCCGTACTGGTTGTTCGGCATCGTGGAGAGGATGCGGCCGTTCTTCGACGGGGTGTCCGGGATCTGGTAGAGCCGGTCACCACCGGGAGCGGCGATGTCGATGACACCCTTGCCGTACGTCGAGTAGTACGACTTGAGGTTCTGAACGCCGGTCGCGCTCACCGTCACGACACCCGGCAGCTGGGTCGGTACGTCGAAGCACTCGTGCGGGTCGATCGTGCGGGTGACCGGCGTCGAGTCGTCGGGGCTCGACTCGTCCACGATGGCGTCCGAGGCCAGGTCGTGGTTGGAGTTTCCGGCCGACGCGAGGTGCAGGGTGCCCTTCTTCGTGGCGTACTGCTGGGCCCGGTTGACCGCGTCGACGATCGCCTTCTGGTCCGGGTCGTCCATGCAGTTGTAGAGCCACGGGTCCACGTAGTAGCTGTTGTTCGTGATCTCCACGCCGTGGTCGGCGGCGAACACGAAGGCGCAGACGACGCTCTCCGGGTAGAAGAGTCCGTTGTCCGGGTCGCTGACCTTGATGCCGGAGACCTTCACACCGGGCGCGACACCGGCGACGCCGATGCCGTTGCGGGCGGCGGCGATCTCACCGGCGACATGCGTGCCGTGGTAGTCGTCGGCGGTGTACGGACGCCAGGCGCCCGCGCTCGTGTCGGCGACGCCGCCCACGCAGTTGGCGGACTGCTGGGCGGAGAAGTTGGGGGCCAGGTCCGGGTGCGTGTCGTCGACACCCGTGTCGATCACGGCGACCGTGACCTTCCTGCTGCCCGGGTTGATCTTCGCGGCCTTGTCGGCGCCTATCGCGCGCAGGTCCCACTGGTCGGCCTCAAGGGGCTCGCTCTCCGGGGTGGCCGCGGCCTTCACCTTGGCGGCCTCGGCGGCCGACAGATAGTCGGCGGCGCCCTCGTCCGTCGTACCCGCGGCGGTCAGCGGGGTCGTACGCGTGGCACCGGCGGACTGGACGCCGCGCACCGCGCGGATCTGCGATCCGAACTCGGGACTGGCCGAGTGGGCGACTATGACGCCGATCTTCTCGTACGTGACGACGACGGTGCCGCCGGCCTCGACGATCGCCTTCTTCACCGACGTGAGCGTGCGGTGGTCGGTCTTCGTGTTGACCACGTACGCGAGGTTCGGTCCGTCGGCCGCGGTGGCGACGGGAGCGGACCGCTGCGGCGCGGCCGAAGCGGCACCCGGCAGGAAACCGAGCGTGGCGGTGAGCGACAGCACGACGGGCACGGCGAGAGCGAGGCGGCGTCTGGAGCGCAGATGAGCCATGGGGTCTCCACATCATCCGGAAAAGGAACCGGCCCGAACACAGGTGGTGCTCGGGCAGGTACATGACTGGGTGGTGCAGGGCGAAGCTATCTCCCGGCATCCCTGGCCAGCAATGACTTACGGGGATGTCTTGTGGGACGCCGGAACCGAGTTCCGAAAGAAGTGCCCGGTGTTGAACCGCTCCCCGTGCCGCGCCGTGACGTTGAGCAGGGAGCACGAGCACCGTCGAGCCCCCTGTTGGATCACGCCCGGGGGACCTAGCATCGCCACCCGGCCCACGTGATCCACGTCACCGTGAGGTCAGAGATCAGCCATGCCCGAAGCCAGCCCGCCCGCCGATCCGGACAGACCCCCGTCCGGTACCGGACCCGCACCCGACCCCGCCTCAGAACCCGCACCCGCAACGCGAGGAGACTCCGTGGCCACCGACGCACCACCCCCCTCGAAAGCCGAACCTCATCTCCCGACCACAGCGGAGTTCGTCGAGGTGCAGGAGAGCGCCGAGTTCGGTGAGCTGCGCCGCGCCCACCGCTCCTTCGCCTTCCCGCTGACCATCGGCTTCATCAGCTGGTACCTGCTGTACGTCCTGCTGTCGATCTACGCGGACGACTTCATGGGCACCAAGCTGTTCGGCAACTTCAACGTCGCCTTCGTGCTGGGCCTCGCCCAGTTCCTCACCACGTTCCTCATCGCCTGGTGGTACGAGCGTCACTCCTCGTCCAAGCTCGACCCCAAGGCCGAGGCGATCAAGTCCCGGATGGAGGGCGGCGCATGAGCCCCGCGATCGGTCAGGTACAGCTCGCACAGGCGCAGCTCGCGGCGGGGGAGGCCAGCGAGCACCGGCCGCTGATCATCTCCCTGTTCGCGGTCTTCGTCGTCGCGACCCTCGTCATCACCGTCTGGGCGGGCCGGCAGACCAAGGACGCCTCCGACTTCTACGCCGGCGGCCGTTCCTTCAGCGCCTTCCAGAACGGGCTCGCCGTCTCCGGCGACTACATGTCCGCGGCCTCGTTCCTCGGCATCGCGGGCGCCATCGCCCTCTTCGGCTACGACGGCTTCCTGTACTCCATCGGCTTCCTCGTCGCCTGGCTGGTGGCACTGCTCCTGGTCGCCGAACCGCTGCGCAACTCCGGCCGCTACACGATGGGCGACGTGCTCGCCTACCGCATGCGCCAGCGCCCGGTCCGTACCGCCGCGGGCACCTCCACGATCGTCGTCTCGATCTTCTATCTGCTCGCGCAGATGGCGGGCGCGGGCGTCCTCGTCTCGCTGCTCCTCGGCATCACCAGCGACGCGGGCAAGGTCGGCATCGTCGCCCTGGTCGGCGTCCTGATGATCGTGTACGTCACCATCGGCGGCATGAAGGGCACCACCTGGGTCCAGATGGTCAAGGCCGTGCTGCTCATCGGCGGCACCCTGCTCATCACCTTCCTGGTGCTGCTCAAGTTCGACTTCAACGTCTCGGAGCTGCTGGGCAAGGCCGCCTCGAACAGCGGCGGCGGCGCGGCGTTCCTGGAGCCCGGCCTGAAGTACGGGCTCACGACCACCTCCAGCATCGACTTCATCTCGCTGGGCATCGCCCTGGTGCTGGGCACCGCCGGTCTGCCGCACATCCTGATCCGCTTCTACACCGTGCCCAACGCCAAGGCCGCGCGTAAGTCCGTGAACTGGGCGATCGGCATCATCGGCGGCTTCTACCTGATGACCATCGCGCTCGGCTTCGGCGCGGCGGCCCTCATCTCGAAGGAGGAGATCGTCGAGTCGAACCCGGCGGGCAACACGGCGGCCCCTCTGCTCGCCCTGCATCTGGGCGGCGTCGACTCGGCCTGGGGCGCGATCCTGCTCGCCACGATCTCCGCGGTGGCCTTCGCCACGATCCTCGCGGTGGTCGCCGGTCTGACCCTCGCGTCGTCCTCGTCGTTCGCCCACGACATCTACGCGAACGTCATCAGGAAGGGCAAGGCCACCGAGAAGGAGGAGCTCAACGCGGCCCGTTACGCCACCATCGGCATCGGTGTCGTCTCCATCGGCCTCGGCGCCCTGGCCCGTGACCTCAACGTCGCCGGCCTGGTGGCCCTCGCCTTCGCGGTCGCCGCCTCCGCCAACCTCCCGACGATCCTCTACAGCCTCTTCTGGAAGCGGTTCACCACCCAGGGCGCGCTGTGGTCGATCTACGGAGGACTCGCCACGGCGGTCGGCCTGGTGCTCTTCTCGCCGGTCGTCTCCGGCAAGGCCACCTCGATGTTCCCGGACGTCGACTTCCACTGGTTCCCGCTGGAGAACCCGGGCATCATCTCGATCCCCGTCGGCTTCCTGCTGGGCTTCCTCGGCACCCTCCTGTCCAAGGAGAAGGCGGACGCTGGCAAGTACGCCGAGCTGGAGGTCCGCTCCCTCACCGGAACCGGAGCGCACTGACCTCCGGCCACCGACCGTCAGGTACTGCGTCAGGTACCGCGTCAGGTACTGACTGTCACGCACCGCGGCCGCGTCGTAGATCCCTACGACGCGGCCGCGGTGCGTCTCGTGGGATCGGGCCACCCGTGTTGTCGGTCCCGTCACGTAGGCTCGTTGATATCGGATCGACTGATCGTTCGAAGCCCGCAGTACCGAGGGAGGGGGCCCACGTGCTCATCGACACCTACGGCCGGGTGGCCACCGACCTGCGCGTCTCACTGACCGACCGGTGCAACCTCAGATGTACGTACTGCATGCCCGAGGAGGGCCTGCAGTGGCTGGCCAAGCCGGACCTGCTCACGGACGACGAGATCGTCCGCCTCATCGACCTGGCGGTGACCCGGCTCGGCATCACCGAGGTCCGCTTCACCGGCGGCGAGCCCCTGCTGCGCCCCGGTCTGGTCGGCATTGTGGAGCGTGTGGCGGCCCTCGAACCCCGCCCCCAGATGTCCCTGACGACGAACGGCATCGGCCTCAAGCGCACCGCGACCGCCCTCAAGGCGGCGGGCCTCGACCGGGTCAACGTCTCGCTGGACACCCTGCGCCCGGACGTCTTCAAGACTCTCACCCGCCGTGACCGCCACAAGGACGTCATCGAGGGCCTCGAAGCGGCCCGCGCCGCGGGACTGACGCCGGTCAAGGTCAATTCCGTACTGATGCCCGGACTGAACGAGAACGAGGCGCCGGACCTGCTCGCCTGGGCCGTGGAGAACGACTACGAACTGCGGTTCATCGAGCAGATGCCGCTGGACGCGCAGCACGGCTGGAAGCGCGACGGCATGGTCACCGCCGGTGACATCCTCGCCTCGCTGCGCACGCGCTTCGAGCTGACGGAGGAGGGGGCCGACGAGCGTGGCTCGGCACCCGCCGAGCGCTGGGTGGTGGACGGCGGCCCGCACCGGGTCGGCGTGATCGCCTCGGTCACCCGCCCGTTCTGCTCGGCCTGCGACCGTACGCGGCTCACCGCGGACGGGCAGGTCCGCACCTGCCTCTTCGCCCGGGAGGAGACCGATCTGCGGGCGGCGCTCCGCTCGGACGCGCCGGACGAGGAGATCGCCCGGATCTGGCGGCTGTCGATGTGGGGGAAGAAGGCCGGGGCAGGACTGGACGACCCCACGTTCGTCCAGCCGGACCGCCCGATGTCGGCGATCGGCGGCTGACCGCCCGGCTCGCCCCTCACTGGCCGGGCTGCTGCTCCGCGGGTTCCCATTCCGCCAGGAGGACCACGTCCTTCAGGAACCCGCGGACGCCCAGGAACTTCGACAGATGGTCGCGGTGCTCCTCGCACGCGAGCCACGTCTTGCGGCGCTCCGGCGTGTGCAGTTTCGGGTTGTTCCAGGCGAGCACCCACACGGCGTCGGCCCGGCAGGCCTTGGCGGAGCAGATGGGGGAGGACGGGGAGGACGGCTCGGAACCGGGAACGTTCAGGATCACGTCCTCGACAGTAGTCGAGTCCCGACGGGTTCCCACGGGTGCCGGCGGGTCCGGAAAAGGCGACGCCGAGCAGCCACGGGGGGAGCTGCCCGGCGTCGGTCTGTCACTCCGACGGGGGATGCGGAGTGCGTACCAAGTATGTCACGGCTAACCCATCGCCCGGCAACGGAACAACATGATTGATCTGAGCTTTTCTTGAGCTTGGCAGAGGTTTCGGATTCCGCTTTTTCCGGATCCCCGGTGCTCAGGCCCGTTCGTGCGGCTCGTCCCGCAGCCGTGTGCCGGGGTCGGCCGTCAGGTCTTCCGCGACGGGTTCCGCGGCCCCGCCGGCGCTCGGACCCGCAAGCATCGGACGGGTCGGGGCGGTCACGAAAGTGGACGGCAGCGAGGGCGCGTTCTCGCGTCCCGCGTTGGCGATCACGACGGAGATGTAGGGGAGCAGCACGCCGAGCACCAGCGCAACGACGGCGACATGGCGCTCCACGTTCCAGAGCGTGGCCGCGAGGACGACGGAAACGGTACGGACGGACATCGAGATGATGTAGCGGCGCTGCCTGCCCCGTACGTCGTCGGCGAGCCCCTGCCTGGCCCCGGTGATCCGGAAGACCTCGGTCTCGCTCTGCTTCCGCATCACGTTCCACCACCCCGCCTGCGTCGGACGCTCCCTGGCCCGTACGGGCAACAACGTTACGCCGCGGCCGTGCCGCCCACGAGGCCGGGTCGGCTCCGGCGTGGCTGGGGACGTCTGCGCCGTACCGCGTATGGCCGTGCCCGACATGCGCCGTACGGCACCCGGGCCGACACTGGGCGTAATGCTCGCGTAGAGCCGTATAGGAGGCAGCCATGGGCTGGTTGTGGGCGATCATCGTGGGATTCGTACTGGGCTTGCTGGCCAAGGCGATCATTCCTGGCAAGCAGCACAGTCCGCTCTGGCTCACCACGATCTTCGGAATCATCGGCGCGATCGTGGGCAACGCGATCGCCCGCGGTATCGGCATCGGCGAGACCAGCGGCATCGACTGGGGCCGTCACGCCCTCCAACTGGTGGCCGCGGTCGTCATCGTCTTCCTGGGAGACATGCTCTACACGGCAATGAGGGGCAACAAACAAAGAGCCTGAGCGAAGGCGAAAAGATTGCGCAGTTCCCCGCGCCCCTGGAAAGGGGCGCGGGGAACTGCGCAATCTTTTCGCCTTTAGGGGCGCGGGGAACGGCGCGACCAGCCACAGCGCACCCGCACCCGCACCCGAAGAACGCTCCTAACCCCCGACCTCCACGGCCGCAAGCGACTTCTTCCCCCGCCGCAGCACCAGCCACCGCCCGTGCAACAGATCGTCCGCGGAGACAACCGCGTCCTCGGACGCGACCTTCACATTGTTCACGTACGCGCCCCCCTCCTTCACGGCCCGCCGCGCAGCGGACTTGCTGGGCACGAGCCCGACCTCGGCGAACAGGTCGACCACGGACCCCGGCTCGGCCACCCGCACCCGGGGCAGCTCGGACAGCGCGGCACTGAGCGTCGCCGCGTCGAGCTCGGCCAGCTCCCCCTGTCCGAACAGCGCCCGCGAGGCGGCGATCACGGCGGCGGTCTGCCCGGCCCCGTGCACCAGCGTCGTCAGCTCCTCGGCCAGCGCACGCTGCGCCGCGCGGGCCTGCGGACGCTCCTCGGTCAGCTTCTCCAACTCCTCCAGCTCCGCCTGGGACTTGAAGGACAGGATCCGCATGTACGTCGAGACGTCACGATCGTCCACGTTCAGCCAGAACTGGTAGAACGCGTACGGCGTCGTCATCTCCGGGTCGAGCCAGACGGCCCCGCCCTCGGTCTTGCCGAACTTGGTGCCGTCCGCCTTGACCATCAGCGGTGTCGCGATGCAGTGCGCCTGGGCGTCCGGCTCCAGGCGGTGGATCAGGTCCAGGCCCGCCGTGAGGTTGCCCCACTGGTCGCTGCCGCCCTGCTGGAGGGTGCAGCCGTACCTCCGGTACAGCTCAAGGAAGTCCATGCCCTGGAGCAGCTGGTAGCTGAACTCCGTGTAGCTGATGCCCTCCTGGGACTCCAGGCGCCGGGCGACCGAGTCCTTGGTGAGCATCTTGTTGACGCGGAAGTGCTTGCCGATGTCCCGCAGGAACTCGATGGCCGACAGGCCGGCCGTCCAGTCCAGGTTGTTCACCATCACCGCGGCGTTCTCGCCCTCGAAGGACAGGAACGGCTCGATCTGGGAGCGCAGCCGGCCGACCCAGGCCGCGACCGTCTCCGGGTCGTTCAGCGTGCGCTCCGCCGTCGGGCGCGGGTCGCCGATCTGGCCGGTCGCCCCGCCCACCAGGGCCAGCGGACGCAGGCCCGCCTGCTGGAGCCGGCGCATGGTGAGGACCTGCACCAGGTGTCCGACGTGCAGGGAGGCCGCGGTGGGGTCGAAGCCGCAATAGAACGTGACGGGACCGTCCGCGAGCGCCTTGCGCAATGCGTTCTCGTCGGTGGACAGGGCGAACAGCCCGCGCCACTTCAGCTCGTCGACGATGTCCGTCACGGTTCTCGTGTCTCCTTGCATGATCTTCGTGCAGCCGGAAGGACAGCCCTGGGGCAGCCGACTGCGAGGCTACCGAGGTTATACGCCCTGACTGACAGAGCTCATATTGAAATCCGGCACCCGCAGCGCCGGCATCGCGGCCCTGGTGAACCAGTCGCTCCACTCGCGCGGCAGCGTCTTCTCCGTCCGCCCCGCCTCGGTCGCCCGCCCCAGCAGGCCCACCGGGGACTCGTTGAACCGGAAGTTGTTCACCTCGCCGGTGACCTCCCCGTTCTCCACGAGGTAGACGCCGTCCCGGGTCAGCCCGGTCAGCAGCAGCGTCGCCGGGTCGACCTCGCGGATGTACCAGAGGCAGGTCAGCAGCAGTCCGCGTCCGGTCGCGGCGACCATCTCCTCCAGCGAGGTGTCGTCGCCGCCGTCGAGGACGAGGTTGCCGATGCCCGGAGCCACCGGCAGTCCCGTCAGGGCCGCGCTGTGCCGGGTGCTCGTCAGACGCTTCAGCTCGCCCTCACGGATCCACTCCGTGGCCTTGAGGGGCAGTCCGTTGTCGAAGACGGAGGCGTCGTCGCCGGAGGAGTGGGTGAGGACGAAGGGGGCGCTTTCGAGCCCGGCCTCGTTCGGGTCGCTGCGCAGGGTGAGCGGCAGCCCGGTGAGCCGGTCGCCGACGCGTGTGCCGCCGCCCGGCTTGCTGAACACCGTCCGGCCCTCGGCCGCGTCCCGGGCCGCCGCCGACCACAGCTGGTAGATCAGCAGGTCCGCGACGGCGGTCGGCGGCAGCAGCGTCTCGTACCGCCCGGCGGGCAGGTCGATCCGCCGCTCGGCCCAGCCCAGCCGGACGGCCAGCTCGGCGTCGAGCGCCGCCGGGTCGACGTCCTTGAAGTCCCGCGTGGAGCGGCCGGCCCACGCCGAGCGCGTACGGTCCGGGGACTTGGCGTTCAGCTCCAGCGTCCCGTTCGGCTGGTCGTGACGCAGGCGCAGCCCCGTGGACGTCCCCAGGTAGCTCGTGACGAGCTCGTGGTTGGCGAAGCCGTACAGCTCCCGGCCGCCCGCACGCGCGCGTGCGAACGATTCACCGAGCGCCGGGGCGAAGTCGGTGAACACCGCCGACGAGGTCTCGGCGGGCGCGTCCGTGAAGTCGGGGGAGGCGGGTACGCCCTCCACGAGCGGCTGGGCGTCCTCGGCGGGGCCCGCCCCGCGCGCCGCGGCCTCGGCGGCCCGTACCAGCGGCTCCAGCTCGTCGGCGGTCACCGCGGAGCGCGAGACGACCCCGGAGGCGGTGCCCTCGCGGCCGTCGACCGTGGCGACGACGGTCAGGGTGCGCCCGCGCGTGACACCGTTGGTGGTCAGCGCGTTGCCCGCCCAGCGCAGGTTCGCGGTCGACTGCTCGTCGGCGATGACGACACACCCGTCCGCCCGGGACAGGGCGAGGGCCCGCTCGACGATCTCGTGCGGCTTGTTCGTACGAGGACTCATCGCCCGGCCTCCTGCGTGGTGTTCAGAATGTTGACGCCCTTGAAGAGGGCGGAGGGGCAGCCGTGCGAGACCGCCGCGACCTGGCCCGGCTGGGCCTTGCCGCAGTTGAAGGCGCCGCCCAGGACATATGTCTGCGGGCCGCCGACGGCCGCCATCGAGCCCCAGAAGTCCGTGGTCGTCGCCTGGTAGGCGACATCCCGCAGCTGGCCCGTGATCTGCCCGTTCTCGATCTTGAAGAACCGCTGGCCGGTGAACTGGAAGTTGTAGCGCTGCATGTCGATCGACCAGGACCGGTCGCCGACGACATAGATCCCGCGGTCGACGCTGCCGATGAGGTCGTCCGTGGACATCCCCGCCGGATCGGGCTGCAGCGACACGTTCGCCATGCGCTGTACGGGCACATGGCCGGGCGAGTCGGCGTACGCGCAGCCGTTGGACCGCTCGAAGCCGGTCAGCTTCGCGATCCTGCGGTCCAGCTGGTAGCCGACGAGCGTGCCGTCCTTCACAAGGTCCCAGGACTGCCCGGCCACGCCCTCGTCGTCGTACCCGATGGTCGCGAGGCCGTGCTCGGCGGTGCGGTCGCCCGTCACGTTCATCAGCTCGGAGCCGTACCGCAACTTGCCCAGCTGGTCGAAGGTGGCGAACGAGGTCCCCGCGTACGCGGCCTCGTAGCCGAGCGCGCGGTCCAGCTCGGTCGCGTGGCCGATGGACTCGTGGATGGTCAGCCACAGGTTGGACGGGTCCACGACCAGGTCGTACACCCCGGCCGTGACGCTCGGCGCCCGCATCTTCTCCGCCAGCAGCTCCGGGATCCGCCCCAGCTCCGCCTCCCAGTCCCAGCCGGTGCCGGTGAGGTACTCCCAGCCGCGTCCGACGGGCGGCGCGATCGTGCGCATCGAGTCGAACTCGCCGCTCGACTCGTCGACGGCCACGGCGGTCAGCTGCGGGTGCAGCCGGACCCGCTGCTGGGTGGTCACCGTGCCCGCGGTGTCCGCGTAGAACTTGTTCTCGTGCACGGTCATCAGCGAGGCGTCGACATGGCTGACACCGGCCGCCCCGAGCAGCCGCGCACTCCACTCCGCCAGCAGCCCGGACTTCTCCTCGTCCGGTACGGAGAAGGGGTCGATCTCGTACGAGGAGATCCACGTCCGCTCGGCGTGCACGGGCTCGTCGGCCAGCTCCACCCGCTCGTCCGAGCCCGCCGCCTTGATCACCTTCGCCGACAGCTTGGCCATGGCCACGGCCTGCGACGCCACCTTCGCGGCGGCGTCCATCGTCAGATCGACCCCGGAGGCGAACCCCCAGGTACCGCCGTGCACGACCCGTACCGCGTACCCGAGGTCGGTCGTGTCCGACGATCCCGCCGGCTTCGCGTCCCGCAGCCGCCAGGACGCGCTGCGCACCCGCTCGAACCGGAAGTCCGCATGGTCGGCGCCCAGCGCCCGGGCCCGCGCGAGCGCCGCGTCGGCCAGGGCCCGTAGCGGCAGTGCCGTGAAGGCTTCGTCGATGGAATGGGGCACGGAGGTCTCCCTTGTTGTCGCCTGTCGGTCCGATCATGTCGCGCGGGCGGGCCCGACGGCCAGGCTTTTCTGTAGGGACCCGACAGCGAGTCCCCCGAGCCACTGTCGGTGCCCGATTCTCCGCGGGGCCGACCGTACCGATAGGTTTTCGAGGTACCAGACCGGCTATCGAAAGGGTGATCCGTTGAGCCGCTCGGTTCTCGTCACCGGAGGAAACCGGGGCATCGGCCTCGCCATCGCCCGCACGTTCGCCGACGCGGGCGACAAGGTCGCGATCACATACCGTTCGGGCGAGCCCCCGGCCGCCCTCACCGAACTGGGCTGCCTCGCGGTCAAGTGCGACATCACCGACACCGAGCAGGTGGAGCAGGCCTACAAGGAGATCGAGGCCGCGCACGGCCCGGTCGAGGTGCTCGTCGCCAACGCCGGTGTCACCAAGGACCAGTTGCTGATGCGGATGTCCGAGGAGGACTTCACGTCCGTCCTGGACACCAACCTGACGGGCACCTTCCGGGTCGTGAAGCGCGCCAACCGCGGCATGCTGCGCGCCAGGAAGGGCCGCGTCGTCCTCCTCTCCTCGGTGGTCGGCCTCCTCGGCTCGGCGGGCCAGGCGAACTACGCGGCCTCCAAGGCCGGCCTGGTCGGGTTCGCGCGGTCGCTCGCCCGTGAGCTGGGCTCGCGCAACCTCACCTTCAACGTCGTCGCACCCGGCTTCGTGGACACGGACATGACCAAGGCGCTCACCGACGAGCAGCGCGAGGCCATCGTGAAGCAGGTGCCGCTCGGCCGTTACGCGCAGCCCGAGGAGATCGCCGCAACGGTGCGGTTCCTCGCCTCGGAAGAGGCCTCGTACATCACTGGAGCCGTCATCCCCGTAGACGGCGGACTGGGAATGGGTCACTGATCACCATGAGTGGAATTCTTGAGGGCAAGCGGGTCCTGATCACCGGTGTGCTGATGGAGTCGTCCATCGCCTTCCACACCGCGAAGCTGGCCCAGGAGCAGGGCGCCGAGATCATCCTGACCGCGTTCCCGCGGCCCACGCTGACCGAGCGCATCGCCAAGAAGCTCCCCAAGCCCACCAAGGTCATCGAGCTCGACGTGACCAACGACGAGCACCTCGGGCGGCTCGCCGAGGTCGTGGGCGCGGAGCTGGGCAGCCTCGACGGCGTCGTGCACTCCATCGGCTTCGCCCCGCAGGACGCCCTCGGCGGCAACTTCCTGAACACGCCGTTCGAGTCGGTCGCCACGGCCATGCACGTCTCCGCCTTCTCCCTGAAGTCGCTGACCATGGCCTGCCTGCCGCTGATGCAGAACGGCGGCGGCTCGGTCGTCGGCCTCACCTTCGACGCCCAGTACGCGTGGCCGCAGTACGACTGGATGGGCCCGGCCAAGGCCGCCCTGGAGGCCACCAACCGCTACCTCGCCCGCGACCTGGGCAAGCAGAACGTGCGCTCCAACCTCATCTCGGCCGGTCCGATCGGCTCGATGGCCGCCAAGTCCATCCCGGGCTTCGGCGAGCTGGCCGCCGTCTGGGACGACCGCGCGCCCCTGGAGTGGGACCTCAAGGACCCCGAGCCGGCCGGCCGCGGTGTCGTCGCCCTGCTCAGCGACTGGTTCCCGAAGACCACCGGCGAGATCATCCACGTCGACGGCGGGCTGCACGCGATCGGCGCGTAGTCGCTGCCGCGCAGGTACGTCCACGGTGTCGGCGCCCCGTTCCCCGCAGTGCGCGGGGAGCGGGGCGTCACCCGTTCGGCCCCACCGGCCGGGCGGCCACGAGGGGTAACGGCCCACTCTGGAGTAGGAGTTCTTCCTGAAGTCTTCGAGGTCTTCGAGGTCTTCGAGGTCTTCGGAGTCTTCGAAGCAGGAGTACTTCTCCCGAGACGCCCTCCAGAGCCCGGCCGAGGAGGTCCCCTTGTGCGCCTGTCCCAGGCCCGATGCACGCATCGGCTCCCCAGGAACGCTTTCGCGGCGGCCCCCGCCGCGCTGTTCGCCGCACTGACCCTGCTGCTCGCGGCGCCTTCCGACGCCGCCTCGCACTCCGCGTACACCGCGGGAACGACGCCCCACGCGCGCGTGCCCGCCGAGAAACGACCCTTCGGAGCGGCGTGCCGGACGGTCGTCGAGGGTTCACATGTGACGGCGTACTGCCGCAACCCGTATCCGGAGTCCGACCATGTCGGCCTGCACATAGAGTGCGACCGCTGGTGGGACATCGACGCCGACGGGGCGAGGGTCGAGGCGGGCCCCGCGCAGAACGTCCGGCTGACCGGCCGCTGCTGGAAGGAAGTCCGCTCGGCGTGGGTCAGCCACGAGAAGTGACGTTCCCCGGCTGTCCCGCAGGGCCCGCGGGCCCTGGCCGCCCCGGGCGGCACAGGAGGAACGGATAGCCGGCCGCCTCCGAGGCCGCCGTCTGCGCGTCGCCCGCACGGATCGCGTCCACCAGGCGGGTGTGGTCCATGTGCGTCTCGGGCGTCAGCTCCTCGCCGACGTCCTCGCGCAGCCAGTCGCGCACGACCTCGCCCAGGTCCGCGTACATCGCCGTCATGACGTCGTTGTGGGACGCGGCGACCACGGCCAGGTGGAAGGTCGTGTCGGCGGTCACGAAGGCCTCCGTGTCGCCCGACTCCCAGGCCTCCTCCCTGCGTACGAGGAGGGCGTCCAGCTGTTTGAGATCGCGCTCGGTGCGGCGCTCGGCGGCCAGCCTCGCCGCGCTCGACTCCAGCGTCGAGCGCAGCTCGGCGATGTGCCGCGGGTCGGCGTCCGCGAACCGGCGGTGCATCACACCGGCCAGCTCGCTGGTCGCCAGCACATAGGTGCCCGAGCCCTGCCGGATGTCGAGCAGGCCGTTGTGCGCGAGGGCCCGCACGGCCTCCCGGACCGTGTTGCGGGCCACCCCCAGTTGCTCGACCAGCTCGGGCTCGGTGGGGATGCGGGAGCCCACCGGCCACTCGCCCGAGGCGATCTCGTTCCGCAGCGCGGCGATGACCTGCTCGGACAGGGCCGAACGACGAGGGTGACTCAGGGGCATGACGGTCCTTCGCGCCAGGGGGTTGGACAACCAATCATCCCATGATTCTATGATGGGGTTCATGACAGGCGAGGAAACCAGGACGACCGTGTCCCCATCGATACCGACCCAGACACCGATACGCAGCTCCGCACACGACGTGGATCTGGACACGCCGCCCACGCGCGCGTGGATGACGCGTCTGGTGATCGCCGGCATCGTCCTGACCGCCCTCAACCTGCGCCCCGCCATCACCAGCCTGGGCGCCCTCCTGGAAGAGGTGCGCGACGGCCTCGGCATGAGCGGCAGCGTCGCCGGGCTCCTCACCTCAGTACCGCCGCTGTGCTTCGCCGTCTTCGGTGTCATGGCACCGCGCCTCGCCCGGCGCTTCGGACCCGCCGCGGTGGTCTGCGCGGGCATGCTGGCGATCGGCACGGGCCTGGTGCTGCGGCCCTTCGTCGGGGGCACGGCCGGTTTCCTCGTCGCCAGCGCCCTCGCGCTCATGGGCATCGCCGTCAGCAACGTCCTCATGCCGGTGATCGTCAAGCGCTGGTTCCCGGACCGGGTCGGCACCATGACCGGCCTCTACTCCATGGCCCTCGCCCTCGGCACCGCCGTCGCGGCCGCCGTCACGGTGCCCATGACCCGGGCCCTGGGCGGGAACTGGCAGTCGGGCCTCGCCGTCTGGGCCCTGCTCGCCGCCGTCGCCGTCCTGCCCTGGATCCCGCTCGTACGGGCCAAGGGCACGCCCCTGTCCGCCGACGCGGCTCCTGGGGGCGCCGCCCCGGTCACGGCCCCGAGCCCGTCCTCCGGAGCGCGTCAGGAGGCCGCCCCGCTGCGGATCACCCGCAGCCGTACCGCCTGGGCGCTCGCGGTCTTCTTCGGGCTGCAGGCCACCGCCGCCTACATCACGATGGGCTGGATGGCGCAGATCTTCCGGGACGCCGGTGTCCCGGCGGGCACCGCCGGGCTGCTGCTCGCGGTCACGATGGTGATGGGCGTGCCCCTGGCCTTCGTCATACCGCGGCTGGCCACCCGGCTGCCCCACCAGGGGCCCATCGTGGTCGCCCTCGGCCTCTGCGGGTTCGCCGGCTACGCGGGGCTCTATCTCGCCCCGGCCACCGGCGCCTGGGCGTGGGCCCTGCTGCTCGGTATCGCCAACTGCGCGTTCCCGCTGGCCCTCACCATGGTCGGCATGCGGGCCAGGACCGGCGCGGGGGTCGTGCAGCTCTCGGCCTTCGCGCAGAGCACCGGCTACCTCATCTCGATCCCCGGCCCGCTGCTGGTGGGCGTGCTCTACCAGCACAGCGGCGGCTGGGGGCTGCCGATCACGCTCATGGCGGGCCTGATGGTCCCGCAGATCGTGGTGGGCGTCCTCGCGGGCCGCGACCGCACGGTGGAGGACGAGGCCGCGCGCTGACGGCCGTCCCTGGACCACGTGCTGACCGCCGCTCCCTGACCGTGCGGCGCCCGCCTGCTTCCGGAGCGCGCGGCGACTGCCCGCTCGCGTCCCGTACGGCGACCACCCGCCCCCGTCCTGCGCGGCGCCCGGCTCCTCCCACCCCGCGCGTCGACCGCCCCCCGACGCCGACCCCACCCGTGAGGAGCCGGGCGAAGAGTGCGAGACTGGGCGTATGCCCGTGCTCGATCCGAATCCCAAGAACGGCCAGAAGAAGATGCTCCTCGTCTTCGGCGCGTTCCTCCTCATCTTCGTGGTCATCGGCGTCATCGCATCCATCGCCTCACCCTGACCACGCTCCGCCGGGCCCCCGGGGGAGCGGATGGTGGGGTTATCCCCCCGTCCCCTAGGGGGTGAGTGTCAGGGTCAAGTGGGTGGATCACCGGATGGGTTGAGGGTTCCCGAGTCCGTACCTTCGAGATGTGACCGCGAGGACGCGGACCACGGACCACTCGGAGCCCCACGGAGGCGGCATGTCGGCCCCAACGCACACCCCGCCCCACCCGGCGACCGGGCGCGGCGTCGATACGCGACTGCCCTGGTGGGCGGTCCTTCTCCCCGCGCTCGCCTTCGCGGCGCTCCTGCTGCTGATACTGAACCCCGCGGACGCCCACGCGGCGGGCACCGATCCGGCGGTCGGCAGCCTCTTCGAGCGGATCCAGCAGCTGGTACTGCACCAGGGTTCGTGAGCCGCCCGCGCCCCGGCTCCCGGGATCGTGCCGGGCCAGGGCTCGTGAGCTCCCCGTGCCCCGTGGTGGGGCAGCGCATCAACTCCCTGCGCCCCGTGGCGTGTTTCATGCGAAGCTGGGACCCATGAGCGTCGCAGAACCCCGCAGGATTGTCCTTTTCCGGCATGCGAAGGCCGACTGGCCCGAGGTGCCCGACCACGAGCGTCCGCTGGCCGAGCGGGGCCGCAAGGACGCCGCCGTCGCCGGACGCAAGCTGGCCGACACCGGCATCCCCTTCGATCTGGCCCTCTGCTCCACCGCGACCCGGACCCGCGAGACCTGGAAGCTCGCCGTCCAGGAACTGCCGCACCGGCCGAAAACGGTCTACGAGGAGCGGCTCTACGAAGCCTCCCCGGGCGAGCTGATCGCCGTACTGAACGAAACCCCGGACGACGCGCAGAACGCCCTCCTGATCGGGCACAACCCCGGAGTGCAGGGCCTCGCCGACATCCTGGCCGGGCGGTCCGCGGCCGACGCGCAGGAAGGGGTGAGCCGCGAGTTCCACCCCGCCGCGTTCGCCGTTCTCTCCTTCACCGGCTCATGGAAGAGCCTGGAGCCCGGCGCGGCCACCCTGCTCGACTACTGGGACCCGTCCGAGTGACCACACCGTGAGCACGGACGGGGCCCGGCACCGATCGCGGTGCCGGGCCCCGTCCCTGTCGCGGGAGACCCGAGGTGTTCGCGGAAGCGCACACCCAGGGATGTCAGTCCACGTGCATGTCCGCCGCCTCGACCTCTTCGCGCGTGACGCCCAGCAGGTAGAGGACCGTGTCCAGGAAGGGGAAGTTCACCGCGGTGTGCGCCGCCTGGCGCACCACCGGCTTGGCGTTGAACGCGACCCCGAGACCGGCCGCGTTCAGCATGTCCAGGTCGTTGGCCCCGTCACCGATCGCCACCGTCTGGGAGATCGGAACGCCCGCCTCCGCGGCGAACCGGCGCAGCAGCCGCGCCTTGCCCGCCCGGTCCACGATCTCGCCGATGACCCGGCCCGTCAGCTTCCCGTCGACGATCTCCAGCGTGTTGGCCTGCGCGAAGTCCAGCCCGAGCCGCTCCCGCAGATCGTCCGTCACCTGGGTGAACCCGCCGGAGACGACACCGACCTGGAAGCCGAGCCGCTTCAGCGTGCGGATGAGCGTGCGCGCCCCCGGCGTCAGCCGCACCTCGCTGCGCACCTTGTCCACGACGGAGCCGTCGAGCCCCTTGAGGAGCTGCACGCGCGCGTGCAGGGACTGCTCGAAGTCCAGCTCGCCGCGCATCGCGGCCGCCGTCACCTCGGCGACCTCTGCCTCGCAGCCGGCGTGCGCCGCGAACAGCTCGATGACCTCGTCCTGGATGAGCGTGGAGTCCACGTCCATCACGACCAGGCGCTGGGCCCGCCGGTGCAGCCCGGCCGCGACCACCGCGATGTCGACGCCGAGCGCGGCGGCCTCGGTCACCAGCGCGGTCCGCAGCGCCTCGGGCTCCGTACCGGACACCGCGAACTCGACCGCGGTCACGGGGTACTTGGCCAGCCGGAAGATACGGTCGATGTTGCCGCCGGCCCCGGTGATCCGGGCGGCGATGGCGGCCGTGGACTCCGCGGTGAGCGGATGGCCGAGAACCGTCACATGCGACCTGCCGTGCCCGCGGGGCCGGTTGTCGCCGTGACCGGAGATGATCTCGGTCTGCAGCCGCATCGAGTCCGCCCAGCTGTGCACGGTGGCGCGCAGATCGCCCTCCAGACCGGCCGGCGGATGCGTCACGAGCGCGCACAGCACGATCCGGCCACGGGTGACGACCTGCTCGATGTCGACCACGTCGACCGAGTAGGCGGCGAGGGTGTCGAAGAGCCCGGCGGTGATACCTGGACGGTCCTTGCCGAAGATCTTGACGAGGAGAGTCGGGACATCAGTGGGAACATCAGGGGTGTGTGATGCGCTCATGGTGCTCACACGGTATCCGGCACTCCGTGCCGAATGCCCCCGAGGTCCGCCTGACGGACAGGGAACAGTACATGTCGCCCGGGTGTCCCCGGCCTTCACGGGCCGTGTCGGACCCGCGCCCGCTCTCCGGTCAGCGGCGTCCGCCCGGCTTGCGGGGCGGCGGCGGGGGAGGCAGCTCGTCCGGCGGGGTGGGCGGCCCGTCCTGCGACGAACGGGACCGGCGCCGGGGTCCGGACCCCGGCTGCCCCGGACGGGGCGTCGGCGGGAAGGGGCCGATCATCGTCTGCGCCCCGTACACGTCGTCCGGCACGTCGTCCGGCGGACGCGCACCGGGCGGCGGCTGCCCACCACCGCCGGGAGGCTGTCCACCGGGCCCTGAGGGCCCACCAGGGGGCCGCGGCCGGCCGCCGGGAGGCTGCGGTTGCCCACCGGGGGGCCGTGGCTGAGCGCCGGGAGGCCCTGCTTGTCCGCCTGGGTCGCGCCGCTGCCCGCCGGGGGGCCGGGAGCCGCCGGGGGACCGGGGGCCGGAGCGCCGACCGGGCCCTGACTCCCGTAACTCGTCGGGGATCCGCAGATAGGGGTTCGTCTCCGGGTTCGTCGGCCGGAACGGCGTACCGGGGCGGTAGGGACCGGCCTCCCCGGCCGGCTGCCCCGCCGTTCGTCCGGCCACCTCCGCGTACGAGGCGACGGCTTCCGGCGAGGACCCGTCCACCTCACCCCGTGCCAGCGGCGCCGCCTGCCGGCCGGCCGCACCCGACGCGCACGCGAGCAGCGCGCCCACCGCGCCCGCGACCGCGCCCCACAGCGCACCGAGCAGCAGCGCCATGCCGAGCTGCCCGCGCAACTCGATCCCGGAGTCGAACGCGTCGATGCCGAGCACGGACAGCGAGGCGTCCACGGACACCTCCGTCAGCCAGACCAGCAGCGGCAGCACCAGCGCCGTCACGATCGCCAGCCGCAGCGCGCAGCGAGCCGCGAAACCGAGGACGCCCCGCTCCCGTACGAACGGGGTGCGGGCCGCGGTCAGGACGCCCGCGAACAGCATCATCAGGGCCGCCGCGACGCCCAGCAGCCAGACCCGGCCGTCCAGTTCGGCCAGCCTGGCCAGGGTCACGGGGTCGTCGGAGAACTTCAGGAGGTCGTCCATGGGGTCCGGCAGGAACTGCAGGAACGGACCCTTGGCCGTCCCGTCCCACGGCACGAGGAGCCCGATCGGGATGCCGAGCCACACGCCGTTGGGCGCCCCGAGCAGGGCGGCGCCGGCGATCCGTTTCGGGTTGTCGTCGCCGATCGCCGCGTACGCCGCCGCCGCGAAGCCCGCCAGGACCGCCACCAGCAACACCGTGACCAGCGCGGACACCGCGGGCCGCACCACGCGGTGCACGGCCGTCCAGCCGCCCGGCAGCGGGGTCCTGCGCGAGGCCAGCAGCGCGATCAGCAGGACGCCGAGGACCCAGCCGAGGCCCCCGAGGAGCGTCGGCACGGTGTCGACGGTGAAGCCCACCTTGGCGTTCGCGTCCGCGAGGTCCCCGAGCCGGTCCGGCAGCAGCCCGCCGATGTTGCCGAGCCCGGGCACCTCCACGTCGTCGGGGACCCCGCCGCCCGGCAGCTTGTCGAGCCCGAGCGCACCGCCGTCGATCGTGATGATGTCGTGTCCCGCCCAGGCCAGACCCCCCAGCAGCGCCACGAAGAGAGCGGCCACCGTGCCCGCCCGCGCCACCAGTTCGGCGGGCGAGATCACCGCGCCCGCCCCGCGCAGCGAGCGCAGGAAGAACCAGGACAGCAGCAGCGCGCCCACCAGGCTCACCCCCAGTGGCGTGATCTGGAGGGCGGTGTCCGCCTGGGCGCCTTCCAGCCCGAACGCCGACATATCGCCCGAGGGCGTCACCGAACCACCCGCCCCGAGCGCCACGAGCGCCGCGGTCATCGGCCCGAGCGAGGCCGTCTCGTCGGCATCGAGCAGATGCAGCCCCAGCGCGGCCACCCCCACCATGCCGATCAACGCCCAGCTCACGGCGGCGATCGAGGACAGCAGCACATCGCCCACCGGTACGCGCCTGCCGTGCCCCACGGACCCGTCGCTCATCGTCAGCCCCCCGACTCCGCACCCGCGACACCTCCGCCGCGGTGTCCCCCTCGCGTGGGATTACCACTCTCCGGTCCGGTTTCAACCCCGTCAACGGAAACGGACAAGACGCCCGTACTCGGTCTTCGCGAGGCCCGACTTTCGGTCAGGGGCCTCCTACTGAAATAGTTCCCCACGATGTTCGACATCCCTAGACTCCCTGTGTTGGGGGTACATCGGGGGACAACACAGTGGGGCATGGAGTGCCGGAACTCGTACTGGAATTGAACGGACGGACCTGGACGCTCGAAGCGTCCAGGCCATACACCCTCGGACGCGATCCGCAGGGGGACATCGTGCTCGACGACGCCAGGGTGTCCTGGCGTCACGCCACGATCAGCTGGGGCGGCCGCAGTTGGGTCATCGAGGACCACGGCAGCACCAACGGCACATTCGTGCAGGGGCAGCGGATCCATCAGATGGAGATCGGCCCCGGCTCGGCCGTGCACCTCGGCAACGCGACCGACGGACCACGCCTGAGCATGACGGGCGCCGCGGCCGCGACACCGCAGGCACAGCCCCAGCAGCAGCCGTACGCCGCTCAGGGCGCCCCGGCGGCCGGCTGGGCCCAGCAGACGCCGCAGGCGCCCGAGCAGAGCTGGCAGCAGTCGCAGCAGCAGGGTCAGCAGGGCGGGCACATCCCGCAGCAGCAGGGCTCCGGCGGCGCCGCGGGGGCGCCGCCGGTCTACGGCGACCGCAGCCCGACCACGTTCCACCAGATGTCGCTGGGCCGCGTGATGCGGATCGGCCGTGCGCTGGAGAACGAGCTGGTCGTCTCCGACCTGCAGGTCTCGCGGAACCACGCCGAGTTCCACGCGACGCCCGACGGGCGTTACGAGATCCGTGACCTCGGCTCGCACAACGGCACGTTCGTCAACGGTATGCCGATCGCCAAGGGCGGCTCCGCGCTGCTCGGCGCGAACGACATCGTCGGCGTCGGCCACTCGACGTTCCGCCTGGTGGGCGACCGCCTCGAAGAGTTCGTCGACACCGGTGAGGTCTCGTTCTCGGCCCGCCATCTGACCGTCACGGTCGACGGCGGCAAGCAGATCCTCAAGGACGTCTCCTTCGGTGTGCCGGAGAAGTCGCTCATCGCGGTCATCGGCCCCTCCGGTTCCGGCAAGTCGACGCTCCTCAAGGCGCTCACGGGCTACCGCCCCGCCAACGAGGGCGACGTCCTCTACGACAACCGAAACCTCTACAAGCAGTTCGCCGAGCTGCGTCAGCGCATCGGTCTGGTCCCGCAGGACGACATCCTGCACAAGGAGCTGACCGTCAAGAAGGCCCTCAAGTACGCGGCCAAGCTGCGCTTCCCCGCGGACACCACGACCCAGGAGCGCGACTCCCGGATCGACGAGGTGCTGCGCGAGCTCAAGCTCGACATCCACAAGGAGAAGAAGGTCACCTCCCTCTCCGGTGGCCAGCGCAAGCGCGTCTCGGTGGCCCTGGAGCTGCTGACCAAGCCGTCGCTGATCTTCCTGGACGAGCCGACCTCCGGTCTCGACCCGGGCATGGACCGCGATGTCATGCAGCTGCTGCGCGGCCTCGCCGACGACGGCCGCACGGTCCTCGTCGTCACGCACTCCGTGGCGGAACTGGCCATCTGCGACAAACTTCTGGTCATGGCGCCCGGCGGTTCCGTGGCCTATTTCGGTCCGCCCGAGGAGGCACTGAACTTCTTCGGCTACGACACCTGGGCCGATGTCTTCTCCGCCTTCGAGAACTACCGCGACTACGACTGGGCGGGCCGCTGGAAGGGCTCGCAGCACTACCAGATGTACGCCGCGGACATCGACGCGGTCGCCCCGCAGTCCGTACACATGCCGCCGCCGCAGGCGATGCGCCCGCCGAAGCCGCAGGGCTGGATGTCCCAGCTGGCCACCCTGGTCCGGCGGTACGTCTCGGTCATCGCGTCCGACAAGGGCTTCCTGGCGCTGACGGTGATCCTGCCGGCGGTCCTCGGCGCGGTCAGCCTGCTCATCGAGCCGGACAAGACGCTGCTGGTGAACACGAAACTGCAGCCCAACGGTCTGCCCATCCCGAACAGCACGGCCGCGACGGTGCTGCTGATCCTCGCGGTGGGCGCCTGTTTCGCGGGCGCCGCGAACTCGGTCCGTGAGCTGATCAAGGAACGGGTCATCTACGAGCGCGAACGCGCGACCGGCCTGTCACGCTCCGCGTATCTGATGTCCAAGGTGATCGTCCTCGGCGTCATCACGATGTTCCAGGGCGCGCTGGTCGGCGCGATCGGTTTCATGAGCCGGACCATCCCCGACGAGGGACTGATCCTCGGCGGCGCGGTCGCGCTGGAACTCTCCCTGCCGATCATGGCGCTGGGCTTCACCTCGATGATGTTCGGCCTGGTCATCTCCTCGCTGGTGAAGACCGCCGAGAAGACCATGCCGCTGCTGGTGATGTTCGCGATCATCCAGGTCGTCTTCACCGGCTGCCTGTTCCCGCTGAACGGCGCCGTGGGCGTCAACCAGATCTCGTATCTGATGCCGTCGCGCTGGGCGGTCGGCGCCTCCGGGGCCACGCTCGACTTCAACAAGATCAACCCGCACAACACGGCCGAGACCGATCCCCTGTGGGATCACACGGCGCTGACCTGGGTCCTCGACATGACGGCCCTGTTCGCCCTCGCCGCGGTCTGCGCCTTCCTGGTGGCCCGCTTCCTGCGCCGCCACGAGCCGGAGGTCATGCGCAAGTAGGACGCCGCGAGCGGCACGCGCGAAGGGCGGCACCCCGATCGGGGTGCCGCCCTTTCCGGCGTACGGGCAGAGGTCCGCGCAGACCTCAGTACGCGCTGTTGACGTTGTCGATCGAGCCGTACCGGTCCGCCGCGTAGTTGGCGGCGGCGGTGATGTTGGCGACCGGGTTGTACTGGCTCCAGGCGGTGCCGGCGACGTGGTACGCGTCGAAGGTCGGCTTGATGACCTGCAGCAGACCGATGGACGGGACGCCGTTGATGGCGTTGATGTCCCAGCCGTTGATCGCGTTCGGGTTGCCCGAGGACTCCCGGATGATGTTGCGGTGCAGCCCGTCGTACGTGCCCGGGATGCCGTGCTTCTTCATGATGTCCAGCGACTGGCGTATCCAGCCGTCCAGGTTGTTCGCGTAGGTCTTCGCGGCGACCGGCTTGACCGCGGCGCGCTGGGCGGACCGGCTCGCGGCCTCCTTGGCCTTGCGGGCGTCCGCGGCCTTCTTCGCCGCGGCGGCCTCTGCGGCCTTCTTCGCGGCGGCGGCGTCGGCCGCCTTCTTCTTCGCGGCGGCGGCCTGGGCGTCGGCCAGCTGGCCGCTGAGGCCGACGGTCTTGACCTTCAGCTGCTGCGACGAGAGCGCGACCGGGGCGGCGGAGACCGAGTCGGCGCTCGCCTTCGTGTCGGCGGGGGCCAGCGAGAACGCGAGGGCGGCGGCGCCGAGCGTGGCGACACCGGCGAACGAGAGCTTGTGGGCCTTGGTCATGGCGGGGATGCGACCAGGAATGCTGTGCTGCTTGGGCATGGCTGGAGGACCTCTTCGAATAGCGCGGAGGCCGCTCTCGATCCGATGGGGACAAAGGGTGTTTCCGGATCTGACGCCGTGGGTAAGCACCTGCGGCATCGAGCGACGGGAGCCATTGTTAGCGGCCCGAATTTTCGATGGCAAAGGTGTGACGTACGACCTCGGGTAGTGGACCCCCAAAGGGCAAATCGGGACAGACCAATACGTCTGCCCCGCTCACCAGGAGTCCAGTTGTCTCCTATGCCCGTTCGTACGTGATGTGCGCCCTATGTGAGGGCTCACATCGGATACGGCTCGGACTCACCGGCAGTTGCTGTGGCAATCCTCTGTGTGAGGGTTCTCCACCGAGAGGGCCGCCGGGGACTCCTCCGGGAGGATGAGGTGCACGTCGCCGAACTCGTGCCACAGGTAGCGCCCGCGCAGCGCCTGCTCGTACCCGCGGTCGACGGCCTTCCCGCCCGCGATCGCCTCCAGCATCAGCAGATGCGAGGCCTGCGGCTCGTGCAGCCCGGTGAGCAGCCCGTCGACGACCCGCACCCCGCGCTCCGGGGTCACCACCAGACCGGTCCAGCCCCGCGCGGCACGCACCACCCCGTCGGGACCGGCCGCCGACTCCACGGCGCGTACGGCGGTGGTGCCGACCCCGATCACCCTGCCGTCACCGGCCCTCGCCGCGTTGATCAGCCGCGCCGAGGTCTCCGGCACCGTGAAGCGCTCCGGGTACGGCGGCTCGTGCGCCTCCGCCGAGGCGACCCCCGTGTGCAGGGTGACGGGCGCGAACTGCACACCCCGGCTCACCAGCTCCGCCACCAGCCGCGCGGTGAAGGGCCGCGCCGCGCTCGGCATCTCCGCACTCCCCGCCCCGTCGGCGGACGGCAGCGCGAACACGGTCTGGTACGCGGACAGCGGCTGGTCCCGGTCCGTGTAGGAGTAGCGGATGGGCCTCCCGTGCCGCCGCAGCAGCCCCGGCACGTCGGCGTCGGAGACCCGCCCCCACCACAGCCGCGCACTCCGGTCGGCGAGCGGCTCCTCCAGGACCAGCCGTACGTCCCCCGGCAGCCCTACCTCCGTCCCCGCCGGCCCGCCCCCGCGTGCGCGCGTGGTGCCCCTTCCGTCGGGCTCGCGCAGCTCCACCGCCCACCGCCCGTCGTCGCCCCGGGTGGAGAAATGCACCACCACGCGCGCGTGCCCCACTCTCCCGTCCACCGCGGCCGCCAGCGTCATGGACGTGTTCACGACGAGCAGGTCCCCGGCCCGCAGCAGGCCCGGCAGCTCCACGAACGCGTGGTGCGACACCCGGGTCCCCCGGGAGACGAGCAGACGGACGGCGTCGCGGTCGAGCCCGGTGCCCCGCTGTTCGGCAGGCACCCGCGCCGACAGCTCCTCGGGGAGCGTCCACCTGCCCGCCCGGCCGCCGTCGAGCGGGGGCACCCCCATGGCCGTCGTCATCGCTGCTCCAGCAGGGCGGGCGCCCCGTAGCGCCCGCTCGCCGGACGCCCGTCGAGCAGCCTCAGGAAGGCCGGCACGACACTCGCCGGGTCGGGCCGCGGATCGTCGTCGTCCGGAACGGCCGCCGCGTACAGGTCCGTGCCCATGTCCCCCGGGTCGACCGCCCAGACCCGCAGCCTGGGCTCCTCCTCGCCGAGCACCGCGGAGAGCTGGTCGAGCGCCGCCTTCGAGGCCCCGTAACCGCCCCAGGTCTCGTACGCCTCCGCCGCCGCGTCCGAGCTGACGTCGATCACCGCGCCCGCCGGCGACTCCCGCAGCAGCGGCAGCGCCTCCTGGACCAGCCCCAGCGCCGCGACCACATTGACCTCCAGCGCCCGCCGGAGCCCGTCCAGGGCCAGCGATTCGAGCCGTACGAGCGGTTCGGCGCCCAGCGCGCTCGCGTTGTTCACCAGGAGATCGACGCCGCCGAGCTCCCGGGCCGCCGCCACCAGCCGGGAGCGGTGCGCCCCGTCCGTGACGTCCCCGGGCAGCGCCCGTACCTGCGTCCCGTACTTACCGAGGACGGCCACCGCCGTCTCCTGGAGGGGCCGCGCGGTTCTGGCGTCGAGCACCAGATCCCAGCCGCGCTCCGCCAGCGCCTCGGCGAGCGCGCGCCCCAGCCCCTTGGAAGCCCCCGTGATGATCGCTACCGGCATGATCCGTCCCCTCGTCCTCGACCGCCGCTCCGGGCGGCTGCCCTCAACGTAGGAACCCGAGGTCCCGCGCCGCCTCAGGCGGGGGCCGCACGTGCGGGGGCCCTTCGCCCTAGGTCCAGCGGACCGGGACGGGGCCGCCACAGGTCGGATACGCGCTGTCACACCCCGCCGGTACCGTGAGGTCATGAGCCATGGACCCCGGTCGGGCCTGCTCGCGGTGAGCACCGCGCTGCTGGCCATGAGCAGGCACCTGGAGGTGCGCGACGTCCTCAAGACGATCGTCGCCTCCGCCCGCGAACTGCTCGACGCGCAGTACGCGGCTCTCGGGGTCCCCGACGACCACGGGGGCTTCGCCCAGTTCGTCGTCGACGGGGTCAGCGACGCCCAGTGGAAGGCCATCGGCCCGCTCCCGCGCCAGCACGGCATCCTCGCCGCGATGCTGCACCAGGCCCGCCCGGAGCGCCTCGCCGACGTCCGCGAGGACCCGCGCTTCGAGGGCTGGCCCGCCGCCCACCCCGACATGTCCGACTTCCTGGGCCTGCCCATCCGCGACGGCGACGAGATCATCGGCGCCCTCTTCCTCGCCAACAAGAACTGCGTGAAACCGCAGGGCGGTTGCGGCTTCACCGAGGACGACGAGGAACTGCTCGGGATCCTCGCGCAGCACGCCGCGATCGCCCTCACGAACGCCCGCCTGTACGAGCGCAGCCGTGAGCTGACCATCGCCGAGGAGCGCTCCCGCCTCGCCCACGAACTGCACGACGCCGTCAGCCAGAAGCTGTTCTCCCTGCGCCTGACCGCCCAGGCCGCCGCCGCCCTGGTGGACCGCGACCCGGACCGCGCCAAGGGCGAACTCCAGCAGGTGGCCGCCCTCGCCGCCGAGGCCGCCGACGAACTGCGCGCCGCCGTCGTCGAGTTGCGCCCCGCCGCCCTCGACGAGGACGGCCTGGTCGCCACGTTGCGCACCCAGATCCAGGTCCTCGACCGGGCCCACTCCGCACGCGTGACCTTCGACAGCTGCGGCGTCCGCGCGCTGCCCGCCGCCCAGGAGGAGGCCATGCTGCGGGTCGCCCAGGAGGCGCTGCACAACGCGCTGCGGCACTCGGGCGCGGCCCGCGTCGACGTCACCGTGGAGAAGCGCGGCCCGGGCGCCGTCCTGCGCGTCACGGACGACGGCAGCGGCTTCGAACCCCGGGCGACCCGCCGCGCGGGACGCCACCTCGGCCTGGTCTCCATGCGCGACCGGACCAACGGCGTCGGCGGCGAGCTCACCGTCGAATCGGCGCCCGGCAAGGGCACCACGATCGAGATGGAGGTCCCTGGTGGCTGACGCAATCAAGGTGCTGCTCGTCGACGACCACCAGGTCGTCCGCCGGGGGCTGCGCACCTTCCTGGAGGTGCAGGACGACATCGAGGTCGTGGGGGAGGCGTCCGACGGCGCCGAAGGAGTCGCCCGCGCCGAGGAGTTGAAGCCCGACGTCGTCCTCATGGACCTCAAGATGCCGGGCATGGACGGCGTGGAGGCCCTGCGCAGGCTCCGCGAACTGGACAACCCCGCGCGCGTGCTCATCGTGACCAGTTTCACCGAGCAGCGCACGGTGATCCCGGCCCTGCGCGCGGGCGCCGCCGGCTACGTCTACAAGGACGTGGACCCGGACGCCCTCGCCGGAGCCATCCGCTCGGTCCACGCCGGGCACATCCTGCTGCAGCCCGAGGTGGCCGGCGCACTGCTGTCCCAGGAGGGCACCAACTACGGCCAGGGGAGAGGCGGTTCGCTCACGGAGCGGGAGCGCGAGGTGCTCGGCCTGATCGCCGACGGCCGCTCCAACCGCGAGATAGCCCGCGCCCTCGTCCTCTCCGAGAAGACCGTCAAGACGCACGTCTCGAACATCCTGATGAAGCTCGACCTCTCCGACCGCACCCAGGCCGCGCTGTGGGCCGTACGCCACGGTGTGACGGGCTGATGACCTGCTGATGACCTGCTGGTCCGCGCAACGGCCGGTCTTCCGGACGGCAATTCGGAGCGTCGCCCTCCGGGCTGAGATTCATACCGTCGTGGGAATGTCCCCCGGATGGCGCATCCTTCTGCGATCTCCGCCGTTCTTCAGTGCGTGCTGCGGCGCTTTGCCGCAGTGGTTCGCAAGGAGAGGGCTCAGAAGTGAAGAACCTGAAGAAGGCCGCTGCCGTCACGATGGTGGCCGGTGGCCTCGTTGCCGCCGGTGCCGGTTTCGCCTCCGCCACCGACGGTGCGCACGCGGCCGGTCAGGCCGTGGGCTCGCCGGGTGTCGCCTCGGGCAACCTCGTCCAGGTCCCGGTCGCCATCCCCGTGAACGCGGTCGGCAACACCGTGAACGTCATCGGCATCCTGAACCCGGCGTTCGGCAACGACGGCTTCAACGGCTGACGTACGCCCCGGGTCACATGACCACCGGCCTCCCAGGTCCACCTGGGAGGCCGGTCCGTTTTTCGGCTCGTCGGACCACTGGCCCGAACGGGCAGAACGCGCTCCTCCGCCGTGCCGTCCACGCTCCTCGGGCGTTGCTCAGGCTACGGCCCGCGGCAGGGCCGGATACGCAATCGCAGGAGGAACGCTTTTCATGAACATCGCCAAGAAGGCCGCCCTGGCCGTCACCGTCGCCGGTATCGCAGCGGGCGCCTCGGCCGGTGCGGCTGTCGCCGACTCGGACGCCGACGCCGCTGCCGTGAAGTCCCCGGGCGTCGCCTCGGGCAACGCGGTCCAGGCGCCGATCCACGTCCCCGTCAACGTCGTCGGTGACAGCATCAACGTGATCGGGCTCCTGAACCCGACCTTCGGCAACGAGGCCGTCAACGACTGACGTCCCGCCCGGCCGAGGGCCCCGCGGACCACACGGTCCGCGGGGCCCTCGTGCGTGCCGGGCCCTCGGCGACCGCCGCGTCAGCCCTGGGCGACGGCCGCGTCCGCCCTGGCCTCCGGCGACCGCCGCGCTCTTCAGCGCACCCCGCGCTCCCGCTCCTCCACGAACGCGTTGTACGCCGCCACCTGAGCCCTCCTGGCCGTCCGTTCGACCGGGCGCAGCGCCTCGGAGCGCGCGGCCATCTCCGACGCGCTCACGGCCCCGCCGGGCCCGTTGCCGTACGCCACCGAGACCAGCAGCCCGACCCGCCGGGACAGCGCCAACACCCGCACCGCCCTGGGCGGATAGCCGGGAGCGAGCACCTCGCCGTCCCGCTCGGCCCGTGCCCGGTACGCGTCGATCGCCGCCTCGGCGGCCGGTCCCGAGCCCGCCACATCGAGCCGCGACAGCACCTCGGTCGCGTCACGCAACGCCTCCGCGAGCTCCCGTTCCGCCTCCCCGAGGGACGGCACGTCGGCGGGCGGCGCCTCGCGCACCGGCAGACAGTGCCAGACGACCTCCACATGCACATCGCCGGCGGGCCCGGCCTCGTACACCTCGGGTACGAGGCCGAGACCGACCCCGTGACAGACGACGGCCTCCTCGGCCTCCAGGGCGCGCGCGTTGAAATCCGGCGGGCCGCTCAGCCCGAGCGGATGCCCGGGCGCGGGCAGCGCGACCCGCAGACCGGTCGCCCCGAGCGTGCGCAGCCGCCCCAGCGCGAGCGAGAGCCCGACCGGCCCCGTCTCACCGGGCAGCCCCGTGACCCGGTGCACGGCGTCCTCACCGACGATGGCGACGACCGCGTCATCCGGTGAGACAAATCCGGCCAACAGTGCGTTTCCCCATGCCGCCAACCGTCCTGAACGTGGTTCCGAAAGCATGCCTCCCACTTTAAGGAACCGCTTAAGGACCGGCCGATGGATTGGACGGGTCGACCGGTGGCGTAGGTTTTCCCTGGGGGCTGCGTCCACAGACGTCAGCGACGGCCGAGACTGCAATGGGAGACAGCGCGCTCATGAGCGATGTTCTGGAGCTTGAGGACGTATCCGTGGTCCGAGAGGGCCGGGCTCTGGTGGACCAGGTCTCCTGGTCGGTCAAGGAAGGCGAGCGCTGGGTCATCCTCGGACCCAACGGCGCCGGGAAGACGACCCTCCTCAACCTCGCCTCCAGCTACCTCTTCCCCAGCCAGGGCACCGCCACCATCCTCGGCGAGACCCTCGGCAAGGTCGACGTCTTCGAGCTGCGCCCGCGGATCGGCGTGGCCGGTATCGCCATGGCCGAGAAGCTCCCCAAGCGCCAGACCGTCCTGCAGACGGTGCTGACCGCCGCGTACGGCATGACGGCCGGCTGGCACGAGGACTACGAGGACGTCGACGAGCAGCGCGCCCGCGCCTTCCTCGACCGCCTCGGCATGACCGAGTTCGTGGACCGCAGGTTCGGCACCCTCTCCGAGGGCGAGCGCAAGCGCACCCTCATCGCCCGCGCGCTGATGACCGACCCCGAGCTGCTGCTCCTCGACGAGCCCGCCGCCGGTCTCGACCTCGGCGGCCGCGAGGACCTGGTACGCCGTCTCGGCCGCCTGGCCCGTGACCCGATCGCCCCCTCCATGATCATGGTCACGCACCATGTGGAGGAGATCGCCCCGGGCTTCACCCACGTCCTGATGATCCGCCAGGGCAAGGTCCTCGCGGCCGGGCCCCTGGAACTGGAACTCACCTCGCGCAACCTCTCGTTGTGCTTCGGCCTCCCGCTCGTCGTCAGCCAGGCCGGCGACCGCTGGACCGCCCAGGGCCTCCCGCTGTCCTGACCGACCCGTCCGACCTGTCCTGACAACCGGGAACACTCGCCCCAACCGGAAGTGCGCCCTGTCGGGGACGGGACCTGCGGACCTACCATGACCATGTGAACGACATCGACGCATGGGTGTGGTGGCTGATCGGCGCGGCCGGGCTCGGAATCCCGTTGGTCGTGACCGCGATGCCGGAATTCGGAATGCTCGCCGTCGGCGCCGTCGCGGGCGCCGTGACCGCGGGGCTCGGAGGAGGTGTCGTCCTCCAGGTCGTCGTCTTCGCCGCCGTCTCGGTCGCGCTCATCGCGGTGGTACGGCCCGTCGCGGCCCGACATCGCGCCCAACGGCCCCAACTGGCCACGGGCATCGACGCGTTGAAGGGCAAACAGGCCGTCGTCCTGGAGAGAGTGGACGGTTCGGGAGGCCGGATCAAGCTCGCGGGCGAGATCTGGTCCGCACGATCGCTCGACGCCTCACTCACCTACGAGGTGGGCCGAGAGGTGGATGTGGTCGAGATCGAGGGAGCCACGGCGATCGTCGTGTGACCTCTCGGAGCGTCCAGTGAACGGAACGTCGCACGTGGCGAGTTGTGGTCTGACACACTCGTCCAGCAAGATCTTCGACAGCTGCGAGTACCTCGGCGGTCACGAGACTCACGGCGGTCACGAGATTTTCCGGAAGCACCGAGGCGGAGAAGGGTACGGGGAGCCACGATGGAACCGATCATCATCGTCCTGATCATTCTGGTGGTGTTGGTCTTCATCGCGTTGATCAAGACCATCCAAGTCATTCCCCAGGCGAGCGCCGCCATCGTCGAGCGCTTCGGCCGCTACACGCGGACGCTGAACGCGGGCCTGAACATCGTGGTCCCGTTCATCGACTCGATCCGCAACCGCATCGACCTCCGCGAGCAGGTCGTGCCGTTCCCGCCCCAGCCGGTGATCACCCAGGACAACCTGGTCGTGAACATCGACACCGTCATCTACTACCAGGTGACCGACGCCCGCGCCGCGACCTACGAGGTCGCCAGCTACATCCAGGCGATCGAGCAGCTCACCGTCACCACGCTCCGCAACATCATCGGCGGCATGGACCTGGAGCGGACCCTGACCTCCCGCGAGGAGATCAACGCGGCCCTGCGCGGCGTCCTCGACGAGGCCACCGGCAAGTGGGGCATCCGCGTCAACCGCGTCGAGCTGAAGGCGATCGAGCCGCCCACCTCCATCCAGGACTCGATGGAGAAGCAGATGCGCGCGGACCGTGACAAGCGCGCCGCGATCCTCACCGCGGAAGGTATCCGCCAGTCGCAGATCCTCACCGCCGAGGGTGAGAAGCAGTCGGCCATCCTCCGCGCCGAGGGTGAGGCCCGCGCCGCCGCGCTGCGCGCCGAGGGTGAGGCCCAGGCGATCCGTACGGTCTTCGAGTCCATCCACGCCGGTGACGCGGACCAGAAGCTGCTCGCCTACCAGTACCTCCAGATGCTGCCGAAGATCGCCGAGGGCGACGCGAACAAGCTCTGGATCGTGCCCAGCGAGATCGGTGACGCCCTCAAGGGGCTGAGCGGCGCTATGGGCAACTTCGGGCCGATGGGTGGCGTGGGCGGCGGGAACCAGGGTGGCGGCGGCACGGAACGCCGGGAAAAGCCGTCAGTGGACTGACCTCACCTCGGGTAGGGGCGGCGGGGCGGAATTCTCGCCCCCGCCGCCCCTACCCGTTCCCGTCACCGTCTCAGGGGCTCCGCCCCCGAACCCCCGCTCCTCAAACGACGGAGGGGCTGGAAAGCCCCCTAGGGGCGCGGGGAACGGCGCAATCTTTTGCCTTTAGGGGCGCGGGGAACTGCGCGATCAGCCACAGCGCACCCGCACCCGACAACGCATCCCCCAGCGGAGCGACTACGCCGGCTGCGCAAGCCACTCCGGCAGAGCCTCAAGATCGTCCCGCCCCAGCGCCAGCAACATCGCATCCGCCGGCGTCGGCTCGAACGGCCGCCGCAGCAACGGCATCCCCGCCTGATCAGGCGTCCGAGCGGCCTTGCGGTGATTGTCCTCCGCACACGAGGCCACCGTGTTCAGCCACGAGTCCTGACCCCCCTGAGCCCGTGGCACCACGTGATCCACCGTGGTCGCCCGCCGACCGCAGTACGCGCACCTGTGCCGGTCGCGGACCAGCACACCCCGCCGCGACCACGGTGCTTGTCTTCGGAAGGGCACCCGTACATAGCGGCAGAGCCTGATCACCCGGGGCGCGGGTATGTCCAGCGCGGCTCCGCGCATACGCAGTTCGGGGTGGGCCTGCTCGACGACAGCCTTGTCCTGCAGCACCAGAACGACGGCTCGGTTCAACGTCACCGTCGACAGCGGCTCGAAGCTCGCGTTCAGCACCAGCGTGTCCCGCATCCAGCCCACCTCCCATGTGCACCGGCCCACCACCTGGCGGGCGTGGATCAACTCTGGCCGGGCACGCCGAGATGGACAACGCAATAAAAATGCCCGCCCCTGATCAATTCCAAGACCAGAGGCGGGCAAACACTCGGTGAAAGGTCAGCTCTCCGCGGGAGCCGCGTACTCGGCGACGAGTTGCGCCCTCGCGAGCGTGTGGAACCGGAGATTGAAGCCCACCACGGCCGGTGAGACGTCCGAGTCCGGACCGAGTTTCTCCTGGTCCACCGCGTACACGGTGAACACGTACCGGTGCGCCGGATCACCCGCCGGAGGAGCGGCGCCCCCGAAGTCCTTCGACCCGTAGTCGTTGCGCACCTGGACCGCACCCTCGGGCAGCCCTTCGAACTTCCCCGTGCCCGCGCCCGCCGGCAATTCCGTCGCCGAGACCGGAATGTCGAACACGACCCAGTGCCAGAAGCCGCTCCCCGTGGGGGCGTCCGGGTCGAAACACGTCACGGCGAAACTCTTGGTCTCCGCCGGGAAACCCTCCCAGCGAACCTGCGGCGAGGTGTTCCCGGCCGCGTGGACCTGAGCGTCCTTCAGCGTCCCACCCGCCTCGACGTCCTCACTCGTGACAGTGAAGGACGGCACGACGGGATGGAAGTCATGGGGAAGCGGCGGCCTCGTGGACTCCGTCACCTCGGCACCTCCTGATCGGTTCATGCTCCGGAAAAGTCTCGCCCCGAGCTTAGGACCGGCCAGGTCCCAAAAGCCCTAGAACCAGTTGCGGCGGCTGCCCACCTCGGACAGCCACTGGTTGAGGTACGCGGTCCAGTCCGTGCCCTGGAAGTCGTTGAGTCCGACCTGGAAGGAGCGGAAGGAGTCGCTGCCCTCGCTGAACAGGCCCGGCTTCTTGTCCATCTCCAGGACGACGTCCATCTCACGGTCGTCCGCGATGAAGGTCAGCTCGACCTGGTTGAGGCCGCGATACTGCTGCGGCGGGAAGAACTCGATCTCCTGATAGAACGGCAGCTTCTGGCGCGTACCCCGGATGTGCCCCTTCTCCAGGTCCGCGCTCTTGAAGCGGAAGCCCAGCTGGATGAAGGCGTCCAGCAGTGCCTGCTGCGCCGGCAGCGGGTGCACGTTGATCGGGTCCAGGTCACCGGAGTCCACCGCGCGCGCGATGGCCAGCTCCGTGGTCACACCGATGTTCATCCCGCGCAGCGACTGACCGGCGATGTTCGTGATCGGCGTCTCCCACGGGATCTCCAGACCGAACGGCACCGCGTGCACGCCGTTGGCCTGGAGCTCGAAGGCACCGCCGAGCTGGAGCTTCGTGAACTCGATGTTCTGCTTGTACTCCTGGTCGTCGTGGCCCTCGACCTCGACCTTGGCCTGCAGCCCGACCGACAGTCCCTCGATCGCCTGGTTCACGGATCCGCCCTGGATCCGCACCTCACCCTGGACGACACCACCGGGAACGACGTTGACCTCGGTCAGCTCCGTCTCGACCGAAGCCCCACCGGCACCCAGGCTCGCAAGCAGCCGCTTGAACCCCATCGTCTTCTCCTCTTTCGGGCAACGCCCCGTAGTTGTTCGGTCCGGATCGGATCCTTGATCCATACATACGCGATCCAGCCGGGTCCGGTTCCGCGCCTTCACCCTGGCAAGACGGGCGCTCCCTGACCACCCCGCACGCACTCGGACGTGTGAAGTACGCTCGGAAGCCATGATCGCGGCCTCTGACCGTACGCCCCTCGCCCGGGACTTCTTCGACCGACCTGTACTTGAGGTCGCCCCGGATCTGCTGGGGCGCGTGCTCGTGCGCAGGGACCCGGACGGTTCGGCCGACCCGATCGAGCTGCGCATCACGGAGGTCGAGGCCTACGACGGCCCGAACGATCCCGGCTCCCACGCTTTCCGCGGCCCCACGGCCCGTAACGCGGTGATGTTCGGTCCGCCCGGTCACGTGTACGTCTACTTCACGTACGGCATGTGGCACTGCATGAACCTGGTCTGTGGCCCGGAGGGCAGGGCGAGCGCGGTCCTGCTCCGCGCGGGAGAGATCACCGAAGGCGTCGAAGTGGCGCGCAAACGTCGACTTTCGGCCCGACGCGACCGAGAACTGGCCAAAGGCCCGGCCCGTCTGGCCACGGCACTGGGGGTCGACAGATCCCTCGACGGTACGGACGCATGCGCCTCGAAGAGTTCACCGCTGAGCCTCCTGCACGGCACCCCGGTGACCTCCGACCAGGTACTCAGCGGGCCGCGCACCGGAGTGTCCGGCGACGGAGGCGTCCACCCGTGGCGCTACTGGATCACCAACGACCCGACGGTGAGCCCCTATCGGGCCCACACCCCTCGCCGCCGCCGAACTTGACTCTCTCTTGGGCGATACGTAACGTAGCCCGAGCCGCTTGACCCGGGTACTGCGTTCAGCCAGCAGCCGGAAGTGGCCAACCCACTACCTACGACTTCCTCTCAGCGAGGGTCCATTCAGCATGTCCGCATGCCTGAATTCGAACTCGCGGAACTCGATTATGAGTTGCCGAGGGGATCGGCTAACGTAGTGAATGTCGAAAGGCCGCAAGGCCAAAAGGCAAATCCCACCGACTGGGAATCGGGCCTGAAAGGGTCTGGTAGGGTCGGACTCGCAGGAAAGGGAAACGCGAAAGCGAAAACCTGGAAAGCACCGAGGAAATCGGAACCAAAAACGGTCTGATAGAGTCGGAAACGCAAAACAGCGAGACAAGAACACAGCAAGACCGAAGGGAAGCGCCCGGAGGAAAGCCCGAGAGGGTGAGTACAAAGGAAGCGTCCGTTCCTTGAGAACTCAACAGCGTGCCAAAAATCAACGCCAGATATGTTGATACCCCGTCCATCACCGCATGGTGGTGGGTGGAGGTTCCTTTGAAAAAGTCCTGCCGGGGTCATACCTGGTAGGCGCATCAGCGAGGACGCTGTGAACGGCCTTCCTTATTCCGGTTGGTCGTTCCGCTCTCATGATGTGGTCCCGATTACGGGAAAACATTCACGGAGAGTTTGATCCTGGCTCAGGACGAACGCTGGCGGCGTGCTTAACACATGCAAGTCGAACGATGAACCACTTCGGTGGGGATTAGTGGCGAACGGGTGAGTAACACGTGGGCAATCTGCCCTTCACTCTGGGACAAGCCCTGGAAACGGGGTCTAATACCGGATGACACTCCTACTCGCATGGGTGGGGGTTGAAAGCTCCGGCGGTGAAGGATGAGCCCGCGGCCTATCAGCTTGTTGGTGAGGTAGTGGCTCACCAAGGCGACGACGGGTAGCCGGCCTGAGAGGGCGACCGGCCACACTGGGACTGAGACACGGCCCAGACTCCTACGGGAGGCAGCAGTGGGGAATATTGCACAATGGGCGAAAGCCTGATGCAGCGACGCCGCGTGAGGGATGACGGCCTTCGGGTTGTAAACCTCTTTCAGCAGGGAAGAAGCGAAAGTGACGGTACCTGCAGAAGAAGCGCCGGCTAACTACGTGCCAGCAGCCGCGGTAATACGTAGGGCGCAAGCGTTGTCCGGAATTATTGGGCGTAAAGAGCTCGTAGGCGGTCTGTCGCGTCGGATGTGAAAGCCCGGGGCTTAACCCCGGGTCTGCATTCGATACGGGCAGACTAGAGTGTGGTAGGGGAGATCGGAATTCCTGGTGTAGCGGTGAAATGCGCAGATATCAGGAGGAACACCGGTGGCGAAGGCGGATCTCTGGGCCATTACTGACGCTGAGGAGCGAAAGCGTGGGGAGCGAACAGGATTAGATACCCTGGTAGTCCACGCCGTAAACGGTGGGAACTAGGTGTTGGCGACATTCCACGTCGTCGGTGCCGCAGCTAACGCATTAAGTTCCCCGCCTGGGGAGTACGGCCGCAAGGCTAAAACTCAAAGGAATTGACGGGGGCCCGCACAAGCAGCGGAGCATGTGGCTTAATTCGACGCAACGCGAAGAACCTTACCAAGGCTTGACATCGCCCGGAAAGCATCAGAGATGGTGCCCCCCTTGTGGTCGGGTGACAGGTGGTGCATGGCTGTCGTCAGCTCGTGTCGTGAGATGTTGGGTTAAGTCCCGCAACGAGCGCAACCCTTGTTCTGTGTTGCCAGCATGCCCTTCGGGGTGATGGGGACTCACAGGAGACTGCCGGGGTCAACTCGGAGGAAGGTGGGGACGACGTCAAGTCATCATGCCCCTTATGTCTTGGGCTGCACACGTGCTACAATGGCAGGTACAATGAGCTGCGATACCGCAAGGTGGAGCGAATCTCAAAAAGCCTGTCTCAGTTCGGATTGGGGTCTGCAACTCGACCCCATGAAGTCGGAGTTGCTAGTAATCGCAGATCAGCATTGCTGCGGTGAATACGTTCCCGGGCCTTGTACACACCGCCCGTCACGTCACGAAAGTCGGTAACACCCGAAGCCGGTGGCCCAACCCCTTGTGGGAGGGAGCTGTCGAAGGTGGGACTGGCGATTGGGACGAAGTCGTAACAAGGTAGCCGTACCGGAAGGTGCGGCTGGATCACCTCCTTTCTAAGGAGCATCTAGGCCGCCAAGCTTGCTTGGTGGTCCAGGGCCATTACGTCGGCACACGTTCGACGGTGGTTGCTCAAGGGTGGAACGTTGATTATTCGGCACACTCGGCCTTCTACAGGCTGCAAGTACTGTCCTTCGGGGCGTGGAAAGCAGACCTTAGGGGCGAGGGTGTCGGGCACGCTGTTGGGTGTCTGAGGGTACGGCCGTCAAGGTCGCCTTCAGTGCCGGCCCCGGTGAAGCATCGCGTGAGTGGTGTGTGACGGGTGGTTGGTCGTTGTTTGAGAACTGCACAGTGGACGCGAGCATCTGTGGCCAAGTTTTTAAGGGCGCACGGTGGATGCCTTGGTACCAGGAACCGATGAAGGACGTGGGAGGCCACGATAGTCCCCGGGGAGCCGTCAACCAGGCTTTGATCCGGGGGTTTCCGAATGGGGAAACCCGGCAGTCGTCATGGGCTGTCACCCACATCTGAACACATAGGGTGTGTGGAGGGAACGCGGGGAAGTGAAACATCTCAGTACCCGCAGGAAGAGAAAACAACCGTGATTCCGGGAGTAGTGGCGAGCGAAACCGGATGAGGCCAAACCGTATGTGTGTGAGACCCGGCAGGGGTTGCGCATGCGGGGTTGTGGGATCTCTCTTTCACAGTCTGCCGGCTGTGAGACGAGTCAGAAACCGTTGGTGTAGGCGAAGGACATGCGAAAGGTCCGGCGTAGAGGGTAAGACCCCCGTAGTCGAAACATCAACGGCTCGTTTGAGAGACACCCAAGTAGCACGGGGCCCGAGAAATCCCGTGTGAATCTGGCGGGACCACCCGCTAAGCCTAAATATTCCCTGGTGACCGATAGCGGATAGTACCGTGAGGGAATGGTGAAAAGTACCGCGGGAGCGGAGTGAAATAGTACCTGAAACCGTGTGCCTACAAGCCGTGGGAGCGTCGCTGTATGTGCTTGCACATACAGTCGTGACTGCGTGCCTTTTGAAGAATGAGCCTGCGAGTTTGCGGTGTGTTGCGAGGTTAACCCGTGTGGGGAAGCCGTAGCGAAAGCGAGTCCGAATAGGGCGGTATAGTAGCGCGCTCAAGACCCGAAGCGGAGTGATCTAGCCATGGGCAGGTTGAAGCGGCTGTAAGAGGTCGTGGAGGACCGAACCCACCAGGGTTGAAAACCTGGGGGATGACCTGTGGTTAGGGGTGAAAGGCCAATCAAACTCCGTGATAGCTGGTTCTCCCCGAAATGCATTTAGGTGCAGCGTCGTGTGTTTCTTGCCGGAGGTAGAGCACTGGATAGGCGATGGGCCCTACCGGGTTACTGACCTTAGCCAAACTCCGAATGCCGGTAAGTGAGAGCGCGGCAGTGAGACTGTGGGGGATAAGCTCCATGGTCGAGAGGGAAACAGCCCAGAGCATCGACTAAGGCCCCTAAGCGTACGCTAAGTGGGAAAGGATGTGGAGTCGCACAGACAACCAGGAGGTTGGCTTAGAAGCAGCCACCCTTGAAAGAGTGCGTAATAGCTCACTGGTCTAGTGATTCCGCGCCGACAATGTAGCGGGGCTCAAGCGTACCGCCGAAGTCGTGTCATTCCAGCATGTACCCCCAACGGGGGCTGGGATGGGTAGGGGAGCGTCGTGTGCCGGGTGAAGCCGCGCCGGAAGGCAGTGGTGGACGGTTCACGAGTGAGAATGCAGGCATGAGTAGCGATACACACGTGAGAAACGTGTGCGCCGATTGACTAAGGGTTCCTGGGTCAAGCTGATCTGCCCAGGGTAAGTCGGGACCTAAGGCGAGGCCGACAGGCGTAGTCGATGGATAACCGGTTGATATTCCGGTACCCGCTGTGAAGCGTCAAACATCGAACCAGGCGATGCTAAGTCCGTGAAGCCGTTCCGGACCCTTCGGGGAATGGAAAGTGGTGGAGCCGACGGACCAGACCTGTAGTAGGTGAGTGATGGGGTGACGCAGGAAGGTAGTCCAGCCCGGGCGGTGGTTGTCCCGGGGTAAGGGTGTAGCCCGTTGTGTAGGTAAATCCGCACAACATTAAGGGTGAGACCTGATGCCGAGCCGATTGTGGTGAAGTGGATGATCCTATGCTGTCGAGAAAAGCCTCTAGCGAGTTTCATGGCGGCCCGTACCCTAAACCGACTCAGGTGGTCAGGTAGAGAATACCGAGGCGTTCGGGTGAACTATGGTTAAGGAACTCGGCAAAATGCCCCCGTAACTTCGGGAGAAGGGGGGCCATCACCGGTGATAGCACTTGCTGCTTGAGCTGGGGGTGGCCGCAGAGACCAGCGAGAAGCGACTGTTTACTAAAAACACAGGTCCGTGCGAAGCCGTAAGGCGATGTATACGGACTGACGCCTGCCCGGTGCTGGAACGTTAAGGGGACCGGTTAGTCAGATTTCGGTCTGGCGAAGCTGAGAACTTAAGCGCCAGTAAACGGCGGTGGTAACTATAACCATCCTAAGGTAGCGAAATTCCTTGTCGGGTAAGTTCCGACCTGCACGAATGGCGTAACGACTTCTCGACTGTCTCAACCATAGGCCCGGTGAAATTGCACTACGAGTAAAGATGCTCGTTTCGCGCAGCAGGACGGAAAGACCCCGGGACCTTTACTATAGTTTGATATTGGTGTTCGGTTCGGCTTGTGTAGGATAGCTGGGAGACTGTGAAGCTTGAGCGCCAGCTCGGGTGGAGTCGTCGTTGAAATACCAGTCTGGTCGTGCTGGATGTCTAACCTGGGTCCGTGATCCGGATCAGGGACAGTGTCTGATGGGTAGTTTAACTGGGGCGGTTGCCTCCTAAAGAGTAACGGAGGCGCCCAAAGGTTCCCTCAGCCTGGTTGGCAATCAGGTGTTGAGTGTAAGTGCACAAGGGAGCTTGACTGTGAGACCGACGGGTCGAGCAGGGACGAAAGTCGGGACTAGTGATCCGGCGGTGGCTTGTGGAAGCGCCGTCGCTCAACGGATAAAAGGTACCCCGGGGATAACAGGCTGATCTTCCCCAAGAGTCCATATCGACGGGATGGTTTGGCACCTCGATGTCGGCTCGTCGCATCCTGGGGCTGGAGTCGGTCCCAAGGGTTGGGCTGTTCGCCCATTAAAGCGGTACGCGAGCTGGGTTTAGAACGTCGTGAGACAGTTCGGTCCCTATCCGCTGTGCGCGTAGGAGTCTTGAGAAGGGCTGTCCCTAGTACGAGAGGACCGGGACGGACGAACCTCTGGTGTGCCAGTTGTCCTGCCAAGGGCATGGCTGGTTGGCTACGTTCGGGAGGGATAACCGCTGAAAGCATCTAAGCGGGAAGCCTGCTTCGAGATGAGGACTCCCACCAACTTGATTGGTTAAGGCTCCCAGTAGACGACTGGGTTGATAGGCCGGATGTGGAAGCCCTGTAAGGGGTGGAGCTGACCGGTACTAATAGGCCGAGGGCTTGTCCTCAGTTGCTCGCGTCCACTGTGTAGTTCCCAGACAACGAACGGTTGTGCTGGCTGAACAGTTCCACTAGTCAATTAAATAGTGTGCTTGTTCGCTGCCCGTTCACAGCTCTGCCCTATGGCGGAGTGTCTGAAAGGGTTTCGGTGGTCATAGCGTGAGGGAAACGCCCGGTTACATTCCGAACCCGGAAGCTAAGCCTTACAGCGCCGATGGTACTGCAGGGGGGACCCTGTGGGAGAGTAGGACGCCGCCGAACAATCTTTGAGGACCTTTGGTCCCAGCGACTCGCTGGGACCAAAGGTCCTTTTTTGTTTTCCCGAAGCGCGCCGGGTACCCGGCTGCGCGAGAATGACTTGCGGTACCGATGACAGGAGTCACCCATGTCCACCAACTCTCCCGACGAGCGACCGGAGCGCGATCAGCGACGCCGGGACAGTGGTGACCGCGGCGGCTACCGCGGAGGTCCGAGCCGCGACAGCGATCGCGGTGGGGCCGGCAGGCGTGACGACAACCGCGGCGGCTCCCGTCCGCCGTTCCGTCGTGACGACGAGCGTGGTGCCCCGCGCCGTGACAACGACCGTCCGCCCTTCCGTCGCGACGACCGCCGTGACGACAACCGCGGTGGCGGTGACCGTGGGGGATTCCGCCGCGATGACCGTCGTGACGACAACCGTGGCGGTGGCGACCGTGGTGGTTTCCGGCGTGACGACAACCGCGGCGGCGGGAGCCGTCCGCCGTTCCGGCGTGACGACCGGCCCAGTGGGCCCGGCCGTGACGACCGTGACCGTGGTGCCCCGCGCCGTGACAACGACCGTCCGGCTTTCCGCCGCGATGACCGTCGTGACGACAACCGTGGCGGTGGCGACCGTGGCGGCTTCCGCCGTGATGACAACCGTGGTGGCGGCGACCGTCCCCCGTTCCGTCGTGACGACCGTCGTGATGACAACCGCGGTGGCGGTGACCGTGGTGGCTTCCGTCGCGACGACAACCGTGGCGGTGGCGACCGCGGTGGGTTCCGTGGGCGCGACGACCGAGGCGGGCGCGACGACCGCGGCGGTTTCCGGCGTGACGACAACCGCGGGGCTCCGCGGCGCGACAACGACCGTCCGGCCTTCCGCCGTGATGACAACCGCGGTGGCGGCGACCGTGGCGGCTTCCGCCGTGATGACAACCGTGGTGGCGGCGAGCGTCCGCCGTTCCGCCGCGATTACCGTCGTGATGACAACCGCGGTGGCGGTGACCGTGGCGGTTTCCGCCGCGACGACAACCGTGGCGGCGACCGTCCGTCCTTCCGCCGTGACGACGACCGTGGCGGATTCCGTGGGCGCGACGACCGCCGTGACGACCGTGATCGTGGTGCCCCGGGCCGTGACAACGACCGCCCGGCCTTCCGCCGCGATGACCGCCGCGATGACCGCCGCGATGACCGTCGTGACGACAACCGTGGCGGTGGCGACCGTGGCGGTTTCCGCCGCGATGACAACCGTGGTGGCGGTGACCGTCCGTCCTTCCGTCGTGACGACGACCGTGGCGGATTCCGTGGGCGCGACGACCGTGGCGGACGCGACGACCGTGGCCGTGGCGGACCCCGCCGCGACGACAGCCGTGGCCGCCCCGGCGGTGGCTTCCGTGGACGCGACGACCGTGGCGGCGACCGCAACGGTGGCGGTGGCCGCTTCCGCGACGAGCGGGACCGCGACCGCGAGCCGATCAAGCGGCTGCCGATCCCGGACGACGTCACGGGCGAGGAGATCGACAAGGACGTACGCCAGGAGCTCATGAGCCTGCCGAAGGGACTTGCCGAGGACGTCTCCAGGAACCTGGTCATGGTGGCCCGGCTCATCGACGAGGACCCCGAGGGCGCGTACGGCTACTCCAGGGTCGCGCTGCGGCTCGCCTCGCGCGTCGCAGCCGTGCGGGAGGCGGCCGGCTTCGCCGCGTACGCGAACCAGAAGTACAGCGAAGCGCTCGCCGAGTTCCGGGCCGCGCGGCGTATGACCGGCAACGTCGACCTGTGGCCCGTCATGGCGGACTGCGAGCGTGGCCTGGGACGCCCCGAGAAGGCGCTCGACATGGCCGGCGCCCCCGAGGTGCAGAAGCTCGACAAGGCCGGCCAGGTCGAGATGCGGCTCGTGGCGGCCGGTGCGCGACGGGACATGGACCAGCTCGAAGCGGCCATCGTCACGCTGCAGAGCCCCGAGCTGGCCTCCAACTCCGTCCAGCCCTGGACCGCGCGGCTGCGTTACGCGTACGCCGACGCGCTCCTCGCCGCCGGACGTGAGGGCGAGGCCCGTGAATGGTTCGCCAAGGCCGTCGAGTCCGACAAGGACGGCAGCACGGACGCCTCGGACCGTCTCGCGGAACTCGACGGCGTCGAGTTCGTGGACGCACTCGCCGACGACGACAACGACGCAGAGACCGCAGTCGCAGTCGAAGACGCGGAAGCGCAGGAGCCCGACAGCGACGGTGACATCGACGGTGACAGCGATGACGATGACGCTCCGGAGGTCGTGATCTCCGACGTCGACGACACCCCGGACGCGGGCGCCAAGGTCAAGGGCGACCAGCAGGACTGAGGTCGGCGCGTACTGACACGAACGGGCGGGATTCCCTCAGGGGAGTCCCGCCCGTTCGTGTTTTCGCAAGTCGTGTCAGAGCAGTGCGCGCAGTACCAGGCCCGACGCCGGCTTCGGGCCGAAGGACGTCGACTTGCGGGGCATCGTGACGCCCTGGCTCGCCAGATCGCGTACGACCTCCTCGCGGACCGGGTGCATCAGGACCGCCGTGCCGCCGTCGCGTTCCGCCTTGGCGACCGTGGTGGCCGTGTCGTGGATGTACGCGATGTGCTCCGGGACGTCCGGGATCCGCCAGACATGGTCGAGGAGCGTGGCGTGCAGGACCGTCGCGTCGAGGGTGCGCCAGGCCTCCGGGGGGTCCGGCGGGATCGTACGGGCCAGGAGGTCGGGGGAGGGGCGGTCGACCAGGTGGAAGGTGCCGTCGCCCGCAAGGAGGAAGGCGTTTCCCTCGGCGGTCGCTACGGAGAGGGCCGACAGCGCCTCGGAGAGGGGGCCGTCGACCTGGCGTACGCGGAAGGAGCCGTCCAGGGCCGCCAGGGCTTCCGGCACCGGGAGGCGGTGCAGGAGACGGTGGATCGCGCGGACGCGCAAGGGATGGCGGGCGGTGTCCACCAGCAGTACGAGGCCGTAGTCCCAGGGACTGGGGGAAGGGTGTTCCCCGCGGACCCGCAGGTAGGTCGCCCAGCGGTGGTGGCCGTCCGCGATGAGTGCCTGGCGGTGGGCCAGGTCCGCGCGGATCTCGGCGAGGTCGGCCGGATCGGTGACGGCCCACAGGCGATGGCTGAAGCCGTCCTCCGTGGTGGTGGACAGCAGGGGCGGATGTTTCGCGGTGCGTTCGATGACGGCCGTCGTACCGGACGTACCGTCGCCCCGGTAGGTCAGCAGCAGGGGTTCGAGGTTCGCGGAGGTGGCCCGCATGAGGGCCGCGCGGTCCGCGACCACGTGCGGCATGACGTCCTCGTGCGGCAGCACCACGCCCTCCGACGGTTCCGACAGCCGCAGGGCGCCGATGACGCCCCGCTGGAACATGCCCTCGTCGTCCCGCTGCTCGTAGACGTACAGGCCCGGGCGGGCGTCGGCTCTCAGGACGCCCTCGGACACCCACCGGTGCAGGGTGTCGGCCGCCTGTTCGTTGCGGATGCCGGGCGTGGGGGCCTGCGGCAGGATCAGACGGACGATGTTGTGCGGGTCCGCCGACTCCAGATGGTGCAGGCCGTCGGGCCGTACGACCACGTCGTACGGCGGGGATGTGACGGCGGACAGGCTGCCGACCCGGTCGGGGTCGTAGCGCAGGCCCCGGAACGGGGTGAGGTCAAGGCCCATGCGTGCCGGTACGTCCGCAGTACCTGCCGTGTTCATTGATGCATCGTAAGTGTGTCAGTGCCATGAGCGATGATCGGGGGAAAGAGACCGAACGAGGAGCGATGCGTAATGAGCCAGACCGCGAGGACGCGGCCCGAGGGCAGTGACACGGCCCTGAGCGAGGCGTACGACACGGCGCTGCTCGACCTGGACGGCGTGGTGTACGCGGGCGGCAACGCCATCGCGCACGCGGTCGAGTCGCTCGGCACGGCCCACACGGGCGGGATGCGCCTCGCGTACGTCACGAACAACGCGCTGCGCACGCCCGACTCCGTCGCGGAGCACCTCACGGAGCTGGGGATAGCGACCGAGGCGTCGGACGTCATCACCTCGGCGCAGGCCGTGGCCCGGCTGATCAGCGAGCAGCTGCCCCAGGGCGCGCGCGTGCTGGTGATCGGCGGGGAGGGCCTGCGGGTTGCGCTGCGCGAGCGCGGGCTTGAGCCGGTCGAGTCGGCCGACGACGACCCGGCGGCCGTCGTGCAGGGGTTCGGCGGTCCCGACCTGCCGTGGGGGCGCTTCGCGGAGGCCTGTTACGCCATCGCGCGGGGGGTGCCGTGGTTCGCGTCCAACACCGATCTGACGATCCCCGGCGCGCGGGGCATCGCTCCGGGCAACGGGGCGGCCGTGGAGGTCGTACGGATCGCCACGGGCGCCGAGCCGCAGGTGGCGGGCAAGCCGCTGCCCCCGATGCACCGCGAGACGATCCTGCGGACCGGGGCCAAGCGGCCGCTGGTCGTCGGGGACCGGCTCGACACGGACATCGAGGGCGCGTTCAACGGCGAGGTGGACTCGTTGCTCGTACTCACCGGAGTGACCGACGGCGCGCAGCTCCTCGCCGCGCCGCCGCAGCACCGGCCGACCTATGTCGACGCCGATCTGCGGGGGATGCTGACCGGTCAGCCCGAGGTGGTCGAGGCGGGTGACGGCTTCCGGTGCGGGGGTTACACGGCGACGGCCGGCGGCGAGAGGCTGGAACTGGACGGTGACGGCGAGCCCATGGACGGGCTGAGGGCGCTGTGCGCCGCCGCCTGGACGGCGGGCGGCGACGCGGCCTGCGAGCTGGACGCCGGCAAGGCGCTGGCCCGGCTGGGGCTCTGAGGGCGGCTCAAGGCCCTCAACGGGCCCGGTCACCGGGGACACCGATCGAAGCACTGTGCAAGTTAGGCTAACCTAACTGCCGTGTTGGTCGACAGTCCCCCCGAACAGAGCGCGCAGACCGCCCCCGCGCCCCCCAGGCGCCGGGCGGTCCGGGCCGCAGGGCTCCTCCTGTCCCTCGCCGTGCTGGTGCTCGTAGCCCTGGCGAGCATCGCCATCGGCGCGAAAGAGCTGTCCCTGGAGCAGGTCTGGCACGGCCTGTTCCAGGACTCCGGCACGTACGGCGACGTCGTGGTGGCGGAGCGGCTGTCGCGTACGGTCCTCGGGCTGCTCGTCGGCGCCGCGCTCGGCCTCGCCGGGGCCGTGCTCCAGGCGCTCACCCGCAACCCGCTCGCCGATCCCGGGCTGCTCGGCATCAACGCGGGCGCGTCCGCCGCGGTCGTCACGGCGATCACCTTCTTCGGCGTCACCTCGCTGAACGGCTATGTGTGGTTCGCCTTCGCGGGCGCGGCCGTGGTCGGGGTGCTCGTGTTCATCCTCGGCGGCAGCCGGGGCGCCACGCCGGTGCGGCTCGCCCTCGCCGGCACCGCGATCAGTGCCGCGCTCTACGGCTATCTCCAGGCCGTGATGATCACGGACGAGGCGGCGCTCGGCAAGATGCGCTTCTGGACGGTCGGTTCGCTGGCCTCGGCCACCGACGACATCATCTGGCAGGTGCTGCCGTTCCTCGCCGCCGGTACGGTCCTCGCGCTGGCCCTCGCCCGGCCGCTGAACGCCATGGCCATGGGCGACGACACAGCCCGTGCGCTGGGCGCGCACCTGAACCGCACCCGGGCGCTGTCCATGCTCGCGGCCACCGTGCTGTGCGGGGCCGCGACCGCCGCCTGCGGGCCGATCGTCTTCGTGGGGCTGATGGTCCCGCACGTCGTACGGTCCTTCACCGGGCCCGACCTGCGCTGGATCCTGCCGTACGCCACCGTGCTGTCGCCGGTGCTGCTGCTCGGCGCCGACGTGATCGGCCGGATCGTGGCGCGGCCCGCGGAACTCCAGGTCGGCATCGTCACCGCGATCCTCGGCGGCCCGGTCTTCATCTTTCTCGTACGACGGCGGAGGACGGCACAGCTGTGAAGGCCCCACGCAACCAGGCCGAAGCCCCGCAGGCGGCGCCCGCCCGGGTTTCCCGCGGCCGTACGGTCCGTACCGTCGGCGGGCTGTCGGTCCGGGTCGACGTCCGCGCGTTCACGGTCGTCGCCCTGCTGCTGGTGGCGGCGCTCACCGCGAGCGTCGTGCTCATCGGCACCGGCGACTTCCCGATATCCCCCGGCGACGTCGTCCGCACGCTGCTCGGCGACGGGAACGCGGGCCAGGAGTTCATCGTCAACGACCTGCGGCTGCCGCGGGTCCTGGTGGGGCTCCTGGTCGGCGCCTCGCTCGGACTCGGCGGCGCGCTCTTCCAGGCCATCTCCCGCAATCCGCTGGGCAGTCCTGACGTGCTCGGCCTCGGGCAGGGCTCGACGGCCGGCGCGCTCGTGATGATCGTGCTGTTCTCCGGTACCGCCAGGCAGGTCACCCTCGGGGCGCTGATCGGCGGGCTGGTGACCGGCCTCGCCATCTATCTGCTCGCCTGGAAGCGGGGCGTGCACGGATACCGGCTGGTCCTGGTCGGTATCGGCGTCTCCGCGATCGTCACGGCCGTCAACGGCTATCTGATCACCAAGGCCGACCTCGTCGACGCGACCCGCGCGGTCGTCTGGATGACCGGCTCCCTCAACGGCCGCGACTGGGAGCAGGTCTGGCCCCTGCTCGCCCTGTGGGCCGTACTCGTACCGCTGGTCCTCGGCAACGCGCGCGCCCTGCGGATGCTGGAGATGGGCGACGACGTGGCGTACGCGCTCGGTGTGCGCGTGGAGCGGACGCGGCTGCTGCTGATGGTCGCCGCCGTGCTGCTCACCGCGTCGGCCACCGCCGCCGCGGGCCCGGTCGGCTTCGTCGCGCTCACCGCGCCGCAGCTCGCCCGGCGTCTGACCCGCTCGCCGGGACCCAATCTGGTGCCGGCGATGTGCATGGGCGCCACCCTCCTGGTGGTCGCCGACTGGTCCTCGCAGCGGGTCTTCGGCGCCGACCAGCTGCCCGTCGGCGTCGTGACCGGGATCCTCGGCGGCGTCTATCTGCTGTGGCTCCTGGTCACCGAGCGCAAGGCGGGCCGCATATGAACAGGCCGCGTACGAACAGGCCGCGTACGAACAGGCCGCGTACGAACAGGCCGCGTACGAACAGGCCGCGTACGAACGGTCCGCATATGGACGGGCCGCATTCGGACCCCGGTCCCGCCTCCCACCCCGACGGCCCCGCCCACGCCGACAGCCACCCCCGAAGGAGCACCGTGAACCGCCTGTCCGCCGAGGACGTCACCCTCGCCTATGACCAGCGCGTCATCGCCGAGCGGTTGTCGGTCGAGATACCGGACAACTCGTTCACCGTGATCGTCGGCCCCAACGCCTGCGGCAAGTCCACCCTGCTGCGCGCCCTGTCCCGCATGCTGAAGCCGCGCCAGGGCCGGGTCCTCCTCGACGGCCACGCCATCCAGTCGATGCCCGCGAAGAAGGTGGCGAGGACGCTCGGACTGCTGCCCCAGTCGTCGATCGCGCCGGACGGGATCACCGTCGGCGACCTCGTGGGGCGCGGCCGCTACCCGCACCAGGGGCTGCTGCGCCAGTGGTCCACCGACGACGAGCGGATCGTACGGGAGTCCATGGACTCCACCGGGGTCGCCGAACTGGCCGACCGGTATGTCGACGAGCTCTCCGGAGGGCAGCGCCAGCGCGTGTGGATCGCCATGGCGCTCGCCCAGCAGACCCCGCTGCTGCTGCTCGACGAGCCGACCACCTTCCTCGACATCCAGCACCAGATCGACGTGCTCGACCTGTGCGCCGAGCTCCACGAGGAGCAGGGCCGCACCCTGGTGGCCGTACTGCACGACCTCAATCACGCCGCCCGCTACGCCACCCATCTGATCGCCCTGCGCGACGGCGCGGTGATCGCGGAGGGCGCCCCGGCGGACATCGTCACGGCCGAGCTGGTCGAGGAGGTCTTCGGGCTGCGCTGCCAGGTCATCGACGACCCGGAGACCGGCACGCCCCTGGTGGTGCCAGCGGCGCGCAAGGCCCGTACGGCCGCCGTCAAGTCCGTCGCCGTCCCGTCCGCCGGCGTCGGCAAGGGCTGAGCAGGGCCGGCCGGGTGGAGGTCAGAGCAGCTTTCTGAGCCGGATCAGGTCGCGCAGGCCCGCTTCGAGCTTGACGCGGCCCGAGCCCCAGGCCTTCGCGAAATGGAGCTCGCCGTCGACCATCGCGACCAGGTCGTCGCCGGTCATCGCGAGCCGGATCTCGGCCTTTTCGGGCGGCGGGCCCTCGACCGTGTCGAGCACCACGATCCGGCTGTCCCGCAGACGGCCCACGAAGGTGATGTCCAGGTCGGTGATCCGGCAGCTCAGGGAGCGGTCCAACGCGACCGCGCTCCGTACGTCACCGTTCGCGCCGGCCATGTTGTCCGAGAGTTTGTCGAGTGCGCTGCGGCACTCCTCGATCGTCGCCATCGTGATCGACGGTACCTCAGCGCTTCGCGGTAGCGTCGGGGCATGAGCGAGTCCATGACCGGCCCGGAGACCGAGAGCTCCGGTACGGATCCCTTCGGTACGGGTCCTTCGGATACGGATCCTTCGGGTACGGGTCCTTCGGGTTCGGAGCCCTTCGGTACGGAACCGGAGCCGGAGCCGCGCGCCGAGTCCGGGTCGGACGGCGGTCCCGACGCCCGGCCCGAGTACGACCCCGCCGCCCCCGCCCCGCTGTACGTGCCGCGCACACCGACCGGTGACGCCGAGGTCGACGCCCTGCTCGACCGGCTGGCCGACGCGGACCACCTCGACACGGACGGCCACGTGGAGGTGTACGAGGATGTGCACCGGGGGCTGCGCGACGCGCTCACCGCGCTCGACGCCCGCCCGGGACCCCCGGCGCCCCCGGCGCCGAACGGCAACAGTACGTACAGCGCTGGCAACAGCTACAGCAACAGCAACAGGAGCTGAACCGAACGTGGCAGGAGTGGCACGACGCCGCCTCGACGCCGAGCTGGTCCGACGCAAGCTCGCCCGCTCGCGCGAGCACGCCGGACAGCTGATCGCCGCCGGACGCGTCACCGTCGGCAAGAACCTCGCGACCAAACCCGCCACCCAGGTGGAGACCGCGGCCCCCATCCTGGTCAGCCAGGACGACGACGACCCGGACTACGTCTCGCGCGGCGGCCACAAGCTCGCCGGGGCCCTGGAGGCCTTCGTACCGCTGGGCCTGGAGGTCGCGGGCAGGCGGGCGCTGGACGCCGGAGCCTCGACCGGCGGGTTCACCGATGTGCTGCTGCGCGCGGGCGTCTCGCACGTCCTCGCCGTGGACGTCGGCTACGGGCAGTTGGCGTGGTCTCTCCGAAGTGATGAACGCGTCACCGTCAAGGACCGTACGAACGTACGCGAGTTGACGTTGGAGGCGATCGATGGGGAGCCGGTGGATCTTGTAGTCGGTGATTTGTCCTTCATCCCGCTCGGCCTGGTGCTGCCCGCCCTTGTGCGGTGCGCGGCGCCCGATGCCGACCTGGTGATGATGGTCAAGCCGCAGTTCGAGGTGGGCAGGGAACGGCTCGGGAGCGGCGGCGTCGTCCGCAGCCCCGAGCTGCGGGCGGACGCCGTGCGCGGTGTGGCCCGCCAGGCGGGGGAACTGGGACTCGGGGTGAAGGGTGTGACGGCCAGTCCGCTGCCCGGACCCTCGGGGAATGTCGAGTACTTTCTGTGGCTGCGTGCCGGGGCACCCGCACTGGACCCGGCCGACGTTGACCGTGCAGTGGCGGAGGGGCCGCGTTGACCGACACCCGATCTCGTACCGTTTTCCTGCTCGCCCACACCGGACGGCCCGCGGCCATCCGCAGTGCCGAGCTCGTCGTCGAGGGGCTGCTGCGCTCCGGACTCGGCGTACGCGTCCTGGAGGCGGAGGCGGCCGATCTGCCGCTGCCGCCGACCGTGGAGCTCGTCAAGGAGGCGACTCCGGAGTGCCTCGACGGATGCGAGCTGCTGATCGTCCTCGGGGGTGACGGCACACTGCTGCGCGGCGCCGAGTTCGCCCGCGCGTCCGGCGTGCCGATGCTCGGCGTCAACCTGGGGCGCGTCGGCTTCCTCGCGGAGGCCGAGCGCGACGACCTCGACAAGGTCGTCGACCGGGTGGTGACGAAGGCGTACGAGGTCGAGGAGCGGATGACCGTCGACGTCGTCGTGCACAGCAACGGCGACGTCGTGCACACGGACTGGGCGCTCAACGAGGCCGCCGTGCAGAAGGCGGGCGCCGAGAAGCTGCTCGAAGTGGTCCTGGAGATCGACGGGCGGCCGGTGACCGGCTTCGGCTGCGACGGGATCGTCCTGTCGACGCCGACGGGGTCCACGGCGTACGCGTTCTCCGCGGGCGGGCCCGTGGTGTGGCCGGAGGTCGAGGCGCTGCTCATGGTGCCGATCAGCGCGCACGCGCTGTTCGCGAAGCCGCTGGTGACCTCGCCGAACTCGGTGCTCGCCGTGGAGATCCTGCCGCACATTCCGCCGGGGGTGCTGTGGTGCGACGGGCGGCGGACGATCGAGCTGCCGCCGGGGGCTCGTGTGGAGGTTCGGCGTGGGGCCGTTCCGGTGCGGCTGGCTCGGTTGCACCATGCGTCGTTCACGGACCGGCTGGTGGCCAAGTTCGCGTTGCCCGTCGCGGGTTGGCGGGGCGCGCCTCACTAGGCGCCCCACTGGGCGCTCCGCTGCCGGGAGGGTGATGGACCCGCGGGTGCGTGGGGGCTGGTCGCGCAGTTCCCCGCGCCCCTCAAAAGCGGGGCTGCGCCCCAGCTTTTGCCCCTTGGCCAGACCTGGACGTTTGTGCAGGGAATGGGGCGGCGTCGCGCCGGGTGGGGGAAACCTCGTATGGTCATGTCCGTGTTGGAGGAGATGCGGATACGGTCGCTCGGAGTCATCGACGACGCGGTGGTCGAGCTGTCGCCCGGCTTCACCGCGGTCACCGGTGAGACCGGCGCGGGCAAGACGATGGTGGTCACCAGCCTGGGCCTGCTGATGGGCGGACGCGCCGACGCCGCCCTGGTGCGGATCGGGGCCAAGAGCGCGGTCGTGGAGGGGCGGATCACCGTCCCCGACGGCGCCTCTGCGGTCGTACGGGCCGAGGAGGCCGGCGCGGAACTCGACGACGGCACGTTGCTCATCAGCCGTACCGTTTCCGCCGAGGGCCGCTCACGCGCGCATCTCGGCGGGCGTTCGGTGCCGGTGGGGCTGCTCGCCGAACTCGCCGACGACCTGGTGGCCGTGCACGGGCAGACCGATCAGCAGGGGCTGCTCAAGCTGTCCCGGCAGCGGCAGGCCCTCGACCGGTACGCGGGCGACGCGGTCGCCGTACCGCTCGACAAGTACACGGGCGCCTACCGGCGGCTGCGTGCCATCACCACCGAACTGGACCAGATCACCACGCGCGCCCGTGAACGCGCCCAGGAAGCCGACATGCTGCGCTTCGGGCTCGACGAGATCGCCGGGGTGGAACCCAGGGCGGGCGAGGACGTGGAGCTCGCCGCCGAGGCCGAGCGGCTCGGGCACGCGGAGGCGCTCGCGTCGGCCGCCGCGGTCGCGCACGCCGCCCTCGCGGGCAATCCGGAGGACCCGGAGGGCATCGACGCCACGACGCTCGTCGCGGGCGCCCACCGGGCCTTGGAGGCCGTACGGTCCCACGACGCGGCCCTGGGCGCCCTCGCGGGCCGGATCGGCGAGATCGGCATCCTGCTGGGCGACGTGGCGGGGGAGCTGGCGGGCTACGCCGACGACCTCGACGCGGATCCGCTGCGGCTCGCGGCGGTCGAGGAGCGGCGCGCCGCGCTCACCGCGCTGACCCGCAAGTACGGCGAGGACGTGGACGCCGTGCTGACCTACGCCGAGCGGAGCGCCGCGCGGCTGCTGGAGCTGGACGGCGACGACGACCGGATCGGTGAGCTGACCGCCGAGCGGGACGCGCTGCGGGCCGAGCTGGGCGGACTGGCGCAGGCCCTCACCGACGCCCGCACGGAGGCCGCGGAGCGCTTCGCCGCCGCCGTGACCGCCGAACTGGCCTCGCTCGCCATGCCGCACGCGCGCGTGTCGTTCGAGATCCGGCAGACCGAGGACCCGGAGGGCGTGGAGGTCGGCGGACGTCCCGTCGCGTACGGGCCCGCCGGGTGCGACGAGGTCGAACTGCTCCTCGCCCCGCACCCGGGGGCGCCGCCGCGGCCCATCGCCAAGGGCGCGTCCGGCGGTGAACTGTCGCGCGTCATGCTCGCGGTCGAGGTCGTCTTCGCGGGTACGGACCCGGTGCCCACGTATCTCTTCGACGAGGTCGACGCCGGTGTCGGCGGCAAGGCGGCCGTCGAGATCGGCAGGCGCCTCGCGAAGCTCGCCAGGAGCGCGCAGGTCGTCGTCGTCACCCACCTTCCGCAGGTGGCCGCGTTCGCCGACCGGCAGCTGCTGGTCGAGAAGACCAACGACGGCTCGGTGACCCGCTCCGGCGTGAAGGTCCTGGAGGGCGAGGAGCGCATCCGTGAGCTCTCCCGGATGCTGGCGGGCCAGGAGGACTCGGAGACGGCACGGGCCCACGCGGAGGAACTGCTGGCGACGGCCCGGGCGGACGGATAGGGGCACCGGCAGGGGCGCGAAGGGGGTGTGAACCGGGGCTCGTCAGGGGCGACGTCCGCCCCTGACTGTCTTCGGACATCGCCCGGCGCTCACTCGTGTGAGTGAGCGCCCGCGTCCCGGCCACACCCCCTGCCCCGCACCGGCCGTGCGGCGGCCGTGCGGTGGTCGGCAACTCGCCCCCGTCCTGGCATCCTTAGGAGCAGGACGAGCGGTACACCCCCGTCGCCCGTTCCTTCGGTACTTTTCTTCGTGACCGCCCGACGCCGAACCAGGAGCCACGGCCACGTGACCCACGTGAGCAGCCACTCACCGCACGGACAGTCGCCGCTGCGTACCGTCCAGGTGCTCGGCGGCGGCAGCGCGGGCAGCTGTGCCCATGTGCGGTCGCTGACCTCGGGACTCGTCGCACGGGGCGTGCGGGTGACCGTGTGCGCCCCGGCCGAGGCGGATCACACGTACGACTTCACCGGCGTCGGCGCCGATCACGTCCCGGTGGCCAGGCGCAACGACCCGGCCTCCGTGGCCGCGCTGCGGACGGTCTGCGGGGACGCCGACCTGGTCCACGCGCACGGGCTGCACGCCGCGCTGCGGGCCGCCCTCGCGCTCAGCGGCCGGCGCGTCCCGCTCGTCGTCACCTGGCACACCCGCCCGTACGCCGAGGGCGCGCGGGCGCATCTGCTGCGCGCCCTGGAGCGGCGGGTGGCGAAGGCCGCGTCGGTGGTCCTCGGATCGTCGTCCGACCTGGTGGACCGCGCCCGCAGCAGGGGCGCCCGGGACGCCCGGCTCGCCGCGGTCGCGCTGCCGGCCGCGCGTCGGCCCCGGCCCGCGCAGGAGGAGACCGAGGGACTGCGGCCCAAGGCGCGCGCGGAACTCGGTACGACCGACCGGCCGTTGCTGATGGCCGTCGGTTCCCTCGACCGGCACCAGGGGTACGACACGCTGCTGGACGCCACGCGCGCGTGGCGACGGCTCGACCCCGTGCCGCTGCTCGTGATCGCCGGCGAGGGTCCGCTGCGCGGCGCACTCCAGCGGCGCGTCGAGAACGAAGGGCTCCCCGTACGTCTCATCGGCCGGCGCGACGACATCGGGGAGTTGCTCGCCGCCGCCGACCTCGCCCTGCTGCCCGGCTGCCCCGAGGCGCGCTCCCTGCTCGCCCAAGAGGCCCTGCACGCGCGCGTGCCCCTGGTCGCGGCAGCCACCGCGGGCATGCCCGAACTCGTCGGAGACGCGGCCGAACTCGTCCCGCACGGCGACCCGCGGGCGCTCTCCGAGGCCGTCGTCGCACTGCTCGCCGACCCCGACCGGTGCGAGTGGCTGAAGGACCGGGGCACGCTCCAGGCGGCCACCTGGCCGACCGAGGACGAGACGGTGGCGCAGGTCCTCAGCGTGTACGACGAGCTGACCCGGCCGCTGCCGCTGCCCTAGAGCCTTCTCCGAGGCCCCGGACGGAATTCCGGGGCGGGGTGGCGGCCCGCGATCACGGCACGAGTCTGCGGGCCCGCAGCGCCAGGCTCAGGGCCAGGACCGTCTGCGGGTCGTCGAGGTCCGTCCCGAGCAACTCCCCGATCCGCGCCAGCCGGTTGTAGAGCGTCTGCCGGTTGAGGTGCAGTTCGCGCGCGGTCTCCGCCTTGCGGCCCGCGTGCGCGAGATACGTCTCCAGGGTGGGCAGCAGCGGCGGCTTCGAGCGGTGGTCGTGGTCGCGCAGGGGACCGATCGCGCGGTCCACGAAGGCCGCCAGGTCCCGGTGGTCCCGCAGCCGCCACAGCAGCAGGTCGATGTCCAGGCGCCGGGCGTCGTACCAGGGCCGGTCGGACAGCCCCTGGGCGGCCGTGGCCGTCTCGGCCGCGTGCCGCAGCCCCGCAGACGCGGCCGCCCAGCCGCCCGCCACGCCGACCACCACGACCGGCGGCTGCGCCCCGGGCCGCTGCGTCCCCGCCCGCTCCACACCCGCCCGCAGCGCCGCGGCGACCCGGTCCGCGACCGCCGGCCGCTCGGACTCGGCGCGCAGTCCCACAAGCAGCGGTACGCGGCCCTCCACGGGCCGCACGCCCAGCAGGACCGGGACGCCCACCGAGGCCAGCTCCTCGGCGACGGCCCGCGCCAGCACGGCCCAGCCGCCGCCGGGGGACAGCCCGTCGGCGAGACGCATGACGACCGGGAGCAGCGGGCTCGTACCGGGCTTGAAACCGAGGACCCGGGCCTGCGCGGGCGCGTCCTCGGCCGCGATCCGGCCCTCGGCGAGGTCGGTGAGGAAGTCGCCGCGTCCGCGGGCCGCCAGCTCCTCCTCCTGGCGGGCCTGCATCAGGACCACGGCGAGGACGCCCGCCGCCCGCTCCGTCGCGATCCGGTGCACGGGCGCGAGCGGGCTGTTGACGGGCAGCAGGACCAGCCGGGCCCGGAGGGACCCGGGGCCACCGCCCTGTCCGCCGCCGGGCACGTCCACGAGGACCGTACCGGCGGGCGGCCCGGCCCTGTGCTGCCCCGAGCCGTGCTGATCGGCCTTGTGCGGGCCGCGCAGCCCCTCCCACACCTGGAGCGGGTCGGCGTTCGCGGGGCCGGCCCCGGCGGCGTACAGGAGCTGTCCGTCGGGGGTCTCCAGGAAGACCGGGTTGCCGGCGAAGTCGGCGAGGATGCCGAGGACCTGCGGGATGCCGCCCCCGCCGAGCAGGGCCTCGGTGCAGCGCCGGTGAACCTCCTCGGCGCGCTGGAGCAGGGCGTAGTGGCCGTTGACGATCTCGGTGTGGATCTCCTCCGTGACCGTCACGAACGGCACCTCACGGTGCAGTTGCACCAGGGGGAGACCGGCCGTGCGCGCCGTCTCCACGAGCGCGGCGGGCAGTCTCGTGAAGCGCGGCCCCAGCTCGACGACCAGGGCCGCGATGCCGCGCTCGGCCAGCGTACGGACGAACGCCCGTTGGTCGGCGGGGCGGGTGCCGAGCCCGTAACCGGTGGTCAGGAGGAGTTCGCCGCCCTTGAGGAGCGAGGCGATGTTCGGTACCTCGCCCGCGTGCACCCAGCGCACGGTGCGGCCCAGCCGGTCGGCGCCCGCCAGGATCTCCGGCAGGCCACCGCGCAGTCCGGGCAGCTCCAGGGCGCGCCGCACGGTGATCCCGCCACCGTGCTGCGTGTCCGGCGTGTCGATGCGGCTGTCCATGACCGGACGCTACCCCGTCCGCCACCTGCCGTGACGCGCCGGACGGGGCTCACCTAGGCTGTTCAGCCGCCGTACGCCCCGGAGGCCGTCAGACGCAGGGCCGTGTCGATCAGCGGGACATGGCTGAACGCCTGCGGGAAGTTGCCCACCTGGCGCTGCAGACGCGGGTCCCACTCCTCCGCGAGGAGACCCAGGTCGTTGCGCAGGGCCAGCAGCTTCTCGAAGAGCTTGCGGGCCTCGTCCACGCGGCCGATCATCGCGAGGTCGTCCGCCATCCAGAACGAGCAGGCCAGGAACGCGCCCTCGTCGCCCTCCAGGCCGTCCACGCCCGCGTCGTCGCCGGAGGTGGGGTAGCGCAGGATGAAGCCGTCGGAGGTGGACAGCTCGCGCTGGATGGCCTCGATCGTGCCGATCACGCGCTTGTCGTCCGGGGGCAGGAAGCCCATCTGCGGGATCAGCAGCAGGGAGGCGTCCAGCTCCTTGGAGCCGTACGACTGCGTGAACGTGTTGCGTTCCTTGTCGTAGCCCTTCTCGCACACGTCCCGGTGGATGTCGTCGCGCAGCTCGCGCCACTTCTCCAGCGGACCGTCCGCGTCCCCGGACTCGATCAGCTTGATGGTGCGGTCCACGGCGACCCAGGCCATCACCTTCGAGTGCACGAAGTGGCGGCGCGGCCCGCGGACCTCCCAGATGCCCTCGTCGGGCTCGTCCCAGTGGTCCTCCAGGTAGCGGATCAGCTTGAGCTGGAGGAGCGAGGCGTAGTCGTTGCGGGCCAGGCCGGTCATGTGGGCCAGGTGCAGGGCTTCGGTCACCTCGCCGTAGACGTCCAGCTGGAGTTGGTGCGCGGCGCCGTTCCCGACCCGTACGGGACCGGAGTTCTCGTATCCCGGCAGCCAGTCCAGCTCCGCCTCGCCCAGCTCGCGCTCGCCCGCGATGCCGTACATGATCTGCAGGTTCTCGGGGTCGCCCGCCACCGCGCGCAGCAGCCACTCGCGCCAGGCGCGTGCCTCCTCGCGGTAGCCGGTGCGCAGCAGCGAGGACAGGGTGATCGCCGCGTCGCGCAGCCAGGTGTAGCGGTAGTCCCAGTTGCGGACCCCGCCGATCTCCTCGGGGAGGGAGGTCGTGGGGGCGGCGACGATGCCGCCCGTCGGCGCGTAAGTCAGCGCCTTCAGCGTGATCAGCGAGCGGACCACGGCCTCGCGGTAGGGCCCGTGGTACGTGCACTGGGCCACCCAGTCGCGCCAGAACTCCTCGGTGGCCTCCAGGGACTGCTCCGGCTCGGGCAGCGCGGGCGGCTGCTTGTGCGAGGGCTCCCAGGAGATGGTGAACGCGATCCGGTCACCCGGCGCGACCGTGAAGTCCGAGTACGTCGTCAGCGCCTTGCCGTACGTCTCGCACTCCGTGTCGAACCACACGGAGTCGGGTCCGGCGACGGCCACCGTGCGCCCCTCGTGCTTGTGCACCCACGGCACCACACGCCCGTACGAGAAGCGCATCCGCAGGGCGGAGCGCATCGGGACGCGGCCCGTGACGCCCTCGACGATGCGGATCAGCTGCGGGGCGCCGTCACGCGGGGGCATGAAATCGGTCACCCGGACCGTGCCGCGTGAGGTGTCCCACTCGGATTCGAGGATCAGCGAGTCGCCGCGGTAGTGGCGGCGGACCGCTCTCGGCGGTTCGGCGTCGGCGGCGTGCGCGGGGCCCAGCCGCCAGAAGCCGTGCTCCTCCGTGCCGAGCAGTCCGGCGAAGACGGCGTGGGAGTCGAAGCGGGGGAGGCACAGCCAGTCCACCGTGCCGTCCCTGCAGACCAGCGCGGCCGTCTGCATGTCTCCGATAAGTGCGTAGTCTTCGATGCGCCCGGCCACGTGCAACTCCAGTCGAACGGCCACGTCGCCCCGATGGGGCGGTGTTCTTGCGGTCAGAGGATCATTGGTAAAGCGTCGTTGCGGAACGTCAGTTGTCGCGTGTCACGCATGTCAATGGTTGCAGCGATTGTCTTCGCGAGGCGAACCGACGAGCTCTTGGCCCAGGAATACCGGCGGGGTTGTGCCGTTTGCCGGCCTGGCTCGGCAGCGAGTGTCCGAGCAGGATACGACGCACGATGATGTTCCGCGCGCCCCTCCCGACAACCCGCCTGGTCCGAACGAGTGAGCACGAGTATGGCGCGTGTCGGGCCGTGCGCGGAGCGTGGCCGGAAGCGACCTCCCCGCGTCGCTGATACCCTGGTAGCCCGTGGACCGGTGGACGCCCGAGCAGGAAAAGGGACCCCCGAACCGCAGCGACGGCACCGCCGGAAACCTCCGGGCCGGGCAGCCGTACCGCAACCGAAACCGCGACCACGGGAGCCCCCTCTTGGCCATGCCGCCCGCTGCTTTCCGAAGCAGCACAGCCACGACGACCAAGCACATCTTCGTCACCGGGGGTGTCGCCTCCTCCCTCGGCAAGGGCCTGACCGCCTCCAGCCTGGGCGCGCTGCTCAAGGCACGGGGTCTGCGGGTCACCATGCAGAAGCTCGACCCGTATCTGAACGTCGACCCCGGCACGATGAACCCGTTCCAGCACGGTGAGGTGTTCGTCACCAACGACGGGGCCGAGACCGACCTCGACATCGGGCACTACGAGCGCTTCCTCGACGTCGACCTGGACGGCTCCGCCAACGTCACCACCGGGCAGGTGTACTCCACGGTCATCGCCAAGGAGCGGCGCGGCGAGTACCTCGGCGACACCGTGCAGGTCATCCCGCACATCACCAACGAGATCAAGCACCGCATCCGCCGGATGGCCACCGACGACGTCGACGTCGTCATCACCGAGGTCGGCGGCACGGTCGGCGACATCGAGTCGCTGCCCTTCCTGGAGACGGTCCGTCAGGTCCGCCACGAGGTCGGCCGCGACAACGTGTTCGTCGTGCACATCTCGCTCCTCCCGTACATCGGCCCCTCCGGGGAGCTGAAGACGAAGCCGACCCAGCACTCGGTTGCGGCCCTGCGCAACATCGGTATCCAGCCGGACGCGATCGTCCTGCGCGCCGACCGCGAGGTGCCCACCGCGATCAAGCGGAAGATCTCGCTGATGTGCGACGTCGACGAGGCGGCCGTCGTCGCCTGTCCCGACGCCCGCTCGATCTACGACATCCCGAAGGTCCTGCACACCGAGGGCCTGGACGCGTACGTCGTGCGCAAGCTGGACCTGCCCTTCCGTGACGTGGACTGGTCGACCTGGGGCGACCTGCTCGACCGCGTCCACAACCCGCTGCACGAGATCCATATGGCGCTCGTCGGCAAGTACATCGACCTGCCCGACGCCTACCTCTCGGTCACCGAGGCGCTGCGCGCGGGCGGCTTCGCCAACAAGGCCCGGGTGAAGATCAAGTGGGTCGCCTCGGACGACTGCAAGACCCCGGCCGGCGCCGCCAAGCAGCTCGGTGACGTCGACGCGATCTGCATCCCCGGCGGCTTCGGCGACCGAGGCGTGGCCGGCAAGGTCGGCGCGATCCAGTACGCCCGCGAGAACAAGATCCCGCTGCTGGGCCTCTGCCTCGGCCTGCAGTGCATCGTGATCGAGGCCGCGCGCAACCTCGCCGGCATCGCGGACGCCAACTCCACCGAGTTCGACTCCGCCACCGGCCACCCGGTCATCTCCACCATGGCCGAGCAGCTGGACATCGTCGCGGGCGACGGCGACATGGGCGGCACCATGCGCCTGGGCATGTACCCCGCCAAGCTCGCCGAGGGCTCCCTCGTCCGCGAGGTCTACGACGGCAAGGAGTACGTCGAGGAGCGGCACCGCCACCGCTACGAGGTGAACAACTCCTACCGTGCCGAGCTGGAGAAGAAGTCCGGTCTGCAGTTCTCCGGCACCTCCCCGGACGGCAAGCTGGTGGAGTTCCTGGAGTACCCGCGCGAGATCCACCCCTACCTGGTCGCGACCCAGGCGCACCCCGAGCTGCGCTCGCGTCCGACCCGGCCGCACCCGCTGTTCGCGGGCCTGGTCAAGGCCGCGGTGGAGCGCAAGACGGCCAAGTAGGCCGAGGGTTGTACGGTTGCCGGGACACGCGTCTTTTGGGGCGCGTGCCCCGGTTTTCGCCGTGTGCGCATCTTTGGTGCGGCACAGGTTTCGTGTGGCACAGGTTTCGTGCGTGTGGGAGGGCAAGTCGACATGACCATCAAGGACACCGCCGAGGAGTGGGAGGTCAGGGCGACCGAGACCCCGTTCACGGGCAAGAAGACCTCCGTGCGCACCGACGACGTGGTCATGCCCGACGGATCGGTCGCCCGGCGCGACTACCAGGTGCACCCCGGTTCGGTGGCCGTCCTCGCCCTCGACGACCAGGGCCGCGCCCTGGTCATCCGCCAGTACCGGCACCCCGTGCGGCACAAGCTCTGGGAGATCCCGGCCGGCCTGCTCGACGTCCCGGGCGAGAACCCCCTGCACGCCGCGCAGCGCGAGCTGTACGAGGAGGCGCACGTCAAGGCCGAGGACTGGCGGGTGCTCACCGACGTGTACACCACGCCCGGCGGCTGCGACGAGGCCGTACGGATCTTCCTGGCCCGTGATCTCTCCGAGGCCGAGGGGCGGCGCTTCGAGGTCGAGGACGAGGAGGCCGACATGGAGCTCTCCCGGGTCCCGGTCGACGAGCTGGTACGCGGTGTCCTCGCCGGTGAGCTGCACAACAACTGTCTCGTCGTGGGCGTGCTCGCGCTGACCGCCGCCCTGGCCGGCGAGGGTCTGGACGCGCTGCGCCCCGCCGAGGCCCCGTGGCCCGCACGCCCGTTCGAGGCGTGATCCACTTCGGTGCGCGCAATCGGCCCACCGATGTGACGATCGCCTGATCCGATCGGGGGATCCGCCCGCCGCGCTCCGCACGGATCGTCGCAGAGCGTGAACTAGGCTCTCAAAAACGCCCCGTCCGGAGTCCCGGCGGGCTTGCGCGCGCAGTGGGACGGGAGTGTGGCCCGTGACGGATCAGGCGGTGGATGCCGACGGCACGAAGGTGTCGGAGAAGGGGCGGCGCCCGGCTGCCGCGTCCCCCCTCACGAGGAGTCAGTTCCTCGGCCGTACAAGAGAGTTGAAGGAACTCCGGGCGGACATCGACCGCGCGGGGCTCGACACCCTCGCCGGCCGCAAGGCGCCCCGCGCGCGCGTGCTGCTCATCGCCGGAAAGCCGGGATCCGGCCGCACCGCGCTTGCCGAGGAACTCGTGCGGCAGGTCGCGGACAGTTACCCGGACGGTGTCCTCAGAGCCCGGCTCACCGAGCCCGACGGCACCCCCGTACCGACCGAACGAACCGCCCGTGACCTGCTCACCGCGCTCGAACTGCACGCCCCGGCCGGAGAGGGCGAGGACGACCTCTCCGAGCGGCTGCGCGAGGCGCTCGCGACCCGCAGGACCGTGCTCCTGCTCGACGACGCGGCCGACGCGCAGCAGGTCGACGCGCTCCTCCCGGAGACCCCCGACTGCCTCGTCGTCGCCGTCTCCGGCGGCCCCCTGACCGGGATCTCGGACGTCCGCCCCTGCACCCTCGGCGGCATGGACACCAAGTCCGCCCTCGAACTCCTGGACCGGTTCACCGGCTCCGTACGCATCACCGTGGACCCGCGCGCCGCCGAAGGACTCGTGGAGATCTGCGGGGCCCAGCCCGCCGCGCTCGTCCTCGCCGGGGCCTGGCTCGCCCACCGGCCCAAGTCGGCCGTCGCCGATCTGGCCAAGCAACTGCACACCGACGGTGACGACGGCCCGGTCCTCGAACGGGTCTTCCGGCTCACCTACGCGGCCCTGCCGTCGGCCGCCGCGCGGATACTGCGCCTCCTCTCGCTCGCCCCCGCCGGTCTCGTCGACCCGCACACCGCGTCCGCGCTCGCCGGCTGCTCGGTCGGCGCCGCCCGCACCACCCTGGACGACTTCACCGAACTCGGCCTGGTGCGGGCCGTCGAGTCGCCGCTGCCCCAGTACGAGGTGCCCGGCTGCCTGCTGCCGCTGCTGCGCTCGCTCACCGAGACCGAGGACCGCGCGGCCGAGCTGCAGCTGGCCCGCGCCCGCATGCTGGAGCGGACCGTACGGCTCCTGGTGTCTTGCCGGGCGATCACCGAGACCGACAGCTCGCCCGCCCGCGAGAAGCTCGCCGGGATGCCCCGCGCGCTGCGCTTCCCCAACCCCCGCGCGGCCGCCGACTGGCTGCGCATCCGGCAGCCCGCGCTGCTCGCCGCCGCCCGCCTCGCGGTCCGTGACGGCGAGCTGGACACCCTGGCCCGCCGGCTGATGGCCGCCCTGGTCAGAGCGCTGGTCGCGCATGTCGGTACGCAGGCCGCGGCGTCCGAGCTGTACGGCATCCACCGGCTCGTCCTGGACGTCGCCGAACGCCGGAACCTGCCCCGCGAGAAGGCCGCGGCGCTGCTGAACCTCGCCGACCTGGACGCCCGGACGGGCCGTACGGCGGACGCGCTGGCCCGCTACCGGGCCGCTCTGGACGCCGGACGCGAGGCGAACGACCCCTACGCGACCGGCCGCGCGATGGAATCCGTAGGCGGCGCCCACCAGGAGCTCGGCGACTACGACCGGGCCGCCGACTGGTACGGGCGGGCGCTCGCCCAGCGGCTCGCCCGCGACGAACGCGCCGACGCGGCCAGACTGCACGGCCGGCTGGCCACCGTGCACACCTACGCGGGCCGCTACGGCGAGGCGCTGCGCAACTGGCGCTCCGCGGTCACCGGACACCGCAGGACCGGCGATGTGGCGGGCCAGGCACGGGCGTTGAGCGAGATGGCGCGGGTGCAGGAGTACGCGGGCCGGCCCGAGGAATCCCTCGTCACCTGCCAGGAGGCGGCCGAGTGGGCGCGCCGCGCCGACGACGTCCGGCTGCAGGCCGCGCTGCAGCTTCGGCTGGCGGACACGCTCGACCGGCTGGGCGACCCCACGGCCGCCCGGCTGCACCGGACCGCCGCCGAACGAATGCTGGGCGATGAGCTCCCGGAGAGCGCATCAACCAGGGAACAAGACCGCAACGCCTACGAAATCCGTAGCGCAGCCGAAGAAGATTGATGCATTGAAAGGCTAGACAGAGAGAATCCCTTCATTAGACTGGCTCCGCCGCGTCCTTTCGTGGTGTTCCCCGGTGTGCTCCCGTGCATCCGGGTATGTCAGGCATCGTCATGTCTTGCGCTGCCTGGCCCAGATCCCTGCTGCATCCCTTCTGAGCCAAGGAACCGTGATCGACGTGAAGGTCGGCATCCCCCGCGAGGTCAAGAACAACGAGTTCCGGGTGGCCATCACCCCCGCCGGTGTGCACGAGCTGGTGCGCCACGGCCACCAGGTCCTGATCGAGCGGAACGCCGGTGTCGGCTCCTCGATCACGGACGACGAGTTCGTCGCCGCCGGCGCGCGGATCGTCGCCACTGCCGACGAGGTCTGGACGGCCGCCGACCTGCTGCTGAAGGTCAAGGAGCCCATCGCCGAGGAGTACCACCGCCTCCGCAAGGACCAGACGCTCTTCACCTACCTGCACCTGGCCGCGTCCAAGGAGTGCACGGACGCGCTCCTGGAGTCCGGCACCACGGCGATCGCATACGAAACGGTCGAGCTGCCCAGCCGCGCGCTGCCGCTGCTCGCCCCGATGTCCGAGGTCGCGGGCCGCCTCGCCCCGCAGGTCGGCGCCTACCACCTGATGCGCGCCAACGGCGGCCGCGGTGTCCTGCCCGGCGGTGTCCCGGGCGTGCTGGCCGCCCGCGCCGTGGTCATCGGCGGCGGCGTCTCCGGCTGGAACGCCGCGCAGATCGCCATCGGCATGGGCTTCCACGTGACCCTGCTCGACCGCGACATCAACAAGCTCAAGGAAGCCGACAAAGTCTTCGGCACGAAGATCCAGACCGTCGTCTCGAACGCCTTCGAGCTGGAGAAGGCCTGCCTCGAAGCGGACCTCGTCATCGGCGCCGTGCTCATCCCCGGCGCGAAGGCCCCGAAGCTGGTCACCAACGAGCTGGTGTCCCGGATGAAGCCCGGAAGTGTCCTTGTCGACATCGCCATCGACCAGGGCGGTTGCTTCGAGGACTCGCGTCCGACCACCCACGCCGAGCCGACCTTCCCGGTCCACGACTCGGTCTTCTACTGCGTCGCCAACATGCCGGGCGCGGTGCCCAACACCTCGACGTACGCGCTCACCAACGCCACGCTTCCGTACATCGTGGAACTCGCGAACCGGGGCTGGGTCGAGGCGCTGCGCCGTGATCCCGCGCTCGCCCGGGGGCTCAACATGCATGACGGCAAGGTCGTCTACCGCGAGGTCGCGGAGGCCCACGGCCTGGAGCACGCCGAGTTGGAGAGCCTGCTCGGCTGACCTTCCGACCGTCCTCGCGGGCTGACCTTCCGGGTGGATTCGTCCCGGTTCCGCGCCGACTTCTCCCTCGGCAAAAGGCGATTCGTCAACAGAGGTCGTCAACCTCGCACGTACGGCCGGACCTTGTTCCACAGGGCCCGGCCGGATGTGTGTCGGGTCACTTTGCGAGACTCGTTCAACTCGCCTCGAACGTAACCCTTGAACCGTTTCGCACACCCCTGGAACCTGCCGTGCGACGCCCTTACGCCCTTGACAGAGGGATGTTCCGTTGCCGACACATCGGGCCGGGTCCGGCGGATTGTGTTGCTGCGGAGCGGTGACACGCCATAGAGTCGCCAACCGTCGGCATGGTGCCACGCTGACCTATCGAGAAGTTTCCTGGTCACCAAGGAGGTAAGACGACTTGTGAATGAGTCGACATTTACTCCCGGGGGTGGTCAACCAGGAATGCCTGCGCAGGGCTCAAGGCCAACGGGGCTCGAAGCTGTCGGCTCCGTTGCGGTGCGCACCTTCGCAGCCCACCAGAGTCCGAAGACGACTCAGACAGCACACCAGAGCATGGATGGCCATCACGTGAACGCCATGGCCGGCAACGGAAGTGGCGAGAACCGCACCCACTTCGCCGACTACGACGACCTGCCCGAGGGGCATTTCTACGACCCCGATGCCGAGTACGAGCCCGATCCGGAGTACGCGGCCACGCTCGCGCCCGACGCGGCGCGCCAGCGGCGCGAGCGCATCGGTCCGACCGGTCGCCCGCTGCCGTACTTCCCGATCCCGGGCCCGCTGACCGACCACGGCCCCGCGAAGATCATCGCGATGTGCAACCAGAAGGGCGGCGTGGGCAAGACGACGTCGACCATCAACCTGGGTGCCGCCCTCGCGGAGTACGGACGCCGGGTCCTGCTCGTCGACTTCGACCCGCAGGGCGCACTGTCCGTGGGGCTCGGAGTCAACCCGATGGAGCTCGACCTCACGGTCTACAACCTGCTCATGGAGCGGGGCATGGCGGCCGACGAGGTGCTCCTGAAGACCGCGGTTCCGAACATGGACCTGCTGCCCAGCAACATCGACCTGTCCGCCGCCGAGGTCCAGCTGGTGAGCGAGGTCGCCCGCGAGTCCACGCTGCAGCGCGCCCTGAAGCCGCTGATGGCCGACTACGACTACATCGTGATCGACTGTCAGCCCTCGCTGGGCCTGCTCACCGTGAACGCGCTGACGGCCGCCCACAAGGTGATAGTGCCTCTGGAGTGCGAGTTCTTCGCGTTGCGCGGGGTCGCGCTGCTCACCGAGACCATCGAGAAGGTCCAGGAGCGGCTCAACCCCGAGCTGGAGCTCGACGGCATCCTCGCCACGATGTACGACTCGCGGACCGTGCACAGCCGTGAGGTGCTCGCGCGCGTGGTCGAGGCGTTCGACGATCACGTCTACCACACGGTGATCGGCCGGACCGTCCGCTTCCCGGAGACCACGGTCGCCGGTGAGCCGATCACGACGTACGCCTCCAACTCCGTCGGTGCCGCCGCCTACCGCCAGCTCGCCAGGGAGGTGCTCGCCCGGTGTCACGCCGAGTGAGTCTGCCGGGGGCCGACGAACTGTTCCGTACGACCGGGGGGATGGCGCTTCAGTCCTCCAGCCCGCGGCGTCCGGCCAACGGCGAGGCGCGGGTGCCCGGTCCGGCGGGCGAGAGCGACGCCGCGGCCGGGGAGGACGGACCGCAGTCGGTACCCGTGCGGGGCGGTGACGGCGAGGGCGACGAACATGTCGCGGCCGACGCCGACTCCGCCGACGGGGAGTCCCGGAGCCGGGGCGCCGCCACGGCGGACCGTTCCGGGCGGCGTCCGGCGCCACCGGAAGGCGCCGCCGGGGTTCAGCCGCAGTCCCAGCCCCGCAAGCGCGGGCGGGGCTCCGGACGGCGGCCCAGCGGGCGCGAGCGGCACGACGAGAAGATCACCGTGTACGTGTCCGCCGAGGAGCTCATGGACCTCGAACACGCCCGGCTGGTGCTCCGCGGGGAGCACGGGCTCGCGGTCGACCGCGGGCGGATCGTGCGGGAGGCTGTCGCGGTGGTCCTCGCGGATCTCGAATCGCGTGGCGACGCGAGCATTCTCGTACGACGGTTGCGTGGGCGGTAGCGGTAGCCTGCGACGGCTATGACCTCGAACGACGGCCGCGCGTCGACCTCAGCATCCGCCTCCGGCGGGGGTGGGCGGCGGCGTGCGTTGGGGCGGGGGCCTGGGGGTGGGGCCCCTGCGGCGGACGGCCCGTCTGTGGCTCAGGAGGGCACTCCGGCTGCGGACCGTGGGGCGTTGTGCCCACCCGTTCCGCCCTGCGGAACGCCTGCCCACAACGCAGGCGAGGACGAAGCCCCTGACGGGGTCTTCAAGGTTCGGTTGGTCAACTTCGAAGGGCCCTTCGATCTGCTGCTTCAGTTGATCTCCAAGCACAAGATGGATGTCACCGAAGTCGCGTTGTCCAAGGTCACCGATGAGTTCATGGCGCACATCCGGGCCATGGGGCCGGACTGGGACCTCGACCAGACCACCGAGTTCCTGGTCGTCGCGGCGACCCTGCTCGATCTGAAGGCCGCCCGGCTGCTGCCCTCCGCCGAGGTCGAGGACGAGGGCGACCTGGCCCTGCTGGAAGCCCGCGACCTGCTCTTCGCCCGGCTGCTGCAGTACCGCGCGTACAAAGAGATCGCCGACATCTTCAACCGCCGCCTCGACGAGGAGGCACGCCGCTACCCCCGTACCGTCGGGCTTGAGGCGCACCACGCCGAGCTGCTGCCCGAAGTGGTCATCAGCATCGGGGCGGAAGGATTCGCCAGGCTCGCCGTGAAGGCGATGCAGCCCCGCGCCAAGCCCCAGGTGTACGTCGACCACATCCACGCGCCGCTCGTCAGCGTGCAGGAGCAGGCCACGATCGTGGTGGCACGGCTGCGAGAGCTCGGCGAGGCCAGTTTCCGCTCGCTCGTCGAGGACGTCGACGACACCCTCACCGTCGTGGCGCGTTTCCTGGCCCTTCTGGAGCTCTATCGGGAGAAGGCGGTCTCCCTGGACCAGGAGGAGGCTCTGGGGGACCTGGTGGTGCGCTGGACGGGCGGGGAGGGGGATGCGCAGCCGACGGTGACGGACGAGTTCGACCGGCCACCGGATCCTGTCCCGGATCCGGTCAGGGAGAAGAAGGTGTGAAGGTGTGAGCGAGGACACCACCGGAGCCCCCGAGGGGGCTCGCAGCGTCGCGGATCTCGACCTCCGGCCCGCGCTGGAGGCCGTCCTCATGGTCGTGGACGAGCCCGCCACCGAGGAGCACCTCGCGAAGATCCTGGAGCGGCCCAGGCGGCAGGTCGCGGACGCGCTGCGCGCGCTGGCCGACGAGTACAGCCTCCAGCGGCGCGGCTTCGAACTGCGGATCGTCGCCGGCGGCTGGCGGTTCTACAGCCGCCCGGAGTACGCGGCGGCCGTCGAGCGCTTCGTCCTGGACGGGCAGCACGCCCGGCTCACCCAGGCGGCGCTGGAGACCCTCGCCGTGGTCGCGTACCGGCAGCCGGTGAGCCGATCGAGGGTCTCGGCGGTCCGCGGAGTGAACTGTGACGGCGTGATGCGCACCCTCCTGCAGAGGGGTCTGGTCCAGGAGGCGGGCGCGGAACCCGAAACAGGTGCGATCCTGTACAGGACGACGAACTACTTCCTGGAGCGAATGGGCCTGCGCGGCCTGTACGAGCTCCCGGAGCTCGCGCCCTTCCTTCCAGAGGCGGACGCGATCGAAGCAGAGACGCTGGAAGGGGTCCCGTCGTTCGATCCGGATGCGCCGGACGCAGATGCAGACGACACGACGACGACGGAACTTTGATGCGAAGCAGTGGCAGTGGCAGCGGCAGGAACAGCGGCGGGCGCGGCAACCCCCGCGGGACCGGCGGGAGCGGCAATCCCCGTGGGTCCGGTGGCGGAGGCGGTGCCCCCCGCGGGTCCGGTGGCGGAGGCTCCCGTGGCTCCGGCGGCGGTGGCCCGCGCGGCTCCGGCAGCGGATTCAGCTCTCGGGGGCCCGCGGGCGGCGGCTCCCAGCAGGGTGGCGCGGGAGGCTCGGACGACCGGCCGAAGCGTCCCAGCAAGCCCCGCCCCGAGGAGCGCCGCTACGACGTGGGCCCCGGCGCCACCCGCGACGGTGCCAAGTCGGGGCGCGGCAACGCGGCCCGCGGCGGCGCCAAGGGCGGCCCCAGGCAGGGCCAGCAGCGCGGCGGCCGTACGGAGAACGCGCGCTCCCGTGAGTACGAGACGCGTACCGAGGAGCGCAACAGGGACCGGTACGCGGGCCGGCCCGAGGTCCGGACGCCCAAGACCTTCCCGGGCGCCGAGCAGGAGGGTGAGCGCCTGCAGAAGGTGCTCGCGCGCGCGGGCTACGGTTCGCGCCGTTCCTGCGAGGAGCTGGTCGAGCAGGCCCGTGTCGAGGTCAACGGCGAGATCGTCCTTGAGCAGGGCCTGCGCGTCGACCCCGAGCACGACGAGATCAAGGTCGACGGGCTGACGGTCGCCACGCAGTCGTACCAGTTCTTCGTGCTCAACAAGCCCGCCGGTGTCGTGTCCACCATGGAGGACAACGAGGGCCGGCAGTGCCTCGGCGACTACGTGACGAACCGCGAGACGCGGCTCTTCCACGTGGGGCGGCTCGACACCGAGACCGAGGGCCTCATCCTGCTCACCAACCACGGTGAGCTGGCGCACCGCCTGACCCACCCCAAGTACGGCGTGAAGAAGGTCTACCTCGCGCACATCGTGGGCCCCATCCCGCGCGACCTGGGCAAGCAGCTCAAGGACGGCATCCAGCTGGAGGACGGGTACGCGAAGGCGGACCACTTCCGGGTCGTCGAGCAGACCGGCAAGAACTACATGGTCGAGGTCACGCTGCACGAGGGCCGCAAGCACATCGTGCGGCGCATGCTCGCCGAGGCCGGCTTCCCGGTCGACAAGCTGGTGCGCGTGTCCTTCGGACCGATCGCCCTCGGCGACCAGAAGTCGGGCTGGCTGCGACGGCTGTCCAACACCGAGGTCGGGATGCTGATGCAGGAAGTCGGCCTCTAGGCACCTCTGTTCACTTCGTTTCTCGCTTTTCGCCGCTTTCGCGGTGCGGCATCGGCCGGTTCCGGGTTCTCCCGGGGCCGGCCGTTCTGCGTCCGGGGGGTTGTGGGTGGGCGGTCCGCGATTTATAGTCGTGCTGACCATTAAGGAAACGCCCTTGCCGGGCGCGGCCGGTGGAGCAGGGCCCACGGGGGTGGTCCCGGTCCACCGGCCGCCGCCCGGCAAGGTGCACCAACGGCCGCCGAGGCCATACGAGGAGGGGGCATGGAGGGCTACGACAAGCACGCCTTCGAGCCCTTCGCCGTCACCGTCGATCTCGCGGTGTTCACGGTCCGGGCGGGCGCGCTCCAGGTGCTGCTGATCGAGCGCGGACAGGAGCCGTACGCGGGGTGCCGGGCGCTGCCCGGGGGATTCGTACTGCCGAAGGAGTCCGCCGGGACGGCCGCCCGGCGCGAACTCGCCGAGGAGACCGGTCTGACGGACGTCTCCGGGCTGCACCTGGAGCAGCTGCGCACGTACAGCGAGCCGGACCGCGATCCGCGGATGCGGGTGGTCTCGGTGGCGTACGCCGCGCTGCTGCCGGACGCTCCCGAGCCGCGCGGCGGCGGCGACGCGGCCAGCGCGCACTGGCTGCCGTACGACGGACTCGGGCCGCTCGCCTTCGACCACGACCGGATCCTCGCCGACGCCCGGGAACGGATCGGCGCGAAGCTGGAGTACACCTGCCTCGCCACCGCGTTCTGCCCGCCCGAGTTCACCCTGGGGGAGCTGCAGCAGATCTACGAGACGGTGTGGGGGGCCGCGCTCGACCGCCCGAACTTCCGGCGCAAGGTCCTCGCCACGCCCGGGTTCGTCGAACCGGTGCCGGGGGCGGCGCGGCTGACCGGGGGGCGGGGGAAGCCTGCCGCGCTGTATCGGGCGGGGGGTGCGACGGCGTTGCATCCGCCGTTGTTGCGGGCGGCGGCCGGGTCGGCCCCGTCGTCCCCATCGCCCTCGTCGTCGCCGCCGTCACCGCCGTCCACTTCTGTCTCGCCTTCGGCTTCGTCCGCGCCTTCGGAAGGATCGTCCTCATGACCACGACCGTCAGGAAGCAGGCCGCCACCGGGGCGTTGGTGGGGCTCGCCCTCGGGGACGCGCTCGGCTACCCGACCGAGTTCAAGGACGTGCCGTCGATCCTTGCCGCGTACGGGCCCTGGCGGGAGCTGGAGTTGCCGGATCCCGCGTGGATCACCGATGACACGCAGATGACGCTGGCGGTGGCGCGGGCGCTGCGCGCCGCGATGGACAGAGGGCTGCTCGGTCCACGGGAGCTGGCTGAGTCGGTGCGCAAGGAGTTCATCGCCTGGAACCGCTCACCGGAGAACAACCGCGCACCGGGCAACACCTGCCTCACGGCCTGCGAACTGCTGGAGCGCGAAGGCCGGCCCTGGCAGGACGCCAGCCAAGTGGGGTCCAAGGGCTGCGGCGCCAACATGCGCGTGGCGCCCATCGGTCTCGCCCCCGGCCTCAGTGACGAACAGCGGGCGGGCGCGGCCCAGTTGCAGGCCGCCCTCACGCACGGCCATCCGACGGCGCTGGCCGCCGCCGACCTCACCGCGCACGCGATACGGCTGCTCGCGCAGGGCGTCGAACCGACCGGCCTGGTCGGGCAGCTCCGCTCGTACGCGTACGAGAACCGGACGCGCTATCACGAGCGCTGGCTCGGCGATCTGTGGACCCGCGCCCAGGATCCGACGCCCACGCACTTCATCGCGCGGGGCTGGGACGAGTGCCTGGAGGCCCTGGAGCGGCTTCGGCAGGCCCTGCGGTCGCCGTCGCCCGAGACGGACCCGTGCCTGGCCACCGGCGCCGGGTGGGTCGCGGAGGAGGCCCTCGCGACCGGCCTGCTGAGTTTTCTGCTCTTCGTGGACGAGCCGGTGACGGCCCTGCGCCGGGCCGCCTGCACCTCGGGGGACTCGGACTCCATCGCGTGTCTGGCCGGTGCCTTCGCGGGGGCGTACCTCGGTGCCGACGCCTGGCCGACAGAGTGGGCCGACCGGATCGAGCACCAGGGCGACCTGGTGGCGCTGGGCGCGCTCTGGGACGCCTGAGCCCTCTCTTTCGCGCCCGCCGGTCACCCGTGCGGACAGGCCTGCTGACCCGTGCGGACAGGCCCGCTGATCAGGCGAGGCTGATCGAGTCCCCCTCGACCGTGATCCGCCTCGCCGGCAGCGGCTTCGGGGCCGGGCCGCCGGCCACCGAGCCGTCGGCGACCCGGAACTTGCTGCCGTGGCACGTGCAGTTGATCGTGCCGTCCGAGACGTTGGCGACGACACAGCCCTGGTGGGTGCAGACCGCCGAGAAGGCCTTGAAGCCGCCCTTCTCCGGCTGGGTGACGACGACCTTCTCGTCCTTGAAGATCTTTCCGCCGCCCACCGGGACGTCGGCGGTTCTGGTGAGTTCCTTGCCGCCGGGCGCCGCACCGCCGGCGGTGCCCGAGGGGGCCGCGGAGGGTGCTTCCTCCGTGTCGCCCCCGCCGTTCTCGTCCCCGTACTTGCTGCAGCCCAGGAGCAGCGCGCTCGCCGCGCCCGTCGCGAGCATCGTGCGCCGCGTCGCGGGATGGGTCATGTCGTCACTCCGAAGGTGCGGAAGAACCAGAGGGCGGAGGTCAGCCAGATGACGGTGAGGGCGGAGAAGACGAGCCCGCCGACGACGGGCAGCAGCCAGCCGGGCAGTCGCTCGGTGCGCAGCAGCAGCATCTTGGCGCTGAAGGCGCCGAAGAAGAAGCAACCGAGGAGCGAGTGCCACAGGACGCGCGGCTCGTACGTCTGATAGCCCAACGCGTACAGACAGTGCACCGCCACGGGTACCGCGACCAGGAACGCGATCCGGCCCGACCAGCGGTGCAGTACGCTTGACCAGCTCGGGCCCGGCAGTCGCCCGTACAGCATGAGTGCCGAGACGAGCTGGACGACCGCGAAGCCCACCGCGACCGTGGCCAGCCAGGACTTCACCGCGCTCGTGCTGCTGAAGCCCGCGAGGTTGAAGGCGGTGCCCTCCGGGTCGTGCATGTTCCCGTAGACACCGAGGCCGACCGCGACGGCGCCCGCGACCAGGGCGGGTACGAGATAGCGGGCGGCTCCCGGGCCCCGGCTGGACGGGTCGGGTGCGGGGAAACCCTGGGTCGGGGCGTTCGGGTCCACTGTCATGGTCTGCTCCCAGCGGTCACGCGATCTCGCGGTCATGGGGCGGAGCGGTGGGTGGAACGAGGAGGAGCGGAGGGCAGGAGCCCGGGGATCAAAGGGTCACGGGGTGACGGGGCCACGGGCTCAAGGGGTCACGGGGCGGGCGGTGATCTGTTCTCCGTCGACCGTCACCGTGCCGGTCTCCGGGTCGATACGGGGCGCGGGGCTCGCCTTGCCGTCCCGCTTGAGGATGCCGACCTGGCTGTCGTCCTGGAGCAGGACCCAGCCGCCGTCGATCTTGGTGTCGGCCACGGTGTCGGTCGCGCGGTACAGCGCGTTCGGCTTCAGGGACTTGTCGGCCGTGAAGCCGTACGTCCGCCGTCCCATGTCGACCGTTCCCGTGATCCGCTTGCCCGCCAGCTTGCCGGTGAGGACCTGGGCCTTGTTCTTCCGGTTCGTGAGGCGCATGCTGCCGTCGGCCTCGACGTCACCCTTGAGCCACGACTCCTGGTCCCGGCCGTCGCAGAAGTACGCGACCGCCTTGCCGTCGCGCAGGGTCACCGCGACCGCGGACGAGTCGTCGTCGGTGCGGCCCGCGTAGTCGGCGTTCGGCACGGTGGACGTGGGCTCGGGCTTCGACGGGCCGGGCGACGGCGACCGCTTGCCCGGCGAGACCGTGGCCGTCACCGCGGGTGCCGGGCTCGCCGACACGGCGTCGGCCGGCGCGTCGCTCCCCGTCGTCCTGCTGCGCGTCCCTGTCGTCGCGTTGAGCGACAGCATGAACAGGGCGAGCAGCAGTCCCGCGAGGAGCGTGAAAAGTGGTCCGGAACGCTTCATCGTGCCTCCCCCGAGGCGTGGCGCGGACAGCCTCACCATGCAAGCGGACCGTGGCTCCCGCGTCCAGAGGCGCACAGGAGCCACTTGGCGGAGATTGGGAGAGCGAGAAGCGGGACAGGGGCGGCCGTCTCGGCAGACGGGCGCCGCGCATCGGGCCGCCGAGGGCTGACTAGGCTGGATGCGGAAGAGCCGATCCGTACATGAACGAGGAGTGTCACCGTGGCGGTACGAGCGGTCCGGGGTGCCGTCCAGCTGGAGCGGGACGAAGCCGGTCACATGGATGAGCAGGTCAGCGAGCTGCTCACCGCCATCCTGGAGCGGAACGGGCTGACCGCCGACGAGCTGATCAGCATCTGGTTCACGGCGACCCCCGACCTGCACAGCGACTTCCCGGCGGCCGCGGCGCGCAAGCTCGGCATCGTCGACGTGCCGCTGATCTGCGCGCAGGAGCTGGACATCGAAGGGGCGATGCCCCGGGTCGTACGGGTCCTCGCGCACATCGAGTCCGACCTGCCGCGCGCCGAGATCGCGCATGTCTACCTGGGCTCCGCGGGCGCGCTGCGCAAGGACATCGCCCAGTGAGAACCGCACTCGTCATCGGCACCGGCCTCATCGGGACGTCGGCCGCGCTGGCCCTGACCGGGCGGGGCGTCGTCGTGCACCTCGCCGACCACGACCCGGGGCAGGCCCGTACCGCGGCGGCGCTCGGCGCCGGCACGGACGAGGAGCCCGCGGGGCCCGTCGACCTCGCGATCATCGCGGCGCCGCCCGCGCACGTGGCCGGCGCGCTCGCCGACGCGATGCGGAGCGGGGTCGCGCGCGCCTACCTCGACGTGGCCAGCGTCAAGGGCGGGCCGCGCCGCGAGCTGGAGGCGCTGGGGCTCGACCTGTCCGCGTACATCGGCTCGCACCCCATGTCGGGCCGGGAGAAGTCGGGCCCGCTGGCCGCCACCGCCGACCTCTTCGAGGGGCGGCCCTGGGTGCTGACGCCGACCCGGGACACCGACACCGAGGTGCTCAACCTCGCGCTGGAGCTCGTCTCGTTCTGCCGGGCCGTTCCGGTGGTGATGGACGCGGACGCCCACGACCGGGCGGTCGCGCTCGTCTCCCACATGCCCCACCTGGTGTCGAGCATGGTCGCCGCACGGCTGGAGAACGCCGAGGAGGCCGCCGTACGCCTCTGCGGCCAGGGCATCCGTGACGTGACCCGGATCGCCGCGTCCGACCCGCGGATGTGGATCGACATCCTCTCCGCGAATCCCGGACCGGTCGCCGACCTCCTCGCGGACGTCTCCGCCGACCTGGACGAGACCGTGCAGGCCCTGCGCGCCCTCCAGTCGTCCGACGAGGCCAAGCGCCGCGCCGGCACCGACGGCATCCAGGACGTCCTGCGCCGCGGCAACGCCGGCCAGATCCGCGTCCCCGGCAAGCACGGCACGGCTCCCGCCACGTACGAGAGCGTCGTCGTCCTCATCGACGACCAGCCGGGCCAGCTGGCCCGCATCTTCGCCGACGCGGGCCGCGCGGGCGTCAACATCGAGGATGTCCGCATCGAGCACGCGACCGGTCAGCAGGTGGGCCTGATCGAGTTGTCGGTGCAGCCGGCGGCGGCGGCGGTGTTGACCGCGGCGCTGCGGGAGCGGGGCTGGGCGATCCGGCAGTAGGGGCGCGTCGTGTGCGACGACACCCCGCCGACCGCGACGCAGCGGGGGCGGGGGCGGGAAGAGGCCGGGGCGTGGGCCGGGGCGCCGCGGGGGCCGTAAGCCGGGGTCCGGGGAGCCAGTAACCTTGTTCGGGGCGCGCTCGTGCCCGAACCAGCCAGTACCCCGTACCAGGAAGGTGTCCGCACCCGTGGAATCCACCGACGCCCGGACCGCCCCGGCCGTGATTGTCGCCATCGACGGTCCCTCCGGCACCGGCAAGTCGAGCACCTCGAAGGCCGTCGCGGCACAGCTCGGCCTGAGCTACCTGGACACGGGCGCCCAGTACCGGGCGATCACCTGGTGGATGGTGAACAACGGCATCGACGTCGCCGACCCCTCCTCCGTCGCGGACGCGGCCGGCAAGCCCGACATCGTGTCCGGTACGGACCCCTCGGCGCCCGGCATCACGGTCGACGGCACCGATGTCGCGGGCCCGATCCGCACCCAGGAGGTCACCTCGAAGGTCAGCGCGGTCAGCGCCGTCCCCGAGGTCCGCGCCCGGATCACCGAGCTGCAGCGCTCGATCGCCTCGGCGGCCGGACAGGGCATCGTCGTCGAGGGCCGCGACATCGGTACGACCGTGCTGCCCGACGCCGACCTCAAGATCTTCCTCACCGCCTCGCCGGAGGCCCGCGCCGCCCGCCGCAGCGGTGAGCTGAAGGGCGCCGACGTCGCCGCCACCCGCGAGGCGCTCATCAAGCGGGACACCGCCGACTCCACCCGCAAGACCTCTCCGCTCGCGAAGGCGGCCGACGCGGTCGAGGTGGACACCTCCGACCTCACGCTCCAGCAGGTCATCGAGTGCGTCGTCACCCTCGTCGAGGAGAAGCGGGCCGCGAAGTGAGCCAAGCCCGGAACCCAGCGGCCACAGCCCCGACGTCCACAGCCCCGACGGCCCGGCGGGCCGACGTCGGCCGCCGGATCGGCGTCGGCCTGATGTACGGGCTGTGGAAGCCGCGCGTCCTGGGGGCCTGGCGGGTTCCGGCGACCGGTCCGGCGATCCTCGCCGTCAACCACTCCCACATGATCGACGGCCCGATGGTCATGGGTGTGGCACCCCGGCCCACGCACTTCCTGATCAAGAAAGAGGCGTTCGTCGGCCCGCTGGACCCCTTCCTCCTCGCCATCGGGCAGGTGAAGGTGGACCGCACGGTCGCCGACCGCACCGCGATCACCCGGGCGCTGGGCGTCCTGGAGGACGGCGGCGTCCTCGGGATCTTCCCCGAGGGCACCCGCGGCGAGGGGGACTTCGCCTCGCTGCGCGCCGGGCTCTCCTACTTCGCGGTCCGCAGCGGGGCCCCGATCGTGCCGGTCGCCGTCCTGGGGAGCACCGACCGGCGCGGACGGCTGATAAAGCAGCTGCCCCCGCTGCGCAGCCGGGTCGACGTCGTCTTCGGCGACCCCTTCGAGGCGGGCGACGGCAGCGGACGGCGTACGCGCAAGGCGCTCGACGAGGCGACCGTGCGCATCCAGAAGCAGCTCTCCGCGCACCTGGAAAACGCCAGGCGTCTCACGGGGCGCTGAGTAACACTTGAGTACTTGAGTAGTGGATCGTCCGATACGGGCGGTTCCACCGATCACCACGATGAACGAGGTACGGACTTCATGAACGACCAGATCCAGCCCGACGGCTCGGAGCACGAGCACGGGGCGCTTGGCGATGCCGAGTACGCGGAGTTCATGGAGCTCGCCGCGGAAGAGGGCTTCGACGCCGAGGACATCGAGGGCGCGATCGAGGCGGCCGGCCACGGCCCGCTCCCGGTCCTCGCCGTCGTCGGCCGCCCGAACGTCGGCAAGTCGACCCTGGTGAACCGCATCATCGGCCGTCGCGAGGCCGTCGTCGAGGACAAGCCGGGCGTCACCCGCGACCGCGTCACCTACGACGCGGAGTGGGCGGGCCGCCGCTTCAAGCTCGTCGACACCGGCGGCTGGGAGCAGGACGTCCTCGGCATCGACGCGTCCGTGGCCGCGCAGGCCGAGTTCGCCATCGAGGCGGCCGACGCGGTCGTCTTCGTCGTCGACGCCAAGGTCGGCGCCACCGACACCGACGAGGCCGTCGTGCGGCTGCTGCGCAAGGCAGGCAAGCCCGTCGTGCTGTGCGCCAACAAGGTCGACGGCCTGAGCGGCGAGGCCGACGCCTCGTACCTGTGGTCCCTGGGGCTCGGCGAGCCGCACCCCGTCTCGGCGCTGCACGGCCGCGGCACCGGCGACATGCTGGACGCCGTCCTGGAGGCGCTGCCCGAGGCGCCCGCGCAGACCTTCGGCATCGCGGTCGGCGGCCCCCGCCGCATCGCGCTCATCGGCCGCCCGAACGTCGGCAAGTCGTCGCTGCTGAACAAGGTGGCCGGCGAGGACCGCGTGGTCGTCAACGAGATCGCCGGCACCACCCGCGACCCGGTCGACGAGCTGATCGAGCTGGGCGGTGTCACCTGGAAGTTCGTCGACACGGCCGGTATCCGCAAGCGGGTCCACCTCCAGCAGGGCGCCGACTACTACGCCTCGCTGCGCACCGCCGCCGCCGTCGAGAAGGCGGAGGTCGCGGTCATCCTGCTGGACGCCAGCGAGAACATCAGCGTCCAGGACCAGCGCATCGTGACGATGGCCGTCGAGGCGGGCCGCGCGATCGTGCTGGCCTTCAACAAGTGGGACACCCTCGACGAGGAGCGCCGCTACTACCTGGAGCGGGAGATCGAGACCGAGCTCCTCCAGGTGGCGTGGGCGCCGCGGGTCAACGTCTCGGCGCGTACGGGCCGCCACATGGAGAAGCTGGTCCCGGCGATCGAGGCCGCGCTGGCGGGCTGGGAGGCGCGGGTCCCGACGGGCCGTCTGAACGCCTTCCTGGGCGAGCTGGTCGCCGCCCATCCGCACCCGATCCGGGGCGGCAAGCAGCCGCGCATCCTCTTCGGCACGCAGGCGGGCACCAAGCCGCCGCGGTTCGTGCTGTTCTCCTCGGGCTTCATCGAGCACGGCTACCGCCGGTTCGTGGAGCGCCGTCTGCGCGAGGAGTTCGGCTTCGAGGGCACGCCGATCCACATCTCGGTGCGGGTGCGCGAGAAGCGCGGCAAGAAGAAGTAGCAGCCGCCGCCGTACGAGCGGTGTGCGGACACGGGAGAGGGCCCCGGCGCGAAGCAGGGGCCCTCTCCCGTTCCGTTCAGCCCGCGTCAGCGTTCCCTGCGCGGACCGGGCGGCAGCGCCGCCGGCGTCAGACCCGTGGCGTGCTGCCGCAGGCCGTACACGGTCGGCGTGTACGCGCCCGAGCCGTACGAGCCACTGCTGAGCAGACCGGCGTTGTGCAGGCCCGATCCATGCAGCCCTGATCCGTGCAGCCCTGCCCCGTGCAGCCCCGGTGCGTGCGGGCCGGCCCCGAAAGCCGTGAAGCCCAGCTCCTCCTCGCCGACGCGGTCACCCGGCAGGGCCCGGAAGGTCCTGAGGTACTCCGCGTAGAGCGCGTCGTAGATCGGGGTGGCCGAGGAGCTGCCCGTGGCGTCCCGGACCGGCCGCATGGCCGGGATCGGTGACGAGTGGGGCAGGCGGCGGGGGGTGTCGTAGGTGTACACGTACGTGCCAACGACCCCGCCGCCCTTCGGATGCGGCCGACGGACCGATTTCGCAGGTCACAGCGCTGCCGGACGGGTGTGGATCCGGTGCGGGTCCAGTACGGATCGGGTACGGGCCCGGTGCGGATCCGGTACGGGCCCGCTGCCTGTCAGGTGCCGGCAAGGGGCATCGCGCTCGCCACCAGCCGGCCGCCCACCGCGGCCTTGTCGAGGGCGTCGCGCAGCAGGTCCTCGCGGGGCTGTCGGCCGATCGAGCCGACCGGGGCCGCGAACAGCAGCACCTGCTGGTGCTTGTTGGCGGCCGCCCGCCAGCTGTCGGTGACCTGGAGCGGCTGATGGGCCTGCCACCAGGCGACGGGCGAGCCACCACTGCTGCTGGGCTGCAGGACCGCGTGCAGCTGGCCCATCGCGAGCAGCACGGACCAGCCGTGCAGCACGGGCGGCACCTCGGTGAGCTGACTGACCGGCATGAAGCCCTGCTCGATGAGGAGCGGCAGGAAGTCGTCGCCGCCCCCTCCGGTGGTGCCCGGCCGGGCGATGCGCCCGGTCGGTTCGACGACGAGCGCGGGGTGCAGTTCGCCGCCCAGCAGGATGAGTCCGCTGGTGACGCCGAGGACGGCCTGCTCGGGCAGGGCCTCGGAGGGGCGCTCGTCCCCGGTGATGGACCGGACGGCGCCCTGCAGCTGCTCCTCGGTCACCTGGACGACCTGCGAGGGCAGGCAGGTGGCGTGGGCGAACGCGAGTACGGCCGTCTCGTCGCCGATGAACAGGACGGTGCTGGTGCGCTCCTGTTCGGAGTCGCCCTGGGTGCGGCAGGACGTGCAGTCGTAACTGCCCGGGGCGTTCTCTCCGGCGAGCAGCCGGTCGGCTTCTTCGTCGCCGATCTCGGCGCGTACGTCGTCGCTGACGTCGAGCATGCGCGGCACGGGGGGCTCCTCGGGTGCGGTGCGTGTTGTGGCCGGGGGCTCCCGGTCCGTGAACCGGATGGGTTCCCGGCTCATGAAGATGACAACGGAGGATCTGTGGCGGGGGTCACGCCCCAGAGCGAACGGAATCGAACCATCCTGCGCACAGGGTGAACCCGGCGGCGGAATCCGTCACTCCACGCCAACTCCCTTGATCAGCAGGGAAGTTGGTCCGGTGACCTGAGTCACAGATCGCCGGGGTCGATGGTCGACAAATCAGGAAATCCATGAATGAAGTGGGTGGCTCAAAATCGACGATACCTGAGGTAACGGCGAACTGGCCTGGAATGACAAGGAGTTGGTTGAAATCGGGCCCCTCCCTTCTCTACATTGCTCCGCCGTGTGCAGCGAGCACCGCTCGGGTACGTCCGCCACCCGCACCACCCGCACCACCCGCACCACCCGCAGCACTTCGCACCACGTACGGCGGACGGGGCGGGTCGGGGCGACCGCGTCGAGACGCGGCGGTCCCGTACCGCCTCGGGGGACCCCGGGTCCTTCGAGAGGGAAATACATGTCCGAATGTGCCGACAACACCCGTAAGGCTCGTACGACCGCGGTTCTCGCCGGGGCGGCGCTGCTCGCCCCGCTCGGACTGCTCGCCGCGAACGGCAACGCCGCCGCTGCGGACAGCGGGGTGTGGGACCGCATCGCCCAGTGCGAGAGCGGCGGCAACTGGCACATCAACACCGGGAACGGCTACTACGGAGGGCTCCAGTTTTCCGCCGGCTCCTGGCGCGCGTACGGCGGTACGGCCTACGCGTCCACGGCCGACAGGGCCTCCAAGGCGCAGCAGATCGCTGTCGCCACGAAGGTGCAGCGTGCGCAGGGGTGGGGCGCGTGGCCCACCTGCGCGGCGCGCGCGGGCGCGTCCGGGAGTGCCCCGGCGGGGGCCGCGTCCGGGGCCTCCGGCAAGGCGGCGCCGTCGAAGCAGTCGAAGCCGTCGAAGCCGTCGAAGTCTTCGAAGGCATCGGAGCGATCTACGGGGCACACCGGCCGTGGGGCGTCTCGTGGTGGCTACACCGTCCGCAGTGGTGACACGTTGAGCGGTATCGCGGCGCGGCACGGGACGTCGTGGCAGCGCGTCTATGCCGCGAACCGGGCCGTCATCGGCGGGGATCCCGATGTCATCGTGCCTGGGCAGCGGCTGAAGGTCTGAGGGTCTGAGTGTCTGAGGATCTGAGGGACTGAGTTCGGCTGCGGGTCCGGTGGGGGCGGGCCGCGCAGTTCCCCGCGCCCCTCAAAAACGGGGCTGCGCCCCTGCTTTTGCCCCTTCAGGGGCGCGGGGAACTGCGCGCTCAGCCCCCCCACCGGGCCGCAGCCGACCGGGTGGGCCCCCTTTAACCGCCCGCGCGGCTCGCGGAAGGGCGCCGTACCCCCACCTAGCGTGGCCCGATGTCGATCAAGCGCATGCGGTACGCGGCCGTCGTCGCCGCGGTTCTGGCCCTGCCGGTTCCCGCTGAGGCGGCGGCACCACCGACCCCGGCGTCCGGTCCCGCGACGGCGGACCGGGCGCCGTACGCCTGTGCGAAGGACCGCTGGCCGTGGGGCTGCGTCGCGAAGTGCGAGAGCTCCGGCCGCTGGAACGCGAACACCGGGAACGGCTTCTACGGAGGGCTGCAGTTCTGGCAGCCCACCTGGCGGACGTTCGGCGGCCTCGCCTACGCCCGGCGTGCCGACCTGGCCACGCGCGACGAGCAGATCAAGGTCGCCGAGGAAGTGCTGCGCGTCCAGGGCTGGAAGGCGTGGCCCGTCTGCTCCAAGAGGTACGGGCTCGCAGGCCGCGCGCATGTGGTGAGGCCGGGGGAGAGCCTTGCGTCGATCGCCCGGTCGTACCGTGTCAAAGGCGGGTGGAAGGCGCTCTACAAGCTCAACCGGCAGCTGGTCGGAGCGCGCCCGGACCGTCTGAACGTCGGCACGATGCTGCGGCTCCCGAAGGGGGCGGGCCCGGGACGGCGGCTCACTGCCCAGGCGGGGGGAGGGGGCAAGCCCACGCCTACCCCGAGCCGCCCGAGCCGCCCGAGCAGTCCGACTCCGTCGGTCCCCTGGACCCAGCCGGCTCAACCGACCCAGCCGACCCAGCCGGCTCAACCGGTCCTTCCGGTTGCCTCGGCCGGCCCCTCCGCGCCGGTCACATCGGCCTCGCCGGTCCTGGTGGACCCGTCCCTGTCCCTGTCCCCGTCCCCGTCTCGCTCGCCTCGCCGCTGAACACGACCGCGCCGCGCCGGAGTTCGTACACGATCGTCGTCGTGCCGGCGCACAGGGCGGGCGGCAGCCGCTGCTCGGCCACGACCACGCAGGCGTCGAGGCCGAGCAGCAGCTCGTACGTGCAGGCCGCGACCGTCGGGGACATGCCCTGTGCGGGTTCGTCGACGAGGACCACGCGCGCGCGTGCCAGCAGGGCGCGGGAGAGGGCGAGCATGCGCTGCTCACCGCCGGAGAGCGTGCCCGCTCTCCTCGGCAGCAGGGCGGCGAGCCGGGGGTAGGCGTCGAGGGCGGGGGAGAAGGGGCTTCCGGAGGCGGCCAGTTCGAGGTTTTCGCGGACCGTGAGCGAGGCGAACACCGCACGGCGGTCCGGGACCAGGCACAGGCCCCGGCGGGCCCGTTCGTAGGCGGGCAGGCGCGTGACGTCGGCGCCGTCCCAGACCACGGCGCCGTGGGACAGGGGCAGGGTGCCGGCCAGGGCGCGGAGCGCGGTCGTACGGCCCGAGCCGTTGCGGCCGAGCAGGACGGTGACGCCGGGGGCGGGCGCGTGGAGGGTGACACCGTGCAGGGCCTCCAGCGGGCCGTAGCGCACGCGCGCGTGGCGCAGCGAGACCCCGGCCGCGCTCATCCGCCGGACCTGCCTGACTCGTCGTACTCGGCCGGCCCTTCGAGTACGTGGTCGGCGGGGCCGGAGGCGACGACGCGGCCCGCGGTCATGACGTGCACGGTGTCGGCGAGGTCGGCCACCAGGTCGAGATCGTGCTCCACGACGAGCAGGGTCGTTCCGTCGGCGGCGAGCGCGCGCAGCACGCGGGCCAGCGCCGTCACCTCGCCCGTGTCGAGCCCGGCCGCGGGTTCGTCGAGCAGCAGGACGCGGGGGCCTCCTGCCAGGGCCCGGGCGAGTTCGACGCGGCGCAGGGTCCCGGTGGGCAGGTCCGCGGCCGGCAGCGTCCGTACGGCCCCGTCGAGCCCGAGCAGGCGCAGGGCCCGTTCCGCCGCCGCTCCCGTGTCCATGACGCGTCCCTGTTCGGCGCCCACGCGGACGTTCTCGGCCACGGTCAGGGTCGGGAAGACGGCCAGTTGCTGAAACGTGCGGGCGATGCCGAGCCGCGTCCGCGCGTGGGCGGGCAGCCGGGTGATGTCCCGTTCGCCGAGCACGACCCTGCCCGACACCGGTCGAACGGTTCCGGCGAGACAGTGGAACAGCGTGCTCTTCCCGGCCCCGTTGGGCCCGACCACCGCGGTGATCCGACCGGGCGGAAGATCGAGGTCGACCCCGTCCAGAACGGTGAACCCGCCGTAGGCGACGCGCAGTTCCCGGACCCGCAGAACGGGAAGACCGGGCACCACGAGTCCGCCCCGGCGGCGAAGGGACCCCGCCCCACGCGCACGGCCGCGCCTCCCCGAACTGGCCCCCGCGGTACCACCGGAGCCACCCGCGCCAGCCGAGGGCGCCATCGCGGGCGGCCCCGAGGCCGTGCGCGGCCCAGGGCCCGGCCGGGCCCGGCCCGTTCCGCCGTGCGGGCGGCGCGGGGAGCGGCCCCGGGGCGGGCTGGCCCCGGGGCGGGCTCGCCCGGGGCAGGGCCGGGGGCCTCACGGCCGCCGCGCCTGCCGGGGCGGGGTGTCCCCGGTGCCGCCGGGCTCGGGGCACCCGGGGTCGCCGGGGCGCACTCGCCCTGTGCCGGGTCGGGCGCCTCACGGCCGCCGGGACCGGCCCGTTCCGTCGTGCCGGACGGCCACCGGGCGCCGGATCCGTCCGTGCCGGATCCGTCCGTGCCGGATCCGTCCGTGCCGGATCCGTCCGTGCCGGATCCGTCCGCGCCGGATCCGTCCGCGTCCGGCCCGACCGGCGGTATCGGTCGCCGGACCAGCGGTCGCCCGGCCGTGCGAAAGCGCAGCGTGTCCGTGTCCGGGGCGGCGGACGTGCCCACCGCAGGCCAGGCACTCCCCGCCACGGGCGCTGACACGACAGGCGCCCCCGCTGAGGACGCCGGCCCCCGGGGCGTGCCCGAGTCCCGTGCCCGTACCGCTTGCCTCGCCCCGGCCCCCAGCGGGGTCAACCTCACCTGCCCGCCCGGGCGCAGGCGTTCGGCAGCAGTGCGCAGGGCGTCGTACGGGCCGCCGGGGAAGCGGCCGACCAGGACCGCGAGGAGGCCGATCACCGCCGCCGCCACCCCGCCCCGGGTGCCCGCGTCGAGGCCGACCAGGAGGGCCGCCGCGAGCAGGGCGCCCAGGACGCTGTCGGCGCCGAGCACCACGATCGCGGCGAACCACAGCAGCCCGCGGACGGGGTCGTACGCCGCCGGGTCGAAGGCGCGTACGCCCATGCCGAGCATGCCGCCGCCCAGCGCGGCCAGGGCCGCGCCCGCCACGAAGGCCGTCAGCTTTAGCGCCGGGACGCGGACGCCCGCCGCCGACGCGCCCGCCTCGTGGTCCCGCATCGCGGCCAGGGCCCGGCCGGTTCGGCCCCGGCGCAGCGCGTGGGCGGCCCACAACGCGCCCGCGAGCAGGGTGAGTTCCAGTGCGTAGTACGCGCGGTCGCTCTCGAAGGCCGCCGGGCGGTCCAGCGTGAGGCCTGAGGTCGCGTACGGCTGGGCGAAGACGAAGCGGCTGACGCCGACGCCCACCGCGAAGGTCGCCAGGGCGAGGGCCAGGCCGTGGCGGCGGATGGCGGGCCAGCCCGTCAGCAGCCCGAGCGGGGCCACCAGCAGCACCGCGGTCAGGAGCGCCGGCAGTTCCGGGAGCGCGGGCAGGCCCGGGAAGCGGCCCGCCGTCAGCAGCGCGGTGAAGAGGGCGCCCAGACCCGCGTACGCGGCCTGGCCGAGGGAGAGCTGGCCGCCGCGGCCCGTGACGACGACCAGGGAGAGCAGGATGACGCCCAGCGCCGGTACCTGGACCGCCGTGTGCAGGTCCGTTCCCGCGAAGCCCAGGGGGAGCAGGAACAGGACCACCGCGACGATCCACGCGCCCGGCGGGGTCGGTACGCGGGCCGTCGCCGTGCGCGGGAGGGCGTCCCGGGCGCCGATCCCCGGCAGCACGAGGGCGGCGACCAGCAGGGCGACGACGAAGAGGTTCGCGCCGACCGCCTGGAGGAGGGGTTCGAGGCGGCCCCCGGGGTGCAGCCGGGTCAGCTGGCTCTGGGCGACGCCGATGCCCAGGGCCGCCACCACCGCCACCGGCAGGCTCCGCATCCGGGCGGCCACCGCGACCGCCACCACCTCCATCACCAGCAAGGGCATGCCGTACGGGTCCAGACGTACGTACGGAGCCAGCAGCACCCCCGTCAGGCCCGCGGTGAACGAGCCGAACGCCCAGCCCGCCGCGGCCACCCGGTCCGCGTCGACGCCGGTCAGCGCGGCGAGCGAACGGTCGTCGACGACGGCCCGCAGTTCCCGGCCGAAACGGGTCCACCGGATCACCGCTCCCACCCCCGCGGCCAGGACGAGCGTCACCGCCAACTGCCCCCAGGGGTCCGCGGAGACGAGCGTCGGCGCGTCCGGGCGCGCGCCCGGACCCCATACGAGCGCCGCCCCGCCGACGAGCAGGACGAACACGCCGATGGACGCGACGAGGGTCTGCGCGGGGTCGCCGCCCAGGACGGCCAGGGGACGGAAGACGAATCGTTCCAGCGCCACACCGATCGCCGGGGCCACCACCAGCAGGGTGAGCGGCGCGGCGAGCGCGAGCGGCCAGCCCCACTCGACGGTGAGCCCGCGCAGCAGATAGGCGCACACCATCGCGATCGCGCCGTGCGCGAAGTTGAGCACGCCGGTCGCCCGGTGCGTGACGACCAGTCCGATCCCGGTGAGGGCCGCGGCGCTGCCCACGGAGAGCCCGGCGAGCGTGAGGTCGTACGTCAGCGATGACATCGGTGACGACATGAGTGACGACATCAGCCGGCCGCCCCGGACGAGGAATCGTCCGGGGCGACGTCGGGCGGATCGTCCGGCGGGTCGTCCGAGGCCGTGGGTTCGCAGATCGGGCAGGGGGCGAGGTCGCCGCCCGCGAGGACCCGTGAGTCGACCGGCAGGGCCTCCGGTTTCCCGGCGACCAACGGGCAGTCCGCGCGGTGCCACAGCGTGCCGCCCGGCACCATCAGCAGATCCCCGCCGACCGCCACGGGCGCGGCGGCCGTCCCGTCGGCGGAGGCGGCGTCCTCGGGGTCGGCCGCCACCAGGAGCCCGTACAACTCCTCCACGCGGGCCGCCGCGAGGGCGTTCCCGCCGTGGGCGAGGAGGACCGCCGCGGCGATGATCAGGGCCGCTCCGGGCACCGTGCAGGACGCGAGGTACGGCAACTGCCGTTCCGCGTACCGCTCGCCGGAGATCCCGTACCAGCCCAGGACGCACAGCACCGCGCCCGTGGCGAGCGCCGCCCACCCGGCCCAGAGGACGGGACGCACATTCCGCAGTCGAGCAGTCCGCATGGGGGCTCCACATGATGTGTCCGGCTGTCTTCCAAGTCCGCCGACGGACTTGCACTATGCCTTCTGGAAGCTGTCCCTGAAAGCTCCGGGCGCGCATGGCCCGGACCGACACCCGGTGGTGGGCCAGATGGTTCTCGGGAGTGATCTCAGGCGGGGTACGGGCCGGGGGCTGGTGGTGGCGGTGCTCCTTCTCGCCCCGGCCCTCACGGCGTGCGGCGACGACAGCGGCGGTGACGACACGAGTCCGCCCTCGCCCTCCGCGGAGCGGACCTCGCAGGCCGGACCGAGTCCGAGCGCGAGCGCCCCGGACGACCCGGCGGCGGCCGAGAAGGAGATCGAGGAGAACTGGAAGAAGTTCTTCGACCCCGCCGTCCCCACGAAGGAGAAACAGGCCGTCCTGGAGAACGGCGACGCGATGGGCGCGGTCCTGAAGAGCTTCAGCGGCGACGAGCGCGGCGGGCAGGTCGAGGCGACGGTGAGCAAGGTCGCCTTCACCTCGCCGACCGACGCGGACGTCACGTACACACTCACCCTGAAGGGCGCCACGGTCATGCCGGACGCCGCCGGGACCTCCGTCGAACAGGACGGCACCTGGAAGGTGTCGGTCAAGACGCTGTGCGGTCTGGTCACGCTGAGCGGCAATGCCTCGCCGGGTCCGGGCTGCTGAACCCGCTGTCGTGGGCCTGCTGTTCCTGCTGCTCCTGGTGGGCACGGCCTGCGGCAGCCGCCTCCCGGAGAGCGACTTCGAGAACCGGCCCGACCGCACACCCGCCCCCACCACCGCGGAGCCGATCCGCGTGGGCATCGTCACGAGCGCCACCAGCCCGGTCGGCGGCGACGCCTTCACCGGGCCCCGCGACGGCGCGAAAGCCTGGTTCGACGCCCTGAACGCGCGCGGCGGCATCGCGGGACGCCGGGTCGAGGTCCGTACGTGCGACGACGGCGGCAGCGGCGTCGGCAACAACGAGTGCGTGCACCGGCTCGTCGACGAGGACCAGGTGGTGGCCCTCGTCGCCACCACCGCCCTCGACTACGCGGGCGCCTCCCGGGTCTCCCGCGCGCGCGTGCCCGACATCGGCGGACAGCCCATCGGCGCGGCCTACGACACCTGGCCGCACCTCTACGGGATCTACGGCAGCCTCGCGCCCCGGAACGGAAAGCCCGGCTGGGACGGCGAGTTGTACGGCGGCACCGAGATCTACCGCTACTTCAAGGAGAAACAGGGCGCCCGAACAGCGGCCGTCGTCTCGTACAACCAGTCCGCGTCGGCGGCGTACGCGCGGCTCGTGGTCCGGGGCCTGCGCGCCGAGGGGTACGAGGTCGTCACCGAGCAGGTCGACTTCGCGCTGCCCAACTTCCGTGCCGCCGCGGCCGATCTGAAGGAGCGGGGCGCCGACCTGGTCTTCGACGCCATCGACACCTACGGCAACGCCCGGCTGTGCCAGGCGATGGACGACGTCGGCGCGGAGGTCCTCGCCAAGGTCACCAACGTGCAGAACTGGACGTCCACCGTCCGCGAGGACTACAAGGACGCCCCGCGCTGCCGCAACACCCTGTGGGCGACGGGCGCGAGCCGCAACTACGAGGACACCGGCCACGAGGCCGTACGGGAGTTCAGGGACGGCACGAAGGCACTGAAGACCCGCTCGCAGTGGCAGGTGGAGGGCTGGGCCGCCGCGATGTGGTTCACGGACGCGGCCCGCTCCTGCGCGAAGACGGGCGTCACGCGCGCGTGCGTCGACCGGTACCTGGCCACGGGCAAGCCGTACACCGCGAAGGGACTGCTGCTGCCGGTCCGGTTCGCCCACCTGCCCGAACCGCCCAGGACACGCAGGACGTGTCTGTCGGTGGCCCGTTGGGAGGACGCCCGCGGATGGGTGAGCCAGGGGGACATGGACCGCGACTGCTACGACGTCCCGCAGCTCTCCTACAAGCCCTGATGCGTACGGGCCCCGAAAGGTTCCCTCATCCGGTTACCGATGGCGCAACTGTTGGGGAACAGAGTGATAAGCGAGCCCAACCATCACATCCGTACCCCGGTCTAACCCTCTGGTAGCTGGATGAGCCGGAGATACGGGGACGCATGCAGATTTCCTTCCTTATACACAACGCCTACGGAATCGGTGGGACGATCCGGACGACGTACAACCTTGCGAACACCCTGGCCGAACAGCACGACGTGGAGATCGTCTCCGTCCTCCGCCACCGCGAGGAGCCGGTCTTCGCACGCAACCCGCGCGTGCGCCTGCGCCACCTCGTCGATCTGCGCAAGGGCGGCCCCGGATACGAGGGCGACGACCCCGACCACCGGAAACCGGCCCGGGTCTTCCCGAAGGGAGAGATCCGCTACGAGCAGTACAGCGCCCTGACCGACCGCCGTATCGCCGAGCATCTCTCCACGACCGACGCCGACGTCGTGGTCGGCACCCGCCCCGGCCTGAACGTGCATCTGGCCCGCGAGACCAGGCGTGGCCCGGCCCGTGTCGGCCAGGAGCACCTCACCCTCGACAGTCACTCGGTCGGCCTGCGCACCGAACTGCGCGGCGCCTACCCCCGCCTCGACGCCGTCACCACGACCACGGAGGCGGACGCCGCCGCCTACCGCACGAAGATGCGGCTGCCCGGGGTGCGGGTCGAGGCCGTGCCCAACTCGGTGCCCGCGCCCGTGATAGAGCCCGCGGACGGCACCGGCAAATGGGTCGTCGCGGCCGGCCGGCTCGCCCCGGTCAAGCGGTACGACCTGCTGATCAAGGCCTTCGACCTGGTGCGCGCCGAGCGGCCCGACTGGCGCCTGCGGATCTACGGCAGCGGGAAGCAGAAGGACAAGCTGCGCCACCTCATCGACGAACGCGGCCTCTACAACCACGTCCTGCTGATGGGAGCGGCCCATCCCATCGAGCCGGAGTGGGCCAAGGGCTCCATCGCGGCCGTCACCTCCAGCCTCGAATCGTTCGGCATGACCATCGTCGAGGCCATGCGCTGCGGCCTGCCCGTCGTCTCCACCGACTGCCCGCACGGCCCGGGGGAGATCATCGACAACGGCGTGGACGGACGCCTCGTGCAGGTGGGGAACGTTCAGGCCATCGCGGGCGGCCTGCTCGAACTCATCAACGACGACGCGCTGCGCCGGCAGATGGCGGACGCGGCGCTCAAGGACTCCGAGCGCTTCGACCCGGCACGGATCGCCGAGCGCTACGAATCGATCTTCAGCGGTCTCGCCTCGCGGGGCGGCACCTCGAAGATCGGCCGGGTGCGCGGCTCACTGCACCGCACCCGAGGGGCCCTGCTCGGCGGCGCGTACGCCGTGCGGGACGCCGGACTGACCGTGTTCGGGAAGGAGCGTTCCGCATGATGACGCTGGCTCCGCAGACCGCGCAGACGCCCACCGACGAGGACGCCGCCGTGCCGCCGCGCGCCGACTGCCTCGCCGACTCCGCGGGCGGCCTCACCTTCGACATGGCCGAACCCGCCGAGAACGGGGACACCCACCTCGTACTGATCCACCGCGACGGCATCCAGGAGGTCCGGCTGCCGCTCGCCCCGGCCGCCGACGGACGGCTGCGCGCCGCGCTGCCCAGCTTCGTCGAACTGCCCGAGGGCCGCTGGGACGCCTTCGCGCAGACCGGCGACGGCGAGCCGCAGCGCCTCACCCCCGGCCTCAACGACCTGCGCTCGCTCGTCGACCGGGTGCCGAGCGGCGCACGCGGCCATGTCGCCGTCCGTATCCCGTACGCGACCAAGCACGGCAACCTCTCCGTCCGCAGCTGGCTGCGCGCCCCGCACGCGGAGGCCGGCGAACTGCACATAGGAGAGGGCGGCCTCGGCGTCCACGGCCAGGTGTACGGGGTCGCGCTCACGCCGGACGCGTACGCCGAACTGACCGGCCGCGGGGAGACGCACCCCGGGGCGAGGCTCGGGGTCCACCGGGACCAGGCGCTGTTCCGCTTCACCGTGGACTACGGCGACCTGCCCGAGGGGGTGTGGGACCTGTGGCTGCGCCCGGCGGGGGAGAGCGGGCCGCGGGTACGGATCGCGCGGCTGCTCGACGACATCGCCGACAAGAAGCCCATCTTCACGTACCCGAAGGTCACGGTGGAGACGGAGTACGGCCCGGTGACGGCCGGCCCGTACTACACGAGCGACAACGACCTCTCGGTGACCGTCACGGCGGCGGCCGGCTAGGCCGCGCCCCGAAGGGGCGCGGGGAACTGCGCGCCCGGCCACGACGCGCCCGCGGCCGACGCCGACACGGTCAGTACTGCTCGGGGCCGGCCCCCGGACGCTCCTGGCCGAAGCGGATCTGCGGGCTGTCCTCCTGGCCGGAGCGCGTCCGGGGCGGTGTGATCGCCGCGAACCGCGGATGGTGCAGGTCGAACGCCGGTGACTCGGAACGGATCCTGGGCAGCGTGGTGAAGTTGTGCCGTGGCGGCGGGCACGAGGTCGCCCACTCCAGCGAGCGGCCGAAGCCCCAGGGGTCGTCGGCCTCGACCGGCACGCCGTACCTGGACGTCTTCCAGACGTTGTAGAGGAACGGCAGCGTCGACATGCCCAGCAGGAACGCCCCGATCGACGAGATGGTGTTGAGCGCCGTGAACCCGTCGGCCGCCAGATAGTCGGCGTAGCGGCGCGGCATGCCCTCCGCGCCCAGCCAGTGCTGCACCAGGAACGTGGTGTGGAAGCCCACGAAGAGCGTCCAGAAGTGCAGCTTGCCGAGCCGTTCGTCGAGCATCTTGCCGGTGAACTTGGGCCACCAGAAGTAGAAGCCGCCGAAGGTCGCGAACACGACGGTGCCGAACACCACGTAGTGGAAGTGCGCCACCACGAAGTACGTGTCCGTGACGTGGAAGTCCAGCGGCGGCGAGGCCAGGATCACCCCGGTGAGGCCGCCGAACAGGAACGACACCAGGAAGCCCGTCGCCCAGAGCATGGGCGTCTCGAAGGACAGCGAGCCCTTCAGCATCGTCCCGGTCCAGTTGAAGAACTTCACCCCCGTGGGCACCGCGATCAGGAACGACACGAACGAGAAGAACGGCAGCAGCACCGCGCCCGTCGCGAACATGTGATGGGCCCACACGACCACGGACAGACCGGTGATGGCCATCGTGGCGCCGACCAGTGTCAGATAGCCGAAGATCGGCTTCCTGCTGAAGACCGGGATGATCTCCGTGATGATCCCGAAGAACGGCAGCGCGATGATGTAGACCTCGGGATGGCCGAAGAACCAGAAGAGGTGCTGCCACAGCAGCGCCCCGCCGTTGGCCGAGGCGAAGACCTGCGAGCCGAACCTCCGGTCCGCCTCAAGGACCAGGAGCGCGGCGGCGAGCACCGGGAACGCCAGCAGGATCAGGATCGACGTGAACAGCGTGTTCCACGTGAAGATCGGCATCCGGAACATCGTCATGCCCGGGGCGCGCATCCCGATGATCGTCGTCAGGAAGTTCACCGCGCCGAGGATCGTGCCGAAGCCGGCCAGCGCGAGCCCCATGATCCACATGTCGGCGCCGATGCCGGGGGACCGCTCCATGCTGTTCAGCGGGGCGTACGCGAACCATCCGAAGTTGGCGGGCCCGCCGGGCACCAGCAGCGACCCCAGCACGATCAGCCCGCCGAAGAGGAACAGCCAGTACGACAGCATGTTCAGCCGGGGGAAGGCGACGTCGGGCGCGCCGATCTGCAGCGGCATGATCTCGTTGGCGAAACCGGCGAAGGTCGGCGTCGCGAAGAGCAGCAGCATGATCGTGCCGTGCATCGTGAACATCTGGTTGAACGTGTTGTTGCCGATGAGCTGCGTGCCGGGCCGTGCCAGCTCGGCCCGCATCAGCAACGCCATCAGACCGCCGACCAGGAAGAACGCGAACGACGTGATGAGGTAGAGGTGGCCGATCTTCTTGTGGTCGGTGGTCGTCAGCCAGTCCACGATCAGCCGCCCCGGCCGCTTCACCGGTACGGGCCGTGACGTCGCCTGTGCGGTGTCCGTCCCCATCGCCGCCCCCTCGCTCGTCGCGTTCCGGGCCTCCTGAAGCTCACGCCATGATGCTCGCGGGGCACCACGCTCCGACAGGGGGCGTACGGGGCTCTGTGCTCGGACCGTTCATTTCCTGTGGCGGGCCAACTTCCTTGCGGGGCCGCGCAATCGGAAAGGAAAGGCAGGGAAACCGGTCCGGTTACCCGCTTTCGGCCGGGGTATTCACGGCCGGTTCGGAGATAGTCCCGAGGGGTTCGGAATTACGTTCCGAGGCGGGCGGAAAACGTGTGGAACCGCCCGTTCGTGTGACGGTTCGCTGCGTAACCGCCGATGTCCGCGGGGGCGGAACGAGTGTCGTTGTCCTGTGACAGAAGCGTGACCGGAGGGGGACCGGTGACTGATGGTGGCGGGGCCGGGGTTCCGTGTCCGCACGGGGGCGCCTAACGTGGCGGCATGGCACCGATTCCCACTCCGCCCGCGGAGCCCTCGGACACTCCGGACGCGTACGTCGGCCTCGACGCGGGGGGTGCGGAGCGGCAGGCCCGTGCGCGCGGGTGGTCGACCGTGCGGTCGTTGCCGCCGGGGGCGATCATCACGATGGAGTACTTGTCGGGACGACTGAACTTCGAGGTCACGGAGGGCCGGGTCACGCGCTGCTGGAAGGGGTGACCTGACCTGGTACGGCGTGTGCGGGCCGGTGGGGCCGGTGGGGGGCTTGTCGCGCAGTTCCCCGCGCCCCTGAAAGCGCCCCTGACGGGGCGGAATCGGGTGCGTGCGTGCGATCGTGCGGGTGCGTGGGGGTTGGCCGCGCAGTTCCCCGCGCCCCTAAGAGCGCCCCTGACGGGGCAAAAGCCGGGGCGCAGCCCCGCTTTTGAGGGGCGCGGGGAACTGCGCGCTCAGCCCCCACCGGCCCGCAGATTCAAGCGCACGGGCAGGGGCCCATCAGGGGCGCGGGGAACTGCGCGACAAGCCCCCACTCACCCGCAGGTTCAAGCGCACGGGGCGACGCGTTCAGCCGCCCGCGACGGGCCGCGCCGAGGTCGTGCCGCGGGTCACCCGGTCCGACTGCGGGGGCCGCCGGCTCCCGAGCGGAGTCACCGGCGTGCGCTCCGAGCGGCTCAGATGCGGCCCGGGGGCCATATGCCCCGGCGCCCGCACGGGCCGGGACGCGGCCACCGGCTCACGCACCACCGGCTCCTGCTCACCCGCACCGGTCGCCACCGTCGGGCTGCCGACAGGGGTGAGGGGCGCCGGAACGGGAACCTCGACCGGAGCCGCGCCACGCCGGCGGTCGCGCCAGGCATCACGCAGGTCGAAGATGCCGGACTCCGCGCGTGCGATCAGCGGTTCGAACCAGGGCAGCGCCAGCAGGATCAGCAGCCCCGCGGCCCACCCGAGCACCACATCGCTGAGCCAGTGCGTACCCAGGTACACGGTGGTCAGGCCGACGCCGAGGGAGACCACGGCGGAGAAGGCCGACAGCCAGCGGCGAGCGTTCGGCGTCGAGGCCAGATAGGCGAGGATGCCCCAGGTCACGACGGCGTTGGCGGTGTGACCCGAAGGGAATATGTCGCCGCCCAGCCACATCTCGTTCGAGCCGACGCTGGTGGCGTAGTGCGGACCGAGGCGGCCCATGCTGATCTTCGCCGCGCCGACCGTGAGGTTCAGGAGCAGCAGCGAGGCGCCCAGCGTGAGCAGCGGGCGCAGCGTGTGCTGCCGCCAGGAGCGCCAGCCCAGCCAGGCCGCGATCATCACGGCGGTGGGCCCGCGCTGGCCCAGGACCACGTAGTAGTCGAGGAACGCGTGGATCTCCGGCCACTGCTGGTACGGCCGGAAGAACATGACCTGCCAGTCGAGCCGGACCAGCCATGAGGTGATCACGACGGCCCACACGATGGCCGCGTAGAAGGCGAGCGTGGACGCGAAGAGGACCACCCGGTGCCGGCTCATCCTGGGCACGTCGATGTGGGCCGGCCGTTCCGGCTCACGGTCCAGCCGGGCGAAGACCCGGTCCAGGCGAGTCAGCTTTCGTTCGGTACGCACCCAATCGACGTTACAGCGAGTGAGCTGTGTTCCAGGCCGAAGCACCGTCTTTGTGATGACGATGTGATGTGGGATTGCTCTCAGAAGGGGGTTTATCGCCGTGGATTATGGAATCCCCCGTCCGCTCTTCCTTCAATTCGATTGATCATTCCGGAGCGGAGTTTTAGGGCGCTTTCGAATTCGTTCACCGAATGCTTGCGTGCGCTTCTCCGGGCGCTCACCGGCAACCGTGAGTGATCACGGCGGACCGGACCCGTTCAGCCACCAGGCGCCGTACACCGCCGACGCCACCGCCACACCGGCCAGCACCCACGCCGACCTGGACGTTCGCAGTCGCGCGAGAGCCACGGCGAGGGGCAGCAGCAGGGGGAAGGCGGGCAGCAGAAGGCGTGGTTTCGAGCCGAAATAGCTCGACGCGCACAGGGCGAGGGCGATGACGACCCCCGCGTACACCAGGAGCGGCAACGGCTGCCGCTGCCGTACGCAGATCACGTACAGCCGTACGAGCAGGCCGACCCCGGCGATCAGGCCCAGGCCGGCCAGGGCCGACGGGAACGAGGTGAACTTGTCGGCGACGAACCGGGCGAACGCGTAACCGCCGTCGAAGCCGTTGCGCCAGCCCGCCTGGACGTCGAGATAGCCCAGCGGGCCCCCGCCCGTGCGATGACCGACCCACAGGACGTAACCCGCGGCGCCGAGGGGCGCGATCAGCATCGCCAGGGCGCGCCGCCACCGGGACGCGCCCTCCCCGCCGGGCACGCTCCGCTCCCGTACGAAAGAGGCGATCGCCGTCACCCACACGGCCGCAACGACCGCCGCGCCCACCGGGCGGGTCAGACCGGCCAGCGAGGCGAGCAGGCCCGCGGTCGGCCAGCGGCCGGTCAGGACCGCGTACAGCGACCAGGCCGCGAGCGCCGTGAACAGCGACTCGCTGTACGCCATCGACTGCACGATCCCGACCGGCAGGACCGCCCACAGCAGCACGGCGCAGACCCCGGCCCGGCGGCCGTACACATGGTCCGCGACCGCGAAGATCCCCCAGGCCGCCGCGAGCGAGGCGAGCCAGCTCACCAGCAGGCCCGCGTGCGCGGGGGAGAGAGGGGACACCGCCGACACGGCCCGCTCCAGCCAGGGCAGCAGCGGGAAGAACGCGAGGTTCGAGTGGACGTCCCCGTTGGGCAGGCGCACCTCGTAGCCGTAACCCAGCTCGGCGACCCGCGAGTACCAGAGGGAGTCCCAGCGGGACGAGAGCAGCCGCAGCGCGCTCTCGTCCCGGGTGGCGCTCCACACCGCGAGCACCACCAGGCCGAGCGCGCGCACCGCCGCGTACCCGAGGAGCGCGGGCGCGGCGCGGCGCCAGGACGGCCCCGGACGGGGCGGCGCGGCGGGCGTCTCAAGATCGGTCACGGGCTCGATTATCGAGGGGGCCCGCAACCGCGGACCCTGGCGGGGGGCGCGCCCGGACACGAGACGGGCGGGCGGCGGCGTGGCGCACGCCACACGTGTCCCAGGAGAACGTGAGAGGTCCGCCACCCGACGCCGGGAGGAACTCGCGTACTCTGACGTCCCACTCGCCTTTGTTGCGTGGGCCGGGACACCGCTCCTCCCGAGCCGCAGCCGCAGGGAGTCCCCACCCAGCGGATCGCCGAACGCGAGGGAACATCTGGGAGGTACGTACATGTCCGGGACGACCACGGCTGCCGCGCGTCGCCGTCGGGAGACCGGGGCCGGTGCAAACCGCTGGGTCGTCCTCGTGGTGCTGTGCGTCAGCCTGCTCCTGGTCGCCGTCGACGCCACCGTGCTCCACGTCGCCGTGCCCGCCGTCACCGAGGACCTCACGCCCGGCGCGATAGAGCTGCTGTGGATCGTCGACATCTACCCGCTCGTCTGCGCCTCGCTCCTCATCCTCTTCGGCACCCTGGGCGACCGGATCGGCCGCAGACGCGTCCTCCTCCTCGGCTACGCGCTCTTCGGCGTCGCCTCCGCCGTCGCAGCCCTCGCCGACAGCGCGCAGGTGCTGATCGCGGCGCGCGCCCTGCTCGGCGTCGGCGGCGCGATGATCATGCCCGCGACGCTGTCCATCCTGCGGCAGGTCTTCCCCGCCCGGCGCGAGCGGGCCCTCGCCATCGGCGTCTGGAGCGCCGTCGCCGCGGTGGGCGCGGCCGTCGGACCGCTCCTCGGCGGATTCCTCCTGGAGCACTTCTGGTGGGGCTCGGTCTTCCTCATCAACATCCCGTTGATGCTCGTCAGCCTGCCCGTCGGCCGGCTCCTGCTGCCCGAGTCGAAGGGCGAGCGCGACGGGCCGTGGGACGTCGTCGGCGCGCTGATGGCCGCGGCCGGCCTCTTCGGCGTCGTCCTCGGCGTGAAGCGGCTCGGCGGTGGGGACAACCCGCTGAGCCTGTTCACCGCGGTGCCGCTGATGCTGGGGGCCGGCCTCCTCGTCGGCTTCGTACGGCGGCAGCGGCGGCGCCGGCATCCGCTGGTCGACCTCACGATGTTCGCCCGGCCCGCCTTCAGCACCTCCGTCGGCTGCATCGTGCTGGCGATGCTCGCGCTGGTCGGACTCGAACTGATCGCCGCGCAGTATCTCCAGCTCGTCCTGAAACTCTCCCCGCTGGAGACCGGGCTGCGGCTCCTGCCGCTCACCGTCGCCGCGATGGCCGCGGGGCTCGCCGGGGCGAAGCTGCTGCAGCGCTTCGGGCCGCGGACCATGGTGTGCTCCGGCTTCTGCCTCACCGCCGCCGCGGTCGTCACCCTGACGGCGATGGGCGGCGAGGACAACGCGCCGCTGCTGCTGACCGGGTTCGTGATGCTCGGCTTCGGCCTGGAGGTCACGCTCTTCGGCGCGTACGAGTCGATGCTGAGCGAGGCTCCGCCGGAGCAGGCGGGTGGGGCGGCGGCGATCGGCGAGACGTCGTACCAACTCGGGGCCGGGATCGGCATCGCGCTTCTCGGGAGCGTGATGAACGCGGCGTACGCGCCCGGGCTGGCGTCCGTCTCCGGGGTGCCTCCCCGGGACGCGGCCGCGGCGGGGCATTCGCTGGGGGAGGCGTACGAGGTCGCCGCGCGGCTCGGTGGGGGGTCGGGGGAGGCGCTGCGGTCCGCCGCGCGGCATGCGTTCGTGCACGGACTGCATGTGACCTTGCTGGTCAGCGCGGGGCTGTTGTTGCTGGGGGCGGTGATGGCGTTGCGGTTGCCGCGGGCGATGGAGTGCGTTGAGCCCTCTCGGGCGGAGGTGCCGGGGCCTCGGGAGGGGTCCGGTGCGCCCGTGCGGGTCGAGTCCGTTCGCTGACCGTGCGTCGTGGCTCGCGCCCATGCCTTTCCCGCTCGCACAGCCCGTGGAGGGGGGCTTGCACCGTGCGGGTTTCCCGTGGGGCATTCCCGCCGTCGGCGCCCGCGGGCCGTACCGGGTCGAGAGCCTTCCGGCGATCCTGGACGTGCGCCGTACCTCGTCGTAACGTCGAGGATCGTCCGTAGTTACCACTGCTAGTTTTACGTGTCGGAGGCTCCCATGTCCGCTTCCTCGAAGTTGCCGCCGTTCGACCCCGCCGATCCGCTGGGGGTCGACGACCTGCTGAGCGCGGAGGATCTGGCGGTCAGGGACACCGTGCGGGCCTGGGCCGCGGATCGGGTGCTGCCGTACGTCGCCGAGTGGTACGAGCAGGGGGAGCTGCCCGGCATCCGCGAACTGGCGCGCGAGCTGGGCGAGATCGGCGCCCTCGGGATGTCGCTCGACGGCTACGGCTGCGCCGGCGCCTCCGCCGTGCAGTACGGCCTCGCCTGTCTGGAACTGGAGGCCGCCGACTCCGGAATCCGCTCGCTCGTCTCCGTGCAGGGCTCGCTCGCGATGTACGCCATCCACCGGTTCGGCAGCGAGGAGCAGAAGCAGACCTGGCTGCCGCGCATGGCCGCCGGCGAGGTCATCGGCTGCTTCGGGCTGACCGAGCCCGACCACGGGTCCGACCCCGCGGGCATGCGGACGTACGCCAAGCGGGACGGCGGCGACTGGGTCCTCACCGGACGCAAGATGTGGATCACCAACGGGTCCGTGGCGGGCGTCGCCGTCGTGTGGGCGCAGACCGACGACGGCATCCGCGGGTTCGTCGTGCCGACCGACCGCCCCGGGTTCTCCGCGCCGGAGATCAAGCACAAGTGGTCACTGCGGGCGTCGGTCACCAGCGAGCTGGTCCTGGACGAGGTGCGGCTGCCCGCCGACGCCGTACTGCCGGAGGTCACCGGACTGAAGGGCCCGCTCAGCTGTCTGTCCCACGCCCGGTACGGGATCGTGTGGGGCTCGATGGGCGCCGCGCGGGCGAGTTTCGAGGCGGCGGTGGAGTACGCGAGGACGCGTGAGCAGTTCGGGCGGCCCATCGGCGGATTCCAGCTCACCCAGGCCAAGCTCGCCGACATGGCGGTCGAACTGCACAAGGGGATTCTGCTGGCCCACCACCTGGGCCGGCGGATGGACGCGGGACGGCTCCGTCCCGAGCAGGTCAGTTTCGGCAAGCTCAACAACGTGCGGGAGGCGATCGACATCTGCCGCACGGCACGGACGATCCTCGGTGCCAACGGGATCTCGCTCGAATACCCCGTCATGCGCCACGCGACGAACCTCGAATCGGTGCTGACCTACGAAGGCACCGTCGAGATGCATCAACTGGTACTGGGCAAGGCGCTCACCGGTCTCGACGCGTTCCGGTAGGACCCCGAGGGGGATCCCGCAGGAAGCCCGTGGGGACGTCCCACCGCGGCGCCCGGAGGCGGGTCCGGTGAGCGGCCTTGCCTAGCTCTGGTTGAAGAAGCCGTCCACACGGCGGGCGGCGGGCTCCCCGCTGACGATCTCGGTGTCGGCGGGGGTCAGCAGGAAGACCCGGTTCGACACGCGCTCGATCGAGCCGCGCAGGCCGAAGATCAGGCCGGCCGCGAAGTCGACGACGCGCTTGGCGTCGGCGGGCTCCATGGCCGTGAGGTTCATGATGACGGGCACGCCGTCGCGGAAGAGTTCACCGATGCCACGGGCGTCCCGGAAGCTGTCCGGGGTGACCGTGCCGATCCGTCGGCCCTTCTCCTCGGCGGCCTCCGATGCCACCTTGACCCGAGGATCCGTGACCCAGACCTCCCGGCTCCCGGTCTCGGATCCCTCGGCGTAGTCGTCGTCGTAGTAACGCTCGTCATCGTTGTCGTCGACGAGGCCAAGCCAGGCACTCGCCTTGCGCACCGATCCCATGGACGCCTCCTCTCACAGCGGTCTTCTCTCTTTCCGCATCCCCATGGTCGTGCATGATGCGGATGTCGCGCCAAGGGGATAGACGCCGCGCTGGGGTTTCGTGACGGTACTGGTGCACAGCCAATTCGTCGAGAGCCCGCGTACCCCAAGGGTCCTGCGCTACACCGCTGCTGACTGAGAGTGAAATATGATTCTTCGCGGCGGACGGGTGACGGCTGGAGCGTACGGGTGAACGAGCCGTCGCCACGACGCCGCAGCTCAACGTCGTACACACCACGGGGGAACGTCGTGTTCGGAATCGTCAGGCCCTGCCGGCATCGGCTGGGAGAGAACCTCAAAACCCAATGGATGGCGCATTTGTGCGGGCTTTGCCTCGCGCTGCGCGGAGATCACGGGCAGTTCGCGCGGGTCGTCACGAACTACGACGGCTTGCTGATCTCGGTTCTGACGGAGGCTCAGGCCGCACCGGGAAAGGAGTGGCGGCGTACCGCCGGGCCGTGTCCATTGCGCGGAATGCGGAGCGCGTCGGTAGCTCAGGGTGAGGGCGCACGGCTCGCCGCGGCCGTTTCGCTGGTGCTCGCCTCGGCGAAGATGCGCGATCACATGGCCGACGGGGACGGGCTGCTGGCGCGCCGCCCGGTGGCGCTCGCGGCGCGCCGCGTTGCCACGAACTGGAGCCGGGCGGGCGCCAGGACCGGCTCGGCCGTCGGGTTCGACACGGCGGTGCTGGTCGACGCGGTGGACCGGCAGGTCGGCATCGAGACGCTCGCCGGGCCCGGCACGCCGCTGCTGACCGTCACCGAGCCGACCGAGTCCGCGACCGCGGCGGCCTTCGCGCACACCGCGGTCCTGGCGGGCCGGCCCGGCAACGCGGCGCCGCTCGCCGAGGCCGGGCGGCTCTTCGGGCGGCTCGCCCATCTGCTGGACGCGGTGGAGGACCGGGCGGCCGACGCCGCCGCCGGTGCCTGGAACCCGCTCACCGCGACGGGGGCGTCCCTGGCGGAGGCCCGGCGGCTCGCCGACGACGCGCTGCACGGGATGCGGCTCGCGCTGCGTGACGTGGAGTTCACGGACGCGAAGCTCGCGCATGTGCTGCTCGTGCACGAGCTGCGGAACTCGGTGGACCGGGCGTTCGGGACGGCGTCCTGCGCGCACGGCGCTTCGCACGGCACCGCGTACGGCAACCCGTACGCGCCGTCCGGTCCGGGCGGCCCGCCGCCACCGCCCGAGCCTCCGCGGCGCGACCGGCGGGGGCTGCTCGCGGGGTGCGCGGTGTGGGTGGGGCTGGCCTGTACGTGCCAGATGTGCTGCGGGGAGTACCACGATCCGTGGTCGCGGGAGCAGAAGCCGGGGTTCTGCCAGCGGTGCGACTGCTCTGACGGATGCGATGGCTGCGACGGGTGCTGCGACTGCTGTGACGGGTGCGATTGCTGTTGTGACGGGTGTGGGTGCGACTGCAGTTGCTGACAAGTTCCTTGCGGCGGGCGGGGGTGCGTTGTCGGGTGCGCTGTGGCTGGCCGCGCAGTTCCCCGCGCCCCTGAAAGGCGGGGCTGCGCCCCTGCCTTTCATCCCGGCTGCCCACGAGGCACCTAGGGGCGCGGGGAACTGCGCAAAAGGGGGCGAGGGGGCGGAGCCCCCATGTGTGGACGGGAACGGGTAGGGGCGGCGGGGGCGGGAATCTCGGTGGGTCAGTCCTTGATTTCCGGTGGGGAGATCTGCGATTTCTCGATCGCCGAGCCCGTCGTACCCCACTTCTTGAGAATCCTCGCGTACGTACCGTCCGAGATCAGCTCGTTCACGGCCGCCCGAACCGCCGGCGCCAACTCCGTCCCCTTCTTGAACGCGAACCCCACATCCAGCCGATGGAACTCGTTCAGGAACTTCAGCCCCTCCTGCCGCGAGACGGCATAGCGAAGCCCGTTGATCGTGCTCATCACCACATCGCTGCGCTCCTGCTGGAGCGAGGACCACAGAGCACCCTGCTCGCTGTACGTCTGCACCTTGTACGCCTTCTCGCCCGCGTCGGAGCACACATGCTTCTGCTCCTCCAGCGTGGCCTCGAACGTGGTCCCCGCCCCGGTCGCCACGTTCAGCCCGCACAGCTGGGCGAGGTCGGTGACCTTGTCCAGGTCGCTGTCCTCGCGGGTCGCGAACCCCTGGCCGTCGTTGATGTAGGTGACGAAGTCGATGGTCTCGCGGCGCTCGTCGGTGACACCGAAGTTACCGACCCCGACGTCGTACTTGCCGCTGTCCAGGGCAGGGAGAATCGCCTCGAAGCTCGCGGCCTCGCGCTTGAGCCGGACGCCGAGCGTCTTCGCGACGGCGTCCGCGAAGTCGACGTCCTGGCCCGCGAGGGTCTTGCCGTCCGCCAGGTAGTTGGTGCCGGGCGGCGAGCCGCCGACGCTGACGGCGAGGGTGAGCGAGTCGGTGCCGGCGGGCAGCAGTTTCGCGGCGGCGGCGTTCTTCTCGACGGCGGAGACGACGTCCGTGGTGGGGATCTCGTCGCTCTTGCCGGCGGCGGCCTGGGCGGTGCCGCCCGCCGCGCCGTCGTCCCCGCCCGAACCGCACGCGGTGAGCAGCAGGGTCGCGGAGGTGATCAGGGCGAACGGCAGCAAGAGCGGATTGCGGGCACGGTCGGTGCGGGCACGCGTGAACGTACGCATGGAGCGGTCTCCTGGAAGCAGAGCGCGGGACTGGGCGGCGCGCGGTGAGGAAACGCGAAAAGAGCATGAAAGGGCAGGAAGCGCGTGAAAGGGCACTCAGTGCGAAAGCGCGAGGGGGAGGGGTACGCGTGTGAAGGCCATGCTGGGGGTGGAGAAACGAAGAAGGCGCCCGCCCTGGAAGGGCCCGGGCGCGCAGGGGGTCAGCTCAACAGGACGAGGACCACACTCGACCGAAGTCGATGTGGGAGCGCGTGACCAGCCACTGCTGCGAATACATGCGCACAAGTGGAACAGGCATTCGTTTGCGCGTCAACTGACGTGAGACGTACCGCTCACAGTGTGGACAGCCTTGACAGCCCGGGGAAACGCCCCCGTACTCTCAACGGACGGTCCTGCTGAGGGGCTTGGCCGTGATCCGTGTGAAGGCACCACCCGTGTTCGACTCGACTCGACGCATCACGGAGCCTTCGCATGTCCTCGCACACCCTCACCAAGGTGGCCGCACCGGAAGACGCGGTGCCCTCGCGCATCGTCCCCCGGCGCCGGACCGGCCAGTGGACCGCCGCGGGCCTCGTCCTGATCCTGCTCGGGCTCGCCGTCAACTCCGTCGCACGCAACGAGGCGTTCCAGTGGGACGTGGTCGGCGACTACTTCACCTCGGCCTCGGTCCTGCGCGGCCTCGGCCTCACCCTGTGGCTGACCGGGCTCGTCATGGCGCTCGGGTTCGCCCTCGGCGCCCTGCTCGCCGCGGGCCGGCTGTCCGGCAACCCCGTGCTGCGCGCGGTGAGTTGGGGTTACGTCTGGCTCTTCAGGTCGATGCCGATCCTGGTGCAGCTGCTGTTCTGGTTCAACATCGGGGCGCTCTACCCGACGCTCTTCGGCGTCAAGACGGTGAACCTGCTCGGCCCGGTCACGGTCGCGATCATCGGCCTCACCCTGCACGAGGCCGCGTACGCCGCCGAGGTCGTCCGCGGCGGCATCCTCTCGGTGGACCGCGGCCAGATCGAGGCCGCCGAGGCGCTCGGGCTGAGCCGGTGGCGCCGCTGGTGGAGGATCGTGCTGCCGCAGGCCATGCGCTCCATCGTGCCGCCGGCCGGGAACATGCTGATCGGGACGCTCAAGGGCACCTCGATCATCAGCGTGATCGCCGTGCAGGACCTGCTCTACTCCGTGCAGCTCGTCTACCACCGCACCTACCAGGTCATCCCGCTCCTGATGGTGGCCACGCTCTGGTACATCATCGTCACCTCCGTGCTCAGCGTCGGCCAGTACTACGTCGAGCGGCACTACGGACGCGGTTCGGAGCGCGCGCGATGAGCGGGGCGGGCGGGGTGCGCCCGTCGCTGGTGATCGTGGGCGCGGGCCCGCGCGGGACCGGACTCCTGGAGCGGATCGCCGCCAACGCGCCCGAGCTGTACGCCGATTCGGGGCTCGACGTGCATCTCGTCGACCCGTATCCGCCGGGCGGCGGACGCATCTGGCGCGAGGAGCAGCCGCCGCTGCTGTGGATGAACTCGCAGGCCCAGGACGTCACCATGTTCACCGACGACACCGTGGACATGGCCGGACCCGTACGGGAGGGCCCCACCCTGCACGAGTGGGCCGAGCTGGACGGACGCCATTTCGCGGACCGGCAGCGGCAGGGCGCCTATCTGCGCTGGGTGTACGAGCGGACTGTCGCCGCCCTCCCGCCGGGCATCCGGGTCCGTCACCACCCCCACCGCGCCGTACGGATCGGCGGTCCGGCCGAGGGCCGCCAGCAGGTGTGGCTGGAGGGCCGGCCGCGTCCGCTCCTCGCCGACCTCGTCGTCCTCACGCTCGGCCATCTCGACGCGGAACTCGACCAGGAACAGCGCGAGTTGGCCGCGTACGCCCGTGCCCACGGCCTCGTCCATCTGCCGCCCGACTTCACCGCCGACAGCGACCTGTCCGCCCTCGCCCCCGGCGAACCGGTGCTCGTCCGCGGCTTCGGGCTCGCCTTCGTCGACCTCATGGTCCTGCTCACGGAAGGCCGCGGGGGCCGCTACGAGAGCGGTCCGGACGGGGAGTTGACGTACCGGGCGTCCGGGCGCGAGCCCGTGCTGCACGTCGGGTCGCGGCGCGGGGTCCCGTACCACTCGAAGATCGGCTACGACTGGACCGGTGAACGCCCGCCGCTGCCACGGTTCTTCGGACCCGGCGAGGTGGACGAACTGCTGGCGCGCCCCGGTGGGTTCGACTTCCGGCGGGACGTGTGGCCGCTGGTCGAGAGGGAACTGGGCTTCGCCCACTACCACCGGCTGTTCACGGCCCACCCCGAGCGCACGGCCATGCCCTGGACCGACTTCGAGCAGCGGTACGAGAAGTACTCCGCCGTCGACGGCGCGGGGCGCGCCGAACTGCGGGCGCTGGTCGCCGCCGCCGTGCCCGACCCCGCCGACCGGCTGGACCTGACCGCGCTCGACCACCCCCTGGACGGCGTACGCCGTCCCTCGTACGACGCGCTCCAGGACGGTCTGCGCGCCCACATCGAAGGGGACCTCGCCCGGCGGCACGATCCCGCGCACAGCCCCGACCTCGCGGTCTTCCTCGGACTCCTGTCCGTCTACGGGCAGTTGGTGCGGCTCGGCGACATCGGGCCCTGGTGGCACGGCTTCTTCAGCTACCTCGCCTCGGGGCCGCCCGGACCCAGGCTGCGGCAGATGCTCGCCCTGTCACGGGCGGGCGTGCTGAACTTCCTCGGCGCCGGGACGACCGTGACGGCCGCGGACGGAGTCTTCCGCGCCACGAGCACCACCGTGCCCGGCCGGTACGTCGAGGCCCGCGCACTCGTCGAGGCACGACTGCCGCACCCCACCGTCGAGCGGACCCGGGACACCCTGCTGCGCGAGCTGTACGCCGAAGGGGCCGCCGCCACGCCCGAGGGCCTGCTCGCCGTCGACCCCGCCGACGGACGCGTCCTCGACCGGTCCGGCGCCCCGCACCCACGGCGCTTCGCGCTCGGCCCGCACACCGACGCCCGCGGTTCCGGCGCGTTCACCCGGCCCCGTACCGGCGGGCCCGCCTTCCGGCAGAACGACGCCACCGCGCGGGCCGCGCTGGCGTTCCTGCGCGACCTCTCCTGTCGCGCCACCGCCGCGTAACCAGCGCCCCGCAGCCGCGGGCGCCGCACCGCACCCGCATTCCGCGCCCGCACCGCGCACCCCGTTCCCTCCTTCCGCCCCGAGGACCCCATGTCGCTGACCAGTGATCCACCCATCGTCAAGGCGCCGGCCGAGCCCGAGGACTACGGCGCGCTCAAGGTGGTGCCCGTGCGGCACCCCTGGCGCTGGGCCGCCGTGATCGTGACCGCCGTGCTGCTCGCCCAGTTCGCCCACGGGCTCGCCACCAACCCCGGCTGGGAATGGGAGGTGTTCGCCGAGTTCTTCACCGCCGAGGTGATCCTCAAGGCGGTCTGGGTGACCCTTCAACTCACCGCCTACGGAACGGCGTTGGGCTTCGCCCTCGGGATCGTCCTCGCCTTCATGCGGCTCTCCGACAGCCCGTTCCTGAAGGCCGTCTCCTTCGCGTACATCTGGGCGTTCCGGTCCATACCGCTGATCGTGCAGCTGCTCTTCTGGTTCAACCTCGCCTATCTCTACAAGGAGTTGAAGTTCGGCATCCCCTTCGGACCCGGCTTCTTCACCTTCGACACGATGGGCCTGGTCGGCGCGATGAGCGCGGCCGTCCTCGGACTCGCCCTGCACCAGGCCGCGTACGCCGCCGAGATCGTGCGCGGTGGCGTACTGGCCGTCGACAGCGGCCAGTTGGAGGCCGCCGCGGCCCTCGGCATCCCCCGCCTCAGGCAGATCCGCCGGATCGTGCTGCCACAGGCGATGCGCTCCATCCTGCCGAACGCCGCCAACGAGGTGATCTCCCTCTTCAAGGGCACCTCGATCGTCTCCGTCATGGCGATCGGCGAACTCTTCTACCAGGTCCAGGTCATCTACGGACGCAACGGCCGGGTCGTACCGCTGCTCATGGTCGCCACCGCCTGGTACATCCTCCTGACCACCGCGCTCTCCGTCCTCCAGCACTACGTCGAACGGCACTTCGCGAAGGGAAGCACCCGATGAGCGCGCCCACCACCCCCGCCGCCGACACCGACGGCACGGCCGATACGCCGGCCGCGCCCATGGTCGACGTCAGGGCCGTCCACAAGAGCTTCGGTTCGCTGGAGGTGCTCAAGGGCGTCGACCTGGAGGTGCGCACCGGCGAGGTCACCGTCATCCTCGGCCCCTCCGGCTCCGGCAAGTCCACCCTGCTGCGCACCATCAACCACCTGGAGAAGGTCGACCAGGGCTGGATCAGCGTGGACGGCTCGCTGGTCGGCTACCGGCGCTCCGGCGACAAGCTCTACGAACTGCGCGAGCGCGAGATCCTCAAGCAGCGCACCCGGATCGGGTTCGTCTTCCAGAACTTCAACCTCTTCCCGCACCTCACGGTCCTGGACAACATCGTCGAGGCCCCGGTCTCCGCGCTGAAGCGGTCCCGCAAGGAGGTCACCGAGGCGGCGCGCAGGCTGCTCGACCGGGTCGGGCTCGCCGACAAGGCCGACGCCTACCCGAAGCAGCTGTCCGGCGGGCAGCAGCAGCGGGTGGCCATCGCCCGCGCGCTCGCCCTGGAACCGAGGCTGCTCCTCTTCGACGAGCCGACGTCCGCGCTCGACCCCGAGCTGGTCGGCGAGGTCCTCGACGTCATCAAGGACCTGGCCCACCAGGGCACCACGATGATCGTCGTCACGCACGAGATCGGCTTCGCCCGTGAGGTCGCGGACACCGTCGTCTTCATGGACGACGGCCGCATCGTCGAACAGGGCGCCCCCGGCGACGTACTCGACGCGCCGAAGCACGAGCGCACCCGCGCCTTTCTCTCCAAGGTCCTCTGAGACCCCGACCGGCTCTCGGAACGGCGTTCCGGCCGAGGCCGTATCCGTCCACCGTCCCTTTCCAGCACAGGAGTTCACCGTGATATCCCGACGCACCCTCGCCGCCTCCGTCGCAGCCCTCGTCGTCGCCCCGCTGCTCAGCGCCTGCGGCGGTGACAGCGACGCGGCGACCGGGGCGGGCTCGTCCGGCACGAAGAAGGTCGGCGACGTCAACATCGGCCCCGACCAGAACCGGATCCGCGGCAAGAAGGCCGACGAGATCGCCGCGCTCGTCCCGGCGGCGATCCGCGAGCGCGGCACGCTGAAGCTCGGCCAGAGCGCCGACGCCTCGCCGCCACTCGGCTTCTACGCGACCGACGACAAGACGAGAATCGGCTCCGAGATCGACCTCGCCACCCTCGTCGCCGACACCCTCGGCCTGAAGCTCGACAACGACGAGGTCTCCTGGGAGAACCTCTTCGTCGGCCTGGACAGCGGCAAGTTCGACGCCGTCTTCTCGAACGTCACCGTGACCGAGGAGCGCAAGGAGAAATACGACTTCGCCACCTACCGGCTCGACAACATCGCGTTCGAGGCGAAGAAGGGCAGCGGCTGGAAGGTCGACGGGCCCGAGGACGTGGCGGGCCGGACGATCGCCGTCGCCTCCGGCACCAACCAGGAGAAGATCCTCGTCGACTGGAGCAAACAGAACGAGAAGGCGGGCCGCAAGGCCGTCACCATCAAGTACTTCCAGAAGGACACCGACTACTACCTGGCGCTCCAGTCGGGCCGTATCGACGCCTATCTCGGCCCGAGCCCGTCCGCCGCCTACCACGTTTCCAGCGCCGGGCAGTCGGAGATCGTCGGCACGCTCTCGGGCGCCGGTGACGACCTCCAGGGCAAGATCGCCGCGACCACGAAGAAGGGCAGCGGACTCGTCGACGCGTACGCCGCCGCCGTCAACCACGTGATCGAGGACGGCAGTTACGCGAAGGTGCTCAAGCGCTGGGGCCTGTCGAGCGAGGCCGTCCCGAAGTCGGAGATCAACCCGCCGGGCCTGCCGAAGATCTGACGCCGGAACCGTTCCGCCTCTGGTCCGTCGCGCCTACGGACCCTTCCACCCATGCCCCGTGCCGCCGCCCGTCGCGGCGGCGGCACGGGGCCTCCAGAAAGGTTCTCCCTCCCATGACCCCACCGAACGGCCGGGGGCTTCTGCACCTGGCCGCGGCCGTCGACCGGACGGCGGCCCACGACGACGTCGCGGTCCACGTCGAGCTGACGCGGCTCGCGGAGAGCGGCGGATTCGACTTCGTGACCCTGGGCGACAGCTTCGCGCGGCCCGGGTTCGACGCGCTCGCCGTGCTGGCGCGGGTCGCGCCCGCCACGACCCGCATCGGTCTGGTGCCGACCGTCACCACCACCCACACCGAGCCGTTCCAGGTCCAGGCCGCCGTGGCGACCCTCGACTGGGTGAGCCGCGGCCGGGCGGGCTGGTGTATCGACGTGTCGACCACCGAGGGCGAGGCCCGCCTCTTCGGTCGTCGGCACGCGGCGCCCGTCGACGCGCTGTGGCACGAGGCGGGCCAGGTCGCCGAGGTGGCCGCCCGGCTGTGGGACAGCGCCGACCGCGCGGGCCCGCACCCCGGCCACCACCCGGTGCGGGTCGTCGACGCCACGGACCGGCACGCCCGGGCGACCGCCGCCCGGTACGCGGACGTGGCACTGGTCCAGGGCACGAACCCGGCCCAAGTGGGCGCTGTACGGGCAGAGTTGCAGGCCTCCGCGCTCGCCCACGGCCGGGACCCGGACGAACTGAGGGTCCTCGCCGCACTCACCGTCGACCTCGGTGACGGCGAACGCGCGGCCGAGCCGGGCCACGGCGGGGGAGGCCCGCGTCAGACCGCGCAGGGCCCGCTGTACCGCGGCGGGCCCGTCGACCTCGCCGAACTGATCGCCGCCTGGCACGAGACCGGTGCCGCCGACGGCTTCCACCTCACCCCTGTCGAACCGCGCCGGGACCTGGAACGCCTGGTCAACGGCACGGCCGCACTGCTTCAGCACCGCGGGCTGCTCCGCACCTTCTACCCGGGCAGCACGCTCCGCGAGCATCTGGGGCTCGGCCGACCCGCCCATCGGTACGCCGTGACAGGGGGAACGTCATGACGACCGTACGGACGCCCGCCGGGCAGCCCTCCCAGGAGTCCTCCCGCACGCAGGTGCACCTCGCCGCGTACCTTCCCGGAGGCGGTGACACCACCGCCGGGGCCGGCTTCGCGTCCTTCGAGCGACTCGCGCGCACCGCCGAGCGGGGCCTGTTCGACTTCCTCCTCCTGGCCGGGGAGGTGCCGCCGGCCGGGCACGGCGGACACGCGCCCGAGCCGGTCACCGTGCTGAACGCGCTCGTCGCCGGCACCGAGTGGATCGGGCTCGCCGCCACGGTCGACACGGCCTCCCACGAGCCGTACGAACTCGCCCGCAGGCTCGCCACGCTGGACCACCTCAGCGCGGGGCGGGCCGCCTGGAACGTGCCGGCCTCCGCCGACCCGCCCGCCCGCGCCGCCGAATTCGTCGACGTGTCGCGGGAGTTGTGGGACTCGTGGACACCGGACGGCATCGTGCGCCCCTTCGCGCACCGCGGCCGGCACTTCGACATCGCGGGCGAGTTCACCGTGCCGCGCTCCCCGCAGGGCCACCCCGTCGTCATCCGTCCCTGCGACGAGTCGCCGGAGGGAGGCGAGTTCGCGGCGTCCACCGCCGAGGTGATCCTCACGCGGTACGGGACCCCGGAGGCGGGCCGCGCGCACCACGCCGCGGTGAAGGGACGCCTCGCGGGGTACGGCCGTGACCACGCGGACCTGAAGATCATGGCCGAGGTCACCGTCGTGCTCGGCGACACGGCCGCCGAGGCACGGGAGAGGGCCACCGCGCTCGGGGCGCCGGACGGCCGGCCGTCCTTCGTCGGCACACCGGAGTCGGTCGCCGCGGAGATGGAGGACTCCGTACGAACCGGTGCGGCCGACGGTTTCGTCCTCGTACCGCATCCGGCACCGGGCGGTCTGGACGCCTTCGTGGACCGGGTCGTGCCGCTGCTGCAGGAGCGTGGCGCGTTCCGGACGCACTACACGGGCAGGACACTGCGCTCACACCTCGGGTTGCCGGAACCCGTGTGGAAGGGTTGATCACATGACGACGGACGCGGCCGAGGACTGGAAGCACTGGCACGAGCAGCGCACCGCGACGGTCTCCGCGCCCCATGGGCCCCTGGCGCTCCGCGCGACCCACTGGATCGAAGATCATCCGGAGGGGCGAATTCCGGACATGCCCGGCCGCTGGGCCGTCGACGGGGACGCGGTGCTGCTGACGGCCGGGGAGTCCGATGGCGTCCGGGTGGCCGGGCGGCCCCTGAACGGGCAGGTCAGGCTGGTGGCGGATCTCGGTCCGGCGGGTGACGCCCGGGTCGCGTACGGGGAGCGCCGGTTCGTCGTCCTCGTACGCGAGGGCGTCTGGGGTGTACGCGACTTCGACCCGGCCTCACCTGCCCGGCAGGCGTTCCGCGGCATCGAGGCCACCTCGTACGACCCGCGCTGGTCGGTGCCGGGGCGCTTCACGCCGTACGTGCGGAAGCGGACCGTGCGGGTGGGGAACGCCGACGGGCGTGAGCGGGGACTCGGGCTCGGCGGGGAACTCGCCTTCACGCTGGACGGCCGGGAGTCGACGCTGCAGGTGACGGTCCAGGAGGACGGCTCGCTGTGGGCGGTCTTCGCCGACTCCACCAGCGGGCACGGAAGTTACCGCTTCCGGTTCCTGAAGCCCGCGGCGCCCGACGCGCGGGGGCGCACGACGGTGGACTTCAACCGGGCCCTGCTCCCGCCGTGCGCATTCGCGGACCACTTCATCTGCCCATTCCCGCCGCCGGGGAATACTCTGGGCGCGGAGATTGCGGCCGGAGAGCGCAATCTGCTCCGGTGACGCGCACCGCCCGATCCGCACCGCCTGATCCATCTGATTCGCTCCGACCCGTCTGACCTGCACGGTTCGACCCGCACCCGTGATCCGCACCGGCTGATCCGCACGCACCCCACACATCGCGTCGAAGAGATCAACTTCCGTGGGACATACGTAAGTTGAACGCCGTACGGCCGAAAGGCGCCCTTGCGTCGTTCGGGTGCACGGCCAAATACTCCCCCCAGCGCCTTGTCAGGGGCACGGCGTATCCGGAATCCGGACACTCTGCCTCTGGCGTGCGCCTCACGGGCCCCGACCCCACGCGGGCCCCCGACTTCCCTTTGGAGGGAACGAACAGTGAGGACCAAGCGCACCACCCCCCGTAGTGGCATAGCGAGACGGACCCGGCTGATCGCCGTGAGCACCGGACTCGTGGCCGCGGCAGCGTTCACCGTCCCCGCGGCGAACGCGAACGACGCGTCGACGTTCAGCACCACCCAGCTGAAGAGCGCCAACTCCGCGGTGCTCAAGGCCGATGTGCCCGGTACCGCCTGGGCGACCGACGCCAAGACCGGCAAGGTCCTGGTCACGGTCGACAGCACGGTCTCGAAGGCGGAGATCGCGAAGATCAAGCAGGCCGCGGGCGCCAACGCGGGGGCTCTGGAGATCAAGAGCACCCCCGGCAAGATCAACAAGCTGATCAAGGGTGGCGACGCCATCTATGCGAGTAGCTGGCGCTGTTCGCTGGGCTTCAACGTCCGCAGCAGTTCGGGCGTCGACTACTTCGTGACCGCCGGTCACTGCACCGACGGCGCCGGCACCTGGTGGTCGAACTCGGGGCACACGACCACCCTCGGCACGACGGCCGGGTCCAGCTTCCCGACCAACGACTACGGGCTGGTGCGCTACACCAACACCTCGGTCACCAAGTCGGGGACCGCCGGCAGCGTGGACATCACCAGCGCGGCCACCCCGGCGGTGGGCACCAACGTCATCCGTACCGGTTCCACCACCGGTACGCGCACCGGACGGGTCACCGCCCTCAACGCGACCGTCAACTACGGCGGCGGCGACATCGTCTACGGCATGATCCAGACCACGGTCTGCGCCGAGCCCGGTGACTCCGGCGGTTCGCTCTACGGCAGCAACGGCGTCGCCTACGGTCTGACCTCCGGCGGCAGCGGCAACTGCACCTCCGGCGGCACCACGTTCTTCCAGCCGGTCACCGAGGCCCTGAGTGCCTACGGCGTCAGCGTGTACTGACCGGTACGCGTCAAAGTAGGATCTGTCCGAACGGTCTTGACCTGCAGCCAGCAGCAGACGAGCCCCCGCACACCGTTCGCGGTGCGGGGGTTCGTCCTTGCCGCACACGAACGACGCCGGGCCGCCCGGGAGCCGAGCGGGGTCCTTGCGGGTGGCCCGTGCCGGATCAGCCGTCGGTCCGGTTCAGCTGTCGGTCCGGTTCAGCCGTCGGTCCTCGGGGTGGCGCACAGCCAGTCCAGTACGTCGGGGAGGGCCTCCAGCGCCGAGAAGTGGCCCCCCTTCGGGTCCAGGACGGGGCGGGCGCGGGGGATGGCACGGGCCAGCCACTCGAAATGGCCCACCGGGGAGAAGGTGTCCTCGGCGCCGTGCCACAGCAGCACGGGCCGGGTGATACGCGCCGGGTCGAAGCCCCAGTGGCTCAGCAGCGCGAGATTGTCGTCGAGCCAGCCGTACGCCGAAGTGTGCAGCGCCTCACGGTAGTTGCGCAGCAGCATGTCGCTCACGGCCGGGGTGGAGACGATCCGCCGGTCGGAATCGGTGAGGCCGTCCCGGACCGACGCGAGGAGCTGCGCCGGGTCCGTCCGGATCCCGGCGGCCCGCGAGGCGAGCCGCTCCGCGAAGTCCACGGGGTCGGTCAGCGCCCCGGTGAACTCCTCGACGCTCGACTCCGCCATCCCCTCGAACCAGTTCAGCCCCTCGCTGGAGGGCGGCGCGAGGCTCGCCAGCGCGGCGGCCCGCCGTACCCGGGTCGGCAGCAGCGCCGCACAGGCCAGCGCGTGCGGGGCCCCGCCCGCCCGGCCCAGCACCGCGAACGGACCCAGTTCGAGGGCGTCGGCCAGCGCCGCCACGTCCCGCGCCGCCTGTGCCACCCGGCGTCCCGGGCCGCGGTCGGAATCCCCGTACCCGGGGCGGTCGTACGCGATGAACCGCACCTCGGGGCGCGCCTCGATCAGGTCCTGCGGCACCACCCCGGTCCGGCAGCCCGGAGTGCCGTGCAGCAGCACCACCGGCGTGCCCTGAGGGTCGCCCCATTCCTCGAACGCCAGCCGCCGTCCGTCCCGCATCCGTATCCCGCCAGGCACCGCTGTCCTCCATCTCCCCTTCGTCCGAGCGCCGGAGTTACCGTCGAAGTACACACCTTTTGCGCCCGTTACGGACCCTGGGGGTCGTCATGGTCGAGGAGCTGGTGACGGCGGGAGTGGCACTCGCGTCCGTCGGAGCGGTGTACGGGATGGCCGCGGCCCGGGTCGTCAAACAATACGAGCGCGGAGTGGTGCTCCGGCTCGGAAGGCTGCGATCCGGGATACGAGGTCCGGGCTTCACCATGATCATGCCCTTCGTGGACCGGCTGCAGAAGGTCAATATGCAGATCGTGACGATGCCGGTGCCCGCGCAGGAGGGGATCACCCGGGACAACGTCACGGTCAGGGTGGACGCCGTCGTCTACTTCAAGGTGGTGTCCGCCGCCGACGCGGTCATCAAGGTCGAGGACTACCGGTTCGCGGTCTCGCAGATGGCGCAGACCTCGCTGCGGTCGATCATCGGCAAGAGCGAGCTGGACGATCTGCTCTCCAACCGCGAGAAGCTGAACCAGGGCCTGGAGCTGATGATCGACAGCCCGGCCGTGGAGTGGGGCGTCTCCATCGACCGGGTCGAGATCAAGGACGTGTCGCTGCCGGAGACGATGAAGCGGTCCATGGCGCGCCAGGCGGAGGCCGATCGTGAGCGGCGGGCCCGGGTCATCAACGCGGACGCCGAACTGCAGGCCTCCAAGAAGCTGGCGGAGGCCGCCGGGGTGATGTCGGAGCAGCCCGCCGCGCTCCAGCTGCGGCTGCTGCAGACCGTGGTGGCGGTCGCGGCGGAGAAGAACTCCACGCTCGTGCTGCCCTTCCCGGTCGAGCTGCTGCGGTTCCTGGAGCGAGCCCAGCCAGGGCACGGCCCGCATCCGGCGCATCCGGCGCATCCGGGGACGGCTCATGTGCAGTCCCGGCCGGCGCCGCAGCCGCCGCAGGCGGAGCAGGCTGAGCAGTCACCGCGGGAGCTGTCCGAATCGCAGCAGGCACTGGACGGGGCGGTCGGGGCAGCCGGGGCGGACGGGGAGGGCGGGGCTTCGGAGCAGGCCTCGGGCCAGAGCTCGGACCGCGCGTTGGACCGGTCCCTGGAGCTGGCGGCTCAGGCGCAGAAGTTGCTGACCCAGTGGCAGCAATCGATGCAGGAGCAACTCCCGCCCGTCGAGGCACCGCTGGATCCGGACTTCCGAGGGTCGAATTCAGGACAGGACTAGACCTCACAGAGGGGCGTTGGTTACTCGCTCGTAGTATTTGCAATGGGGATCGACGTGGTGGGACGGCGTTCTTGTCAACGCGCGTCAACCGTGCGGGGGCGCACGTCGGTTGTCGTGCGCGCGTCCTGAAGTCGACCTTGTGTGCCCCGGTGCGGCCTCGGAATAGTGGGTGGTGTCCGTTGGCATGGACGCGGCTTTTTTTGCGAGTCGTCACCATTGCCACACACCTTTCGGTCGCGATGGTCCCCACTACCGCCGCGTCCGACCCCCCACAGGAGGACACGAGTTGAAGCACCGACGCATACCCAGGCGACGGGCAGTCGCAGTTGGCGCGGGCATCGCCGCACTCGTCGCGGGTGGAGTCACCTTGCAGAGTGCGAACGCGAGTGAGAACGCGCCCACCCCCGAGCTGAAGGTCCTCTCGGTCACGGCGGCCGGAAAGCTCGCCTCGACGCTCGGCAAGGACCTCGGCGGCGACGCGGCGGGAACGTATTACGACGCGAAGGCCAAGAGCCTCGTCGTGAACGTGCTCGACCAGGCCGCGGCCGAGACCGTCGAGTCGGCGGGCGCCAGGGCCAGAGTCGTCGAGAACTCTCTCGCCGACCTGAAGAGCGCCCGTACGACGCTGAAGCAGGACGCGACCATCCCCGGCACCTCGTGGGCGCTCGACCCCGCGACCAACAAGGTCGTCGTCACCGCGGACCGTACGGTCACCGGTGCCGAACTGACCAAGCTGACCAAGGTCGTCGACGGGCTCGGCGGCACGACCGAACTCAAGCGGACGAAGGGGGAGTTCAAGACCTTCGTGGCCGGCGGTGACGCCATCACCGGCAGCGGCGGCCGCTGCTCGCTCGGCTTCAACGTGGTCAAGGGCGGCGAGCCGTTCTTCCTCACCGCCGGGCACTGCACCGAGGGGATCACCAACTGGTCGGACTCCTCCGGTACCGAGATCGGCGAGAACGCGGACTCCAGCTTCCCCGACAACGACTACGGCCTGGTGAAGTACACCGCGGACGTGGAGCACCCGAGCGAGGTGAACCTCTACAACGGTTCCGCTCAGGAGATATCGGGGGCCGCGGAGGCGACCGTCGGTATGGAGGTCACCCGGAGCGGGTCCACGACCCAGGTGCACGACGGGTCGGTGACCGGTCTGGACGCGACCGTGAACTACGGCAACGGCGACATCGTCAACGGGCTCATCCAGACCGATGTCTGCGCCGAGCCGGGGGACAGCGGTGGGTCGCTGTTCTCGGGGAGCAGCGCGGTCGGACTCACGTCCGGTGGCAGTGGTGACTGCACCTCCGGTGGGGAGACGTTCTTCCAGCCGGTGACCGAGGCGTTGTCCGCGACGGGTACGCAGATCGGCTGACGATCGGCTCCGCCGTGGTGTGAAGGCCCCGGTCCCGCTTGCGCGGGGGCGGGGCTTTTGCGTTGCGCTGCGTTGTGTCGTGGGTGCGGGTTCGGTGGGGGTGTGCCTCAGTGATTGCGCAGTTCCCCGCGCCCCTGGAGGTTGTCTGGAGGGTGCGGGTTCGGTGTGGCGCGGCTAAAAGATTGCGCAGTTCCCCGCGCCCCTAGGTCGTTCGGAGGGTGCGGGTTCGTTGTGGCTGGTCGCGCAGTTCCCCGCGCCCCTAAAGGCCTCGGGGCTGAGCTTGTCTGTTACGTGAGCCTGCAGCCAGGGTGATTGCTGTGCCCAGGGCTGCCCATGCTGCCAGGATCAGCATGGAGGCGGTGATGTCGTTGGACTTGAAGTAGGCGATCGAGCGGGTCGCCCAGGTTCCGGCGCCCGGGGGGAGGGCGGGGCCGATCGCTCTCCAGAACGGGGGGAGCATCGGCGGGGGGAGCGCGCCGCCCGCGCTCGGGTTGCCCAGGATCACCACCAGCAGCACCGCCACTCCGATGCCGACGATCCCGAAGACGCACTGGAGTGCCAACGTGGCGGCGCCCACCGCGAAGGTGATGAGCGCGCCGAGTCCCCAGAGGGCGGCCACGCTTCCCGGCAGGGCGCCCAGGACCGGTCCGACGATGACCGCCCCGCCGAGCCCGCCGACGATCGCGACCAGGGCCATCGCGGCGAGCCGGATCACCGCGCGCCGCAGATTGGCCGGCCGCGCCCCCGTACTGATCGCCAGCGCCGACGCGCACAGATAGCCGCCCACGCACCAGCCGACGACCAGGTAGAACGGGGTGAGCCCGTTGGCGTCCTGCGCGTCGGCCGGGACCACGTCGACGGTCCGTACCGTGCGCCCCTGGTCCTTCTCCACCGCGGTGGTGAGGGAGACCAGGGCGTTCGACAGGGCCTTGCCGCCGCCGGAGGCGACCAGCAGGGTGTCGGTGGTGCCGTTCGGGTCGACCAGCAGGGCGCCGTCGATGTCACGGTTCACGATCCGCTCACGTGCCGTCGCCTCGTCGGCGAGCGCCCGGGGGTTCAGGGGGCCGCCCGGCAGTTTTTCCAGCCGGGCCACCGTCTGCTCGGCGGCGGCGCCCGGCGCGACCACCCCGAACGCCACGTCCTTCGGCTTCGGGTGGTGCAGTGCCCCCACGTAGGAGGCGATGAAGAGCAGCTGCAGGGCGACCACGCCGACGACGAGCAGGGTGGCCCGCGGAGTGACCGCGTCCTTGACCTCGGCGAGGAAGGACTTGGGCGGGGCCTCTGCTGTCCGTGACATGTCCCCACGGTCCGGGGATCGCGACGTTTGCGCAGGTGGGACGGGTCCGAACGGATGTCGTACAGATGTTCGATGCGGGTGTCCGGAAATGGTCTATGGTGGGGGTGAGGAACTTGGGAACTAATGTTCGATGGCCGGGTGAAAGCCCCTGGTGGTGGAGGTGCGCGTGTCCGGCTTCACGCATCTGCACACCGCTTCCGGGTACTCCCTGCGGTACGGGGGATCCCACCCGGAGCGCCTCGCCGAACGCGCCGTCGAGCGGGGCATGGACGCGCTGGCGCTCACCGACCGGGACACCGTCGCGGGCGCGGTCCGCTTCGCGAAGGCCTGTGCCGCGCAGGGCGTGGGCGTGCGCCCGCTGTTCGGGGTCGACCTCGCGGTCGAAGAGCCCGCCGGAGGGTCCGGGAAGGGGGTGTCCGGAGGGCCCGCGGGGGTCGCGGGAAGGGCTGCCGTGGAGTCCGTACGGGGTGAGCGGCGCCGGACTCCCGTACGGGGCGGCGCCTTCATCGACGAGTCGACACCCCGCGTCACCTTCCTCGCCCGGGACGGCGCGAAGGGCTGGGCCGATCTCTGCAGGATCGTTACTGCGGCGCATGCGGGCGAGGGACAGCCGCTGCTGCCCCGGGCGGAGAACCACGCCGAGGGGCTGACCGTGCTGCTCGGCCCGGCCTCCGACGTCGGCCGCGCGCTCACCGCCGGACGGCCCGACCGGGCTGCGGCACTGCTCGCACCCTGGCGGGAGGTGTACGGCGACGCCCTGCGCCTGGAAGCGGTCTGGCACGGACGCGAGGGCACAGGACCCGGCTCCCTGCGGCTTGCCGCCCGTACCGTCGGCTTCGCCGCCGAGCAGCGGGTGCGCCCGGTGCTCACCAACGCCGTCCGGTACGCCGACCCCGGCATGGGCCCGGTCGCCGACGTGCTGGACGCCGCCCGCCGGCTGGTCCCCGTAGACCCCCGCAAGGAGCTGGACAGCGGAGAGGCCTGGCTCAAGGACGAGGGGGCCATGCTCGCCGCCGCCGAACGGATCGTCGAGGCCGCCGGCTACCGCCGCGACACCGCCCACCGGCTGCTCGAACAGACCCGGGCCACTGCCGACGAGTGCCGGGTCGACCCGGAGGACGACCTCGGGATCGGCGCGGTGCACTTCCCCGAGGCGCACCTCGTCGGCGCCGGGCGCCGCACCGCGCAGCGCGTACTGGCCTCCCGGGCGGCGGCGGGGATGACGCGCCTCGGGTACGACCGCTCCTCCCGGGCGCGGGAGTACTGGGAGCGCATGCACCGCGAGCTGGACATCATCGCCCATCACCACTTCGCCTCCTACTTCCTGACGGTCTCTCAGGTCGTGGACGACGTGAAGGGGATGGGCATCCGGGTCGCCGCGCGCGGCTCCGGGGCGGGCTCGCTCGTCAACCACCTCATCGGCATCGCGCACGCCGACCCCGTCGAACACGGACTGCTGATGGAACGCTTCCTGTCCAAGCGCCGCGCGGTCCTGCCCGACATCGACATCGACGTGGAGTCCGCGCGCCGCATCGAGGTCTACCGCGCGATCATCGGCCGGTTCGGCACCGAGCGGGTCGCGACGGTGGCGATGCCGGAGACGTACCGGGTGCGTCACGCGGTACGGGACGTCGGCGCGGCCCTCTCCATGGACCCGGCCGACATCGACCGTATCGCCAAGTCCTTCCCGCACATCCGCGCCCGCGACGCCCGCGCCGCGCTGGCGGAACTCCCCGAACTCCGTTCCCTGGCCGAGGAGTCCGCGCGGAAAGGGTCGAAGTACGGGCGGTTGTGGGAACTGGTGGAGTCGCTGGACGCCCTGCCGCGCGGAGTCGCCATGCACCCGTGCGGGGTCCTCCTCTCCGACGCCTCGCTCCTCGCCCGTACGCCGGTCGTGCCGACCAGTGGCGAAGGGCTCCCCATGGCGCAGTTCGACAAGGAGGACGTCGAGGACCTCGGGCTGCTCAAGCTCGACGTGCTGGGCGTGCGGATGCAGTCCGCGATGGCGCACGCGGTGGCCGAGGTGAAACGGGCGACGGGCGACGAGGTCGACCTGGACGCCGTCGCCGTCGAGGAGGGCGACCCGCGGACGTACCGGCTCATCCGGTCCACGGAGACGCTGGGCTGCTTCCAGATCGAGTCGCCGGGGCAGCGGGACCTGGTCGGCAGGCTCCAGCCCGCGACCTTCCACGACCTCGTCGTCGACATCTCCCTCTTCCGCCCCGGACCGGTCGCGGCCGACATGGTGCGCCCGTTCATCGAGGCACGGCACGGCCGCGCGCCGGTCCGCTATCCGCACCCGGATCTGGAGGAGCCGCTGCGGAGCACGTACGGGGTCGTGGTCTTCCACGAGCAGGTCATCGACATCGTCGACATCATGACCGGCTGCGGACGGGGCGAGGCGGACCGGGTGCGGCGCGGGCTGTCCGACCCCGAGTCGCAGGAGCGGATCCGCTTCTGGTTCGCACAGCACGCGGCCTCGCGGGGGTACGACGCGCAGACGATCACCCGTACCTGGGAGATCGTCGAGGCCTTCGGGGCGTACGGCTTCTGCAAGGCGCACGCGGTCGCGTTCGCCGTGCCGACCTATCAGTCGGCGTGGCTGAAGGCGCACCACCCGGCCGCCTTCTACGCGGGGCTGCTCACGCACGATCCCGGGATGTACCCGAAGCGGCTGCTGCTCGCGGACGCGCGACGGCGGGGGGTGCCGATCCTGCCGTTGGACGTGAACCGATCGTCGGTCGCACACAGTATCGAACTGGTGTCTGAATCCTCTGAAGGGGTACGGGACTCGGAGGGGACCTGGGGAGTGCGGCTCGCGCTCTCCGACGTGCACGGGATCAGCGAGGCCGAGGCGGCCCGGATCGAGCAGGGGCAGCCGTACGCCTCGCTGCTCGACTTCTGGGAACGGGCCCGGCCGAGCCGCCCGCTGGCCGGACGGCTCGCGCAGGTGGGCGCGTTGGACACCTTCGGCGCCAACCGCCGTGATCTGCAACTGCACCTGACCGAGCTGCACCGGGGCGCACGCGGCGCCGGCGGTGCGGGAGGTTCCCAACTCCCGCTGAACGGAGGCCAGCAGACCGCGTCGGCCGGGCTGCCCGACCTCTCCTCGGCGGAACGGCTCAGTGCCGAACTGGGCGTGCTCTCCATGGACGCCTCACGCAATCTGATGGACGATCACCGGACGTTCCTGGACGAGCTGGGCGTCGTCACGGCACGCCGGCTGCGGGCGGCCGAGCACGGCGAGACGGTGCTGGTCGCGGGCGCCAAGGCCGCCACCCAGACACCCCCGATCCGCTCCGGAAAGCGGGTCATCTTCACCACCCTGGACGACGGTACGGGCCTGCTCGACCTCGCCTTCTTCGACGACTCCCACGACGCGTGCGCGCACACCGTCTTCCACTCCTGGCTCCTGCTCGTGCGCGGCGTGGTGCAGCGGCGCGGCCCGCGCAGCCTCAGCGTCGTCGGGGCGGCCGCCTGGAACCTCGCCGACCTGGCGGAACTGCGGCAGGAGGAAGGGCTGGAGGGAGTGGCGATGAGACTGGCCGAGCCGCGGGGAGGGCCGGAGGGCGGGGTCGAGGGGGCGCCCGGGGGTGAGTCCGGGGCCGGGGCCGGTTCCCGGGGGTCGGGGGATCCGACGGGCGGCCGTCGCATCCAGTTGCCCACGGGATACGAAATGCATCCGTGGGCCGATCTGCGCCCGGCGGGCGAGGGGCCCGCGAGCGGAAAGAAACTGTGGCACCAGAGCCCGGGGAGTGCGGGATGACCATCCTCTGCGTACGTTTCCAACTGCCGCCGATGTACGAGGCCGCCCTGCCCGGGCTCCTCGGCACGTTGGAGGAGTTCACCCCCGTCGTCGAGGCGCTGCCGCCCGACGGGGCGCTGGCCGATCTGCGGGGCGCCGAGCGGTACTTCCGGCGGGACGTCGTGGAACTGGCCTCGCTGATCCGGGTACGGGCGCTCGCCTGGCACGGCGTCGACTGCGCGATCGGGGCGGGGCCCGGCCCGATGTTCGCGCGGATGGCCCTGCGGGAGGCCGCCCCCGGGGAGATCCGGGTGGTCCCCGAAGGCCCCCTCGCCCTCACGGAGTTCCTGGCGGAACGGCCCGTCGGGGCGCTGCCGGGAGTCGGTACGGCCACCGCCCGCACCCTGTGCGAGTACGGACTGGACAGCATCGGCAAGGTGGCCGCCGCGCCGCTGTCCACACTGCAGCGGCTCACCACCGCCCGTACCGGCCGCGAACTGCACGAGAAGGCGCGGGGCATCGACCGCGGCCGGGTCGTACCGAACGCCGTCTCCCGGTCGCTCGCCGCCGAACGGCCCTTCCCGCGCGACGAGTTGGACCCCGCGCAGCATCGGCGCGCGCTGCTCTCCGCCGCCGGGGAGCTGGGCTCGCGGCTGCGCGCCCTGGAGAAGGTGTGCCGCACGCTCACCCTCACCGTCCGCTACGCCGACCGATCGCTGACCACCCGCAGCCGGAAGCTCCCCGAGCCGACCGCCCACTCCTCCGCGCTCACCGATGCCGCGTACCGCATGTACGAGGCGCTGGGCCTGCAGCGGGCCCGGGTCCGTGGTGTGGCTCTGCGGGCCGAGGGGCTCGACCCCGCCGACCAGGCCTCGCACCAGCTCACGTTCGATCCCGTGGACGAGAAGGTGCGGCGCCTTGAGGAGGTGGCGCACCGGGTGCGGGAGAAGTTCGGGGCGGGGGCGGTGGTGCCGGGGGCGCTTGCGGCGTAGCCGCGTTGTGCTCCGCAGGGGGGGCCGGGGGAGTGTGTCGGGTGCGGGCCGGTGGGGGCTTGTCGCGCAGTTCCCCGCGCCCCTTTCGGGGCCCTGGGGCGTTCGGTCGTGGGTCGAACTAATCGGGGAGGGTGAAGTGCGGGCGTTGCGCGATCATTTGTTGCGCATTGCCCCCTACGGTCCCATCAGGCCCGCCTGGTGACGGTTCAACGGCACGTGTCAGTGCTCCCGGCTATCACTGGAAGTTTTTACTGACGCGTAACTTCACACATTTACTACTCGCCCGTAACTTGAAAAAAGAACAGCATCCTCGTGATCCGGATCACAGGGCGTATGGCCTCGTCACTCCCTTGAGCCGCAAGGAGATCACCCGATGCTGCCCTGGAAGCACCTGCTCAGACCGCTGTCGGCGCTGCTGCTGACCGCGGTGGTCACGATCGTCCCCGCCACCACGGCCACCGCCGCCGGCACCGACCGGGCCGCGACCGCGACCAGCAGAGGCTGGAACGACTACTCCTGCAAGCCGTCCGCCGCCCACCCGCGCCCCGTCGTCCTCGTCCACGGCACCTTCGCCAACTCCGTCGACAACTGGCTGGGCCTCGCGCCCTATCTGGTCAGCCGCGACTACTGCGTCTACGCCCTCGACTACGGGCAGCTTCCCGGCGTACCGCTCGTCCACGGGCTCGGTCCCATCGACAAGTCGGCGGAGCAGCTGAAGGTCTTCGTCGACAAGGTGCTCGCCGCTACCGGGGCGGCCAAGGCGGACCTCGTCGGCCACTCGCAGGGCGGCATGATGCCACGCCACTACCTGAAGTTCCTCGGCGGCGCCGCCAAGGTGAACGCCCTCGTCGGTATCGCCCCCGACAACCACGGCACCACCCTGAACGGACTGGCCAAGCTGGTCACGCACTTCCCCGGCGCGAGCGAGGTGCTCTCGGCGGCCACTCCGGCCCTGGCCGACCAGGTGGCCGGCTCCGCGTTCCTCACGCGGCTCAACGCGGGCGGCGACACCGTGCCGGGCGTCCGCTACACGGTCATCGCCACCCGGTACGACGAGGTCGTCACGCCGTACCGCTCACAGTTCCTCGACGGCCCGAACGTACGCAACATCCTGATCCAGGACCTGTGCGCGCTCGACCTCTCCGAGCACGCGGCGATCGGACTCGTCGACCGCATCGCCTTCCACGAGGTCGCCAACGCCCTGGACCCGTCCCGAGCCACCCCCACGACCTGCCTGTCGGCGGTCAGCTAGCCCGAGCCCCGTAAGGGGCGCGGGGAACTGCGCGCCCAGCCACAACCGGACCCGCAGTTCCCGTACAGCCGAACCCCTACGATCCCTACTTGCCGGCGGCAGCCCTCCGGCGGACGGACGCGAACATCGCCGCCGCCCCGAGGGCCAGCGCCCCCGCCCCACCCACCGCGAGGTACGCGGTCGAGTCGGACCCCCCGGTCTCGGCGAGGTTCGCCGACGCACCGGCGGGTTCGGCACCGTTCCCGGAGCCGGGCTCGGTCTCGGCCTCGGCGGCTCCGGCCGTCTCCTCGGCCCCGGCCCCGGAGTCCGGGTCCGACTTCGTGCCCGCGGCGGCCGTGACCGAGGCCTGGGTCTTGGGGTCGTCGTCCCCGTGCCCGCCGTGCTCCACGGACGACTCGTCCGCACCGTCCGCGATGTCCTCGTCGGACGGCGCCGACGCGGCCGGGGCCGCGGAGGCCTCCGCACCCGCGCCGCCCTCGCCGAAGACGACGTCCGAGCAGGTGTAGAAGGCCTCGGGGGAATCGGAGCGCTGCCAGATCGAGTAGATGAGGTGGCGGCCCGACTTGACCGGGACGACCCCGCTGAAGACGTAGTCGCCGTTCTCCAGCTTCGGGTCGGTGACCTTGAGGAACGGCGTCGACTCCAGGTCCGACCACTTCAGCGGCTTCGCCGGGTCGTACCCGTCCTTGGTGACGTACAGCTCGAACGACCCCTTGTGCGGGGCGGTCCCCTTGTAGCGGAAGGTGCGGTTGCCCGAGGTCAGCTGCGTGGCGGGCCAGTCGGCGCGGGCCAGGTCGAGGCCCTTGAACTTGTCGTTGCCGGCGCTGCACAGCTTCCCGTCGGGGATGATCTCCTTCGACTTCCCGGCGGCGTTGGCGATGTTGACGCCGTTCCAGTCGTAGAGGGCCTGTGTGCCGCCGGCCGCGACCGCCGCCTTGCAGGCGGCGGACTTCGGGTTCTCCGGACCCTCCGCGAAGCAGCCCGCGACCCGGCTCACCGGGTCCGTCATCGAGCCGTGGGCGACGGCGGGAGCGGCGGCGAGCGCGGTCAGCGCGAGCGGGGCGACGCCGACCGCGACGACGGTGGCGATACGGGCGGCTGCCTGGTGGCGAGCGGGCATGGGGGTACTCCTCGAAACGGATCCGGCGGGTGCCTGTGATGCCTGGGGGCGATCAGCAAGCTAGCCCCTGGAAACCGCGAAATCGCCTGCTGGGAGCGGGTGGAGGCGATCCTTATGGTGCCGTTAAGACAGGGCTAACCGAGGGCTCAGGCAGAGCGGTTGAAGGGCCCTGCCTCACCTGCGGGCGAAAGGCGCCACTGTCCGTGGCAGTTCGCGTCCGTCCGCTGCCGGACGCGTCAGTTGGCTCCCCGTATGGCTCCCGGCTGATCGATGGTTCGACGCAGAAAGACGGGGGGGGCTGGTTTCAGCGCTGGAGGCGACGCAGTGTCAACATTTTGAGGGGGGGGAGGACCATGTCGCACGAGAGGAGCGGGCTCCTTGAACCGTCCGCGCGTCGTCCAGAGCACCTGAACGTCATGCCGACACAGGTGCTTGGGTATCGCAAGTCCGTTCGGCGTCATCGGACTCAGGAGGTGTGTGTGGACGACACTGCTGCCTGACGCATCAAATCCCTGTTGACGGTTGCGTGATCGGACGATATTAAAAGACTGCTACGCCAAACCTGTCGCCCACCCTCGTGCGGCAATTCGGTTTATTCAAAATCTCTCACTGGAATCGGTGAAACAAGAAGTGCAGCTGCTGAAGATCGAGGCAAGAAATTTCAGGGCGTACGACAATCTGCATTTGCCTAATAATCCAGGTGGCTTGACGCTTGTAACTGGACCCAACAATACGGGCAAGAGCTCACTTCTAAACGTTCTAGACGTAGTCGCAATGGTGCCTTCAGAGACATATTTTGGACGCTACGGAACGCAGCCAGAAGTGCGTGTGCGCTTTTCCCTCAGTTTTCGCGAGAGGGTGGAAGCTTTCCACGGTGTAAACGTAGTTGCCGAGGAGGATGCCGAAAAGCTACTAGCCAAATCTGATCTTGAATGGGTGGAGTGGGCATTTGCAGGGCATGACGGAAAGATGGTCCCGATAGAAATCAGGACGTATCTTCACGGACAAGAAAGGTCAATTGCAAAAGTCCTTCAGGATGGATCTCGCTTCAAGATTCTCGCGCCAAGTATGGTGCTGAGCCACTGGGATGGAACTCCGAATACCACTGCCGGGTTCGATCTAGAGACAGCGATTTTGGCTCTCAGTACACCGATAGTCTTGGATCCTCTTGCCAAGCTGCTTGAATTTTTCCTGGAATGGCGGAGAGGATATTTTCATTTTGAACCCCTGCGTCGCTCGCGAGCCCGCGAGGTCTCTCTTGCTTCTCACGAGCGACTGGAAAGTGACGGTCAAAACCTTGCCGAAGTCCTTCTGCACCTGCAACATAACGAGCCTGAAGCGTGGAGACATCTAGGCGAGCTACTTGAGCGTATCGTTCCAAATGTGGGGCAACTCATGACGCCCACCTCGCAAGGTATGTTTCATGTTGCTTTCCGGGAAAAATGGGTGGGGGGTAACTTTTCGCACAACCTTAAGGACGTGGGAACGGGTGTTGAGCAGGTGCTACTAACGCTCGTGGCAGGGCTGACATCAGCAGCGCACACCCTAGTGCTGGAAGAGCCAGAGACGGGGCTACATCCAGCCGCGCAGCGTGCCTTGCTCAGTGTGATTCAAGATTGGGCACGCCAAGGACGCAATTTCTTCATCTCCACACACTCGACAGTCTTCCTCGATTGGGCATCTTCGAACATCTTGGAAGTTCGTAAGGAAGGTGCGGCTTCTAAAGTGCAGTTGGTCTCGACTAACCGCGAAAAAGTACTCCATGCGCTGGGAGTTCGCCTAAGTGACGCTCTGTCCGCTGAAAGGCTGCTCGTCCTCGAAGGGAAATCAGACGAACTGATCATTGAGCAGTGGTTTCCTCATCTAATTGGTGACCCAACCGTCGCCATTATCAGAGGTGAGGGAGGTGACAGTGCACGCCACGTCGATATCCTATCAAAATGGCTGGAGCAAGCGGACCCAGTCGGATTGCGCAAGGTTCTATATATTCGCGATCGAGACGAACTGCCTCATAGGCTCGTGGAAAAACTGAATGCGAAAGATTCAGCTTTCCTTCTGCCCTGTCGGGAAATTGAGAACCTGCTGGTTGATTTTGTTGCACTTTCAGCACACCTGGAGGATTGTGGCGCTCAAAGAAAGCTGTCGCCTAGTGAGATCGAAACGTACGCTCGCACGGTTGCCGATAGTTTGCAACAGGTTGTAGTAATGAAAAGAACATCATGGGACCTTGAGCCTCTCAGGTTCGTTGACAATAGCTCGCGAAATAAAATGGCTAAGGCGAATTTCTCCAGGGAGGAAATGATTGCGCGGACCGTCTCGCAAATTCCCGATAAAATGGAATTCGCCGATTTTGTGCGAACTCGATGGAATGAAAATGAGGGGCAGATTCGGGAGCTTTGGGAGAGGGATTGGCGCATCCTCGCTCCTGGGTATGAGCTGCTAAATTCGATCTATAGAAGGTATCTGGATAGGTCGTACGACAAAATTGCAGACGGCCCTAAGCTTGCCGCCAAAGTCACCCCTATCCCCGAACTGGTGCGAATTGTAGAATCCTTTGTGCGGTAAGTTCTTAGCTGAGAGAGCTGGCAGCCGCGTACTAAAGCGGGGCAGCGAGTGCTCTTGCCTGGAAGTCGGCCTGCCCCGGTGCCGCACTTCGTGGGATCCTTGGCGGCGAACGATGGACGAAGCGAGGGGGCGAAGTGTCAGACGCCAGTCCGCGAGGGACCTATTTGGTCATTGCGGAGGTGCTGCGAGAGCAGATCGTAGAGGGAGAGTCGTTGCCTTCGGAGGCAGCCCTCATGCGCTCTCACGGTGTCTCGCGGAACACTATCCGTCGCGCGCTCAAGACGCTCGAAGCGGAGGGCGTTGTCGAGGCTGCACCCGGCATCGGATGGCGTCCCGCTGGGAGCGGTGACCGCCGGTCGCTTGCCGATCGCATGAACGACGTGATCACGGAAGACTCTCTGAAAGTAGGCGATACCTACCCGTCAGAGGCGAAGCTGTGCGAGCGGTTCGACGCATCCCGAACCGCTGTGCGTCGCATCCTTGCGCAGATGGAAGGGACCGGCCTGCTCGCTACTGTTCACGGGAAGGGGCGCACGGTGCGCGCCCTCCCGACTCCCGCCTCGCGGCCGTAGTCTTGGCAGTCATGGGACTGACTGAGTGGGCTTACTCGCTCTCCGAAGCGATGCTGTCCGAACCGTTGCCGCGCCGGTGGGCGCACTCTCTCGGGGTCGCCAAGCGTGCTCGCTCGTTGAGCCCGATCCTGGGAGCCGATGCGGAGCTGCTGGAAGCCGCGGCCGTGCTGCATGACGTCGGGTACTCGCCGGCCATCGCCACCACGGGCTTTCACCCACTGGATGGCGCGCGATTTCTCCGGGATCAGGAGGGAGCGGACGAGCGTGTCGTTCGTCTCGTGGCTCACCACTCTTGCGCGCTGCTGGAAGCCGAGGAACGCGGATTGAGGCGTGACCTAGAGGGGGAGTTCGAGCTAGAGCGGCCGGACCTGGTCGACGCCCTGGTGTACTGCGACATGACGACAACGCCCGATGGGACACCGACCACGCCGGCCGCGCGGCTGGACGAGATCGTGAAGCGGTACGGTCCCGACACGATCGTCGGGCGGTTCATTCAGCGCGCGTCTCCCGAGATCTATGCAGCGTCGGAGCGTGTTGAGAGCCGGTTGGTGCTGGTCTCTGCCGACGGTTAGCCAATGTAGGGTTCCCGTCGCGATGCATCCAAGCCGTGCCGAATGCGCAGCATCATCGACGGGTGGATATCGAGTCGGTCTAGGTCCGCTGGGTTTACCCAGCGGACCTCTTTTGATTCACTACTTGTGCGCAGAGAACCGCCCGTGGGGTGAGCCCGGAAGCAGATGGAGAACTGTTGCCGGACTTCCCCGTCGTCGTACGCCAGCACGTGAGAAGGGTCAGTGTAAAGCCCGACGATGTTGTCGACCACAACCTGAATTCCTGTCTCTTCCGAGACTTCCCGGACGACTGTTTCGCCGATGCTTTCACCAATGTCGTGACCGCCGCCAGGAAGGGCCCATAGGTCGTTGTCGGTCTTATGGATGAGAAGAAGCTGCCCTGAGTCGTCCTGGACAACTGCGGTGACTGAAGGCACCACTGAGTTGGCTTGCGGAGCGTTCGGGTCGCGGAAGTAGTCGATGCGGCTCATGAGTGCGTGCCTTCCCAATCGGCCGGCGTGGAGATAGGCCGGGCGGACTCCCAGACCCTCTCAACACTCTCAGCGTAGGAGTCGAAGAGTTCTCCGCCGGGGACGCGTCGCAGGTGCAGTACAGGGGCCATGTAGGCGCCGACGCCGTAGAGGTGACCATTCGCCAGCATCTCGTCATCGGCTCGATAGATCGAGTTGTATAGGGTGGTGCTATGTAGGCGAAATTCCACCCCCGGGAGACGGAAGAGCGGGCCGTAGTTGATTAGGGCGTTCCGGATCTTCCCTCCCATTGTCGCGCCGATTCCCTCGTCTTCCCCGCGCACTGCTACAGCGGACGACGTCGGCTCTCCCAGCATGAAGCGGATCGGGACTCCATCGGCGGACTTTTCTTTCACGATGCGATGGAATGTCGCGTCTTCTGTGAGCCAAAATCCGGAGTACACCAGCACGTCGAATTGTCGCGTCGATTTGGAGTAGAGGTTCGTCCACAGCGTCTGCATCACGACGGACCGGTGTGGATAGAGCCTGACTAACTCCGCATTACCAGAAGCCGTGACCTCGGCCGAGGTGCGTTCGTCAGGCCATAGGTACGACACTTCGCACTTTAGTAGTGAGGCGGTCGCGTACTGGAAGCGCCGGTACGGCTTGCGCTCGGGGTCGTTGATCCATCGCTCAACCGTCTTGGGCGCGACCCCGAGCCGCTCGGCAACCTCATCAAGGGTCAGGCCCAAGTCCACTATGGCGCCGCGCAGTCGCTCGTTCGCCATGCCAACCTCCGTCTAGCCGGGACGACTTGGTACGACTTCACGCTATCCAAGAACGACTCAGGTCGTACAGGTGCGAAGTCGATCGTCGTCGCTGTCGGAGTCAGGCTCTAGGTACATCACGGCGAGGGGCTCGCCGAACTTCAGAAAGTCGAAGGGCTTGACGGAGCGAACCCCTCTCTGCATGATGAGGAACACGTACTACATGTACCTCTCGGGGCGGGGACGCTGCAATCCCGCTAAAGGCCAGGTGGAACAGGGTTTCGGCCCGTACTGGCGAGGTGGCCCGGCGACCGCGAGCAACGGCCGGAGTGTGGGGACTGGGTCCCCCTTGCAGTGCTGGTTCTTGTTCCTTCGATCTTCGGGAGTGCTGTGCGTCAACGAATGTTTTGGGCGTCGCCGTGATGGACCGACCGGCGGCGCCTGCAGAGCAACTTTCCGGTCCGTCTTCTGGTTTCGCGGCGCCTTGAGCCGCGGCTGGCTGCCTCTCTCGCCCGTCCGTCCCGCGCACTGCGTGAGGACGTACGGACGGGAGTGCGGGGAGCCGGAACTCCCTGGTTCCACAACGGCGCGCGGCCCCGGTGCTCGAACACCGGGGCCGCTTTTTCGGGCCGTTCCGTCTGCTGAGGAGAGACGACCCATGAAGTGCATCGTTGCTGGTCATGAAGCCGTTACCGCGACGGAGTTCGCGGAGCTGGCGTTCGGTATCGACCCGGAGCTGTTCACCGACCCGGCCATGGAGTCCGAGGGTGATCGGGTGGTGCGGTTGGACGTGGCGCGGGAGGTTCTCGCGGAGCTGCGGGAGTCGGACCCGCCGGCCGCGGCGTACGCGGAGACGCTGCTGCGTACGAGCCCGCTGAGGGACGCGCGGGCTGTGGCCCGTCGGCCGCGGACGCGCCGGACGGCGCGTGGCTCCGTGGTGCGTACGGCGGTGGCGGCATGAGTGAGCGCGAGATTCTCGACAGCTTCCCCGCCGGTCACCCGCGAGGGAGTTGGCCGGCTGAGGAGCGGGCCGCGGCACTGCGGGAGCAGGGCGAGAGCGCCACGGTCGTCATGGACCTGGACACGGACAGCTTCCTGATCGTCTCCGAGGGGGCTGCCGTATGAGCGGGACCCTGACGCTGGACGAGGTGGCCGTTCCCCTGCGGGCGCTGCGTCTGCTGTCCGTGGACTTCGGGCACCTGCCGGCTCCGTCCGTGCACGTGTCGACGATCTACCCGGAACGGCTGGAGTTGTCGTTCTACAACGACCTTTGCGGCTTCGAGATGTGGCGGGAAGCTCTAGGGGTCGCTGCGGACGCGGTTACCTACCGGGAGCAGACCGACGGACGGACCGGAGTCCTGAGCGCGAGCGTCGACCACGCGGGTGCCACGGTGCTCCTGATTGCTTACGCCGACGTCGTCACCCCTGCGTTGGTCGGGGGTGCGGCGTGAGCGCCGCGGCTCGCGTCGACGCGTCGTTGACGCCCGTCGAAACTGCGTCGACGCCCGCCGCGGTGGACCATGCGATCACCGCTCTCGCCGCGGTGCTCACGGTGCTGTTGACGGCGGTGGCGTTCTGGCTCTCCTACGAGCACTTGCAGGAAGTCGCCGCCCGTCACGGCATGCAAGAGGCGGTCGCCCGGTCGTGGGCGTGGCCGGCCACGGTGGATCTGTTCATCGTGATCGGTGAGCTGTTGATCCTGCGGGCTTCGCTGGCGCACCGGGTCGACTGGTGGGCGATCGGCCTGGTCACCGCAGGTGACGGCGCTTCCATCGCGCTGAACGTGGCGGGAGTCGGTGAGGGTGCCGGGGTCCTGAACTATGTGGTGGCCGCGGTTCCTCCGGTGGCCGCGCTGCTGGCGTTCGGTGCGCTGATGCGGCAGGTGCATGCCTACCTTGCCCGCCGTGCGTCGACGGGCGTCAACGTCCCGCCGCCGGGCGTCGAAGCACCCTCGACGCCCGTCATGGTGAGCGTCGACCGCCCGACTGCCCCGCCGGCTGCCCCCGCGGTTCCGGTGCCTGCGGCCGTGGCTGCGCCGATGGCTGTGGAGGCTGCGTCGACGCCCGTCACCACGGATCCGGTCCCCGTCGACACCGCGTCGGCGCCCGTCGACCTGTGCGCCCCGGTGATCTACCCGAACCGGGTCGATCAGTTGGTGCGCGCCCTGTACGGCACCGACTTCACGCAGCCGAGCACGGCCCGCATGACACAGGCCATGGCCGCGGCGGGTCTCGGGACGTCGGAGTCGACGGCCCGCACCGCCCGCGGACGGGTCAAGACCCGCGAGCCGCACCTCGCAGACCTCCCGACCGCGCTCACCGGCTGAACGGGAGGACGGCTCCCATGTCGTACTCCTACGCGAAGTGCTTCGACCCGTCCGGCGCCCGCCACGGGATCCCCACCTTCCCGTGGCGCTGCGCCCCGGACGGCTACGCCACCCGCCGGCAGCTCCGTGCCCGCGGTCTGCGCCCTGGTGGGCAGCCGGTCGCGGGGCAGGTGCTGCGTCCGCGCTACCGGCGCGGCCCGCTGGTCGCCTACCTCTACCGACTCGACTGCGCCAAGCCCGTCCGCCCGATGACGCCGGCGAAACGGGCCGCGCTCGCCAAGGCCAACACCGCGCGCCGCACCTGCCCGCAGTGCCGGCGGGATGCCGGCTACGTCATCCCCACCTCGCTCGGGGTGTGCGTGCCCTGCGCCTACCCCGAGGACGAACAGCGCGCCGCCTGAACATCCCATCGTCCCGTCTGGAAGGGGCCTTTCATGGCCAGCCCGAAGACCGTCCGTATCCCGCGCCAACGTGGCCGCGGACGGCAGCCGTACATCGTCGTCGTGCCGGAACACCGGCACTCCCTGACCGGGCGCGCGGCCTCTGCGCTCGCGCTGCTCGTGTGGGACCACCGCCGTGCGCTCGCCCCCACCGGGCTGGCGTTACTGGCGTTCGTGCTCACCGCCGTACTCCACACGCTCGCGTGGTGGGCGGCTCTCGTGCTCGCCCCGGCCGCGCTCGCGCCCCTCGTCTGGTTCGCCCTCGTCCAGCGCCGCCACCCCGCCGACGGATCCGCGCTCGCGTGGCGGATCACGCTCGCGGCCGTCTCCGCTCTCGCCGGGGGGTGGGTGGCGCTCGCGGTCGCGGTCGGTCCGCTCGCCGGTCCGCTGGAGGTCTGGTGGCTGCTGCTCCTGCTCGGCACACAGACCGCATGGCTCATCGTTCGCCGCACCCACTGACCTGACCAGGAGGAACCTGTGGCTTCAAACAACGCGGGCCAGCGCAACGGCGGCCCGAGCGCTTCCGCGCAGGCCCGCAACTTCGCCCGACACCAGGCGCAGCAGCCGTACCAGAGGCCCAACAACGGCAACAGCAACCACGGCAAGGGCAACAAGTTCACCAACGCGGGAGCAGCGGTCGGAGGGTTCGTCGGCGCGATGGGCGGCTCGTTCGTCCCGCCCGTCAACATCACCGTGAACAACAACCGGGCCCGCGGCAACAGCGGCCGGCGCGGGCACGAAACCCTGCTCCCCGCACCGGACTTCAGCTCTCCCGCGCTGATCCGCAACTACTGCAACACCCTGCGCGCGGCTGCGGTGACCTTGTCCATCGAGGTGGCCATGGGTGCGGAGATTTTGAACGGCGTGCTTGCGGCGGTGCCGGACCCGGAGGGCCGCGCGTTCGGCTCCCGCCTGCGTGCGGCCAAGGTGTCGCGCAAGATGCGCCGCGCCTCCGACGACCTGCGCCACGCGGCCAAGAGCGCGGCTGCGGCCTACGCGACGTTCCAGCAGGAGTACGAGGAAGAGATCAACCGCGTCCGCCACCGGGCCCGCAAACCGCAGGCGCCCGTCATCGACTGGTCGCAGCAGTAAGGAGGGTTGACCATGGCAAGGAACAGCAGCGGTGGCCGCGCGCGGCACACCGACTACCTCGGAGACGGCATCGTCGCCGACTACCGGGGTGAGGGTCTGCTCCCCGGGCAGGGCTCCGGGGGCGGGATCGGCGCGTACCTCCTCAACCGGGCCAAGCCGCATCTGCCGCCGTGGCTGGGAGTCGGTGCGGCCGGTGTCGCGGGCGCGTTGGGGAACTGGCGGTGGGGGGAGAGCGCTCCGGCCGGAGTCGGCCTCACCCTCGCCTCCGTCGCCCTCACCGGCGTCACCTGGTGGGTCGGCCGCAACACCTCCGCACAGCGCCGGCTGCACTCCGCGATCACCGTGGCCGCGGGCTCCGCGTGGGTGACCGGAGCATGCCTCGCCGGGCCGCTCGCGGGACCGCTGGACGACCTGTATCTGATGGGCGGGCCGGTCGTGGCCCTGTCGTGGAACGTGCGCATGATCCTGCGCACCCCGGACGGGGAAGCGAGCGGACAGGGCGGCGACAAGGGACTGCTGGAGAAGATCGGTCTGGCCCGTGCGCAGATCGGCGCCGCGAAAGTCGAGCCGAACCGGGTCACCGCGCCCATCGCGCTCGCTGCGGGGGAGCAGACCAACGACGACGTGACGAAGGCGCTCGGACTGCTCGCGTCCGCGCTGGACCTGCCCGCCTCCGCGGTGCGCTACCAGCCCGACCCGGACTCCGTGCGCCGCGGCGAACTCGTCATCGTCCCCGAGGACATGCTTGCCGAGTTCGTCGAATACGACGGGCCCTCCAACCTCGGAGGCTCCATCGCGGACCCGCTGCTCCTCGGCCGGTACGACGACGGCGCGCCGATGCACCTGTGGCTGCCCGGCGACCCGGAGGCCGACCGCAACGGCACCCACGTGCTCATCGCCGGCGGCTCCGGCTCCGGCAAGGGCGACACCGCCCTGAATCTCCAGACGGAGATCCTTTCCCGCTCCGACGTGCTGCTGTGGCTGTCCGACCCGAAGATGTTCCAGGACTTCCGCCCCCTGCTCCCCGGCATCGACTGGGCAGCCGAGGGCGGCACCCCCACCGAAGTCATGGTCGAAGCGTTGCAGGAGGTCATCCCTGCCCGGACCCGCTGGCTCGGGCAGCACTCCTACCGGCAGTGGCTCCCGCAGGCAGCCCAGCAGCAGAACGACCCCCAGCACTCCTGCCGGCCGGACGGCACCGCGTGCGGCTGCGCGGGGATGCCGTTCCTCGTGGCCTGGATGGAAGAGGCCGCCAGCACCCTGCGGGCTCTCGGGGACGACGCGTTCACCGGGATCTCGCAAGAGGCCCGTTCCGCGGGTGTCTCCCTGATCGTCTCGTTGCAGCGCCCCTCCTACGACCAGATGTCCACCAGCACCCGCGCCGCCCTGCCGTCCGTGATCGCACTCGGCTGCGACCCGCGCGACGAGGGATTCTCCCTCCCGGACCGGGTCTTGGACGCGGGCGCGCACCCGGGAGCGTGGGGCAACCGCAAGCCCGGTTACTGCTACCTCGTGAGCACGGGCGTGCCCGAGGACCGCTACGCCTCCCCGGGGCGCACCCGTGCCTTTACCCACCGGTCGGTGTCCCTCATGGAAGTCGTCGCCGCGTGGGCACAGCGCAACGGCGCCACCGCCGACCCGATCACCGCCGGGGCCGCCGCATCCATCGCGGGCAACGCCTACGGCGGCCGGCCGGTACCCGGGGACGGGCACGGCGCACCGCATGCCGCTCTCGCTGCGGTCGATCCGGAGGACGACGACATGGACGACGCCCCGCGACACGACCCCGAGGACGAGCAGATCGACCCGGAGGAGGAACTCCCCGCGGCGCAGACCGGAGACGATGCCCCGATCTTCGGAGAGGGCACCGGCCGCAAGCCGAAGGGGGAAGAGGCCCGCCGGCTGCTCGCGGAGGCGCTCGCGGAGTTCGAACGAGACGGACAGATGATCATCGGTCCCAAGGATCTGTCCGACTGGTGCGACCGCCACAACCTCTCCCGCCCGTGGGTGTCCAAGAAGCTCGCGGAGGCAGCCGCGGAGGGCCGACTCGCCCCGACGAACACCACCGGCCGGTGGCGCATCGTCCCCTCCCTGACCCGCGCGTGACACCTGACACCGTCACGCCCCTGTGACACCCAAACCCCTAGGCGGGGGCAGGTGTCACGCGCCCTGACACCCGTCCCTGACACCCCTGTGACACCCGCCTGACACCTCACCCGCACGCGCCCCCGCAGCACCCGCGGACACGAGCGCGCGCCTCACCCAAGGAAGGCTCCAATGACCTACCGCGACCCGCCGGGGATCATCGCCCCGCACATCCCCGCCGACGCCTACCGCCGCGCCGAAGCCACCGGGCAGCCGGTCGTCATCGTCGTCCCGACCACCCACCCGACCACCCTCCCGTGGCGCCGGATCATGACCGCGCTCGCCGTGGCCGGGGCCGTCGCCCTCGGTGGGTGGGGGCTGGTCGTCGCGCTGTGCGCGCTGCTCGATGCCGCCGCCCACACCGCGACCGTCATCGCCGGCGCCGCCGGACCCATCGGATTCGGAGGAATCACCCTCCGGCTCGCCCGTACCAAGCACCTCTAGTTACGCCAAGGGCGGCCCCCTCGTCTCGCCAAAGTCGCGGGGCCGCCCTTGCCACCAGCATCCATCGAAGGAACTGGAGACCTCCAGCATGACCCATGACCCCCGTACCGCGCTGCTGTCCGCAGCGCTGGATGCCGCCGCGCGCGGGTGGCACGTCTTCCCGCTCCGGCCCGGCACGAAGCGGCCCGCCCTGCACGGCGCCGACCGCTGCCGCACCACCGGCGACTGCGCCGGCGGGCATCTGAAGTGGCAGGAGCGGGCGACCGTCGACCCGCACCGCATCACCCGGTGCTGGGAGGCCAGCCCCGCGAACGTCGGGCTCGCTACCGGCCCCTCCGGGCTGGTCGTCGTGGACCTGGACGTGCCCAAGAATCAGGACAACAGCAGTGCGGACGCGCCTGACGGCGCGGCGACCTTTGAGGCGCTCTGCGAGCGCACCGGCCACACCGTCCCCACCACCTACCGGGTCCGGACCGCGAGCGGCGGACAACACCTGTACTTCACCGCCCCGGCCGGCGTCCGGCTGGGCAACACCGCGGGCACCCTCGCACCCCTGGTCGACACGAGGGCATGGGGCGGATACGTCGTCGCCGCCGGCAGCACCATCCCAGGCGGATCGTACGAGACCGTCAACGACACCGCCCCAGCACCGCTGCCGGGATGGCTGCTGGAGGTGCTGCAGCCCGCCCCCGCACAACTGGTGGTGCCGTTGCCGTTGCCCGCGGTCGACGGCAGCCGCGCAGCGCTGGCTGCGCTGGAAGCCGAATGCGCGGTCGTCGCGGCGGCGCTGGAGAAGCAGGGCAACATCACGCTGAACCGGTGCGCGTTCAAGGTGGGGCGGTTCGTCGCGTGGGGCGACCTCCCCCGGCACGTGGCAGAGAACGCCTTCCAAGCGGTGGGAGAGGCCCGGGGACTCACCGCTGCGGAGTGCCGGAGCACGATCCGCAGTGCCCTGGACAGTTCCCTGCGCAAGGTCAGGCCCCGGGAGACGGCATGAACACCCCTCCCCGCCCCCGCTTGGAAGGCCAACCAGAACCGAGCAGCCCGCACCCCGCCCAACCGGCCGCACCCGGGCCGGTCATGGGCGAGCCGAAAAGCGCCGCCCGCAAGGGCGTCCGCACTGCTCCTGGTCCTGACTTGGACGTAACCACGGGCAGCAGCATGAAAGACCCGCAGGCGTTCGAGGATGAGGAGCTGCCCGCACCGTCGAACCCGCTGGCGGTCGCGCGTCGACTGCTGCCCGACTGGCAGACCGAGGACGGACAGCTCATCTGCCGGCGCTGGCGTGCCTCCTGGATGTGGTGGAACGGCGCCAGCTGGCGGGAACAGGACGAAGCGCAACTGCGCGCTTCGATGTACCGGCGCCTGGAACACGCAGTCTTCTACGTGCCCGGCAAGGACGAACAGCCGGAGCCGCGGGAGTGGGCGCCGACCAAACAGAAGATCAGCAACCTTCTAGACGCGATGGGAGCCATCACCCTGCTGCCCACCGGTACCGACGCTCCGGTCTGGCTCGACACCAATGGCGACCCGAGCGAGCAGGACTGTGGCCCCATCGTGGCATGCGCGAACGGCTTGCTCAGGATCAGGGACCGTGTCCTACTTCCGCACGGTCCGCACTTCTTCAACCTCGTCTCCGTCCCCTTCGCCTACGACCCGACTGCGACCGCACCTACCTGGGAGAGGTTCCTGGGGCAGATCTGGCCTGATGACCTGGATGCGATCAACGCCCTGCAGGAGTGGTTCGGCTACGTGTTGTCCGGCCGCACTGACCAGCAGAAAGTCATGCTGATCGTCGGCCCGTCCCGCTCCGGCAAGGGCACCATCGCGCGCGTACTCAAAGAACTGGTCGGCAAAGAGAACCTCGCCGGGCCCACGCTCGCCGGACTCGGCACCAACTTCGGACTGTCCACCCTGATCGGCAAGCCGCTCGCGGTCATCTCCGACGCCCGGCTGTCCGGCAGCGACAACAGCCAGGTCGTGGAGCGGCTACTGACGATCTCCGGGGAGGACACCATCGACGTGGACCGCAAGTACCGTGAACAGTGGACGGGCAAGCTCCCCACCCGACTGATGCTGCTGTCCAACGAACTGCCGCACTTCGGCGACTCCTCCGGCGTCATCGCCAAACGGTTCATCCTGCTCAACATGCGCGTCTCATGGCTGGGCAAGGAAGACACCACCCTCACCGACCGGCTCGCAACGGAGATGCCCGGCATCCTGAACTGGGCTCTCGACGGCATCGCCCGACTCCAGCAGACCGGCCGGATCACAGAACCGCAGTCCAGCCGCGAAGCAGTCACCACCATGCAGGACACCGCCTCACCAACGAGCGCGTTCGTCCGCGAGCGCTGCGCCACCGGTCCCACGTGCAGCGTCCCCGTGGATGTCCTATGGAACGTGTGGCGGGAGTGGTCTGAGGACAACGGCGTGCGACCCGGCACGAAGCAGATGTTCGGCCGCAACCTGCTGTCCGTCGTTCCCCAACTCAACCGAACTCGCCCCCGCGACGCGTACGGCCGGCAGGTGATCACCTACAACGGGATCACGCTCGCCCTGCGCGAACCACATTTGCCAGAGTCGCGACTCAGCGACGCTCAAGACCCCTCTGAGCGCCGTTGAGTGCCGATGAGTCGCGACTCAGAGGAATGTATTCCCAACTCGTGGAGGTCTCCGTGAGTGCATCTGTGACGGAGGCCGCCGTTCCGGCACTGCCCCGTCTGTGCAGCGTGGAAGTCGCAGCAGAGCTCCTTGGCATCGGGCGCACCGCGACGTACGACGAGATACGCCTTGGGCGGCTCCGTACCGTCCGCCGTGGTCGCCGGCGTCTCGTGCCCGTGGAGTGGATCGATGAGTACGTCGAACTTCTGAAACACGAAGCTGACACAGCCGCCTGACGTCACCACAGAGCAGGGCCGCATCCACGGATGCGGCCCTGCTCTTCTGTTTGGAAGGTAACGACGCATGACCGAGACCCCCGATCGGCGTCCCAGAGCGGGACACGGCGACGACTCGATCTACTGGGACAAGTCCAAGAACCGGTACATCGGCGCGGTGTCTCTCGGCTACACCCCGGCCGGCAAGCGCAACCGCTCGAAGGTGTCAGGCAGGACAAAGGCCGAGGTCCGCCAGAAACTCCGTGAGTTGCGGAAGGAGTTGGAGAAGGGAGCCAAGGCGCCCGCCAACTACAGCGTCGCCCAAGCCGTGACCGACTGGCTGTCCCAGGGGCTCAGGGGCAGGGAGGCGACGAGTGTCGATACATACAAGAGCCTCGCGGATCACCACATCATCCCGCATCTCGGTAAGGCCAAGATGCGGGATCTTGAGGCCGATGATCTTGACGAGTGGTTGGAGGCAGAGGCCGAGGTTCTCGCGACTCAGTCTCTGAAGATGGTTCATTCGATCCTGCGGCGGTCGATCAGCCACGCTCAGAGGAGAGGCAGGGCTATCCGTAACGTGGCTGATCTGGTCGAGGTACCGGACGGGCAGGCTGGCCGGCCGAGCAAGTCGCTTTCGCTGAAACAGGGGGAGGCGGTTCTTCGTGCGCGGGAGGGCAGTTGGATCCACGCCTACGTGGTCTTGTCGCTTCTCGTGGGCGTCCGCCCGGAGGAAGCGCGCCCCCTCACGTGGGCCCACATTCACCTGTCAGGCTCCGGCAAGGACAAGCCTCACGTCGACGTGTGGCGTTCAGTGCGTCGACACGGCGATACGAAGACCCGTAAGAGCCGACGATCACTGGCTATGCCGCGGCAAGCCGCTCTCGTCATGAAGGCGCACAAGCGTCAAGAGCAGGCCAGATGCCTGGCAGGCGGGAAAGCGTGGAGTGATGAGACTCTCGTCTTCCCGACCGAGACCGGCGAAGTGCGTAGCGCTCTGAATGTGCGCCGGAACTTCCGAGGGCTGCTCAAAGAGGCGGGTTTCGTGCATCCGCATGAGTGGACTCCGCGCGAGCTGCGGACAAGCTTCGTGTCCCTGCTGTCGGACCATGGGATTCCGATCGAGGTCATCGCGCGCCTTGTCGGGCACATGGGTAGCGGAACGACTGAGCGGGTCTACCGCAAGCAACTGCGCCCCGTCATCTCCGAGGGCGCGGAAGCGATGGACGACATCTTTGGTGAAGACGACGCGAAGGATGGAGGTACCCCTGAGGCAGGCTGACTCGCGCGCGGTGGCTCCCTGTTTGGCTCCCCGTGCCTAGATGAGGTCCTCGGGTACCGCCTCTGACCTGCGAGCGAGGCTCTTGCGGCAGGTCAGAGGCCCTTACGGTGCCGTTAAGGGAGTGCTGAGACTGGGCTCAGGTAGGTACCGTTCCGGGCATGGAAGACAGTGCGCGGGAGCCGGGGATCCGGCCGGCCGTCCTCGCCGACGCGGCCGTCGTGCGGGCCGTGACCGATGCGGCGTACGGCCCCTACATCGAGCGGATCGGGGTCGTGCCGCAGCCCATGCGGGCGGACCACGCGGCCGAGATCGCCGCGGGGCGGGTGTTCGTCCTGGGGGAGCCGGTGGTCGGGCTCGTGGTGGTCGAGGCGCACGAGGACCATCTGTTCCTCGACAGCGTCGCCGTCCGCCCGGACGCCCACGGTCAGGGCGTGGGACGGCGGCTGCTCGCCTTCGTGGACGCGCACGCGCGGGCGCTGGGGCTGCCCGAGGTCAGGCTCTACACGAACGCGCTGATGTGGGAGAACCGGAACCTCTACCCCCGGTACGGGTACGAACTCGTCGAACGCCGCGTGGACGGCCCCTACGACCGGCTCCACTACCGCAAGCGGCTCGCACCCTGACCGTCTCCGACCCGACCGGGGAGGCGTTCTGCCCCGGGGCGCTCACCCGTCCGGCCACCAGGTGCGATGGATGTCCTTCCGGACTTCCGGACGCTCGGCCGGGCGCTGGTCGGCCTCTTCCCGTACGCGACGGGAATCCGACTTCTTCAGGGGCTTCTGCATGGTCATGCGGCGCATAGGGGCCTCCCTGCGGCTGGTCTGCCGAGTACCGCGTTCTCACGGGGTCAGACCATTTCCGGGAGGGTGACTCATCGGTGGCCGCTTGTCAGTGGCGACTGTCACGTTTCATCAATGAGTCCACATGTCGGACATCTTGTCGGTTTGTACGAAGGATGGGCCCGGGTGGGGGCCCGGACCGGGACTCGGCCCGTTGTCAGTGGCGGGTGCCACTCTGGGTGCATGACGGGTGACAGTGCTGGTGGAGAGCGGTCCGGCGTCGACTGGGACGTGGAGGCCGACACCTTCGACGACGAGCCGGACCACGGACTGCGGGACCCCACCGTGCGCGAGGCATGGGCGGCCAGACTGCGCGGCTGGCTGCCCCGCAGCCCCTCGGACGTGCTCGATCTGGGCTGCGGCACGGGCAGCCTGTCGCTCCTCGCGTCCGAGGCGCGGCACCGGGTCACCGGCGTCGACCTCTCGCCCCGCATGGTCGGGCTGGCCCGCGCCAAACTGGCCGGACGCGACGCCGCGTTCCTGGTCGGTGACGCGGCGGCCCCGCCCGTCGGGGAGCAGCGGTTCGACGTCGTCCTCGTCCGCCATGTGCTGTGGACACTGCCCGAGCCCGGCCGCGTCCTGCGGCACTGGCGCGGGCTGCTGCGCCCCGGCGGGCGGCTCGTCCTCGTCGAGGGCGTCTGGGGGACGGTGAGCCCGGTCGGCATACCCGCCGACCGGCTGACGGCTCTGCTCGCGCCCCTCGCCGAGGACGTGCGCGTGGAACGCCTGTCGGACGACTCCCTGCTGTGGGGCCGGGAGGTGGGGGACGAGCGGTACGCGGTGATCGCCGTGCCGTGAGACGCCGGGGGAGGGCTACCTGGCTGCGGGGCTAGGCCAGCAGTGCCTCGAAGTCGCCTTCGCGGGCGCGGAGTTCGAGTTCGTCCAGGGCCGCCCGGGCTGCGGACGCGGCCCGCGGATCGGTGGTCTCCAGGCCGCTCGCCGCGAACTCGTCCTCGTCGAGGCGCAGTACGGTCCCGCCGTCGGCGGAGCGCCACAGGTCCAGGTCGAGATCCTCGCAGACCACCTCGCCCGGGGTGGCGTCGGCCGTGGTGACCTCGGCCGGGCGGGCGATGTCGCAGTACCAGCCCTTGAGCGTGCCCTCGGCGTTCCGGACCTCCTTCACGGCGTACCAGCGGTCGCGCCAGTAGTGCTCGGTGAAGACGTCGCCCGGCTCGAAGCGTACGAAGCCGAAGTCGCGGACGCCCGCTCCCGCCCAGGCCGCGCGGACGACGACGTGCGTCCCGTCGTCGTGGAGCAGGTCGGCCGGGTACCGGATCTTCGTACGGCCGGCCTTGACCAGGACGATGTCCACGGCCTTCCGGAGTGAGGGATCAGCCGAGTTCGCGGACATGCTGCACCTCCGTGGCGCAGATCTCGTAGCCGAACCACTTGTTGATCGCGAGCATCGGGCCGTTGCCCGAGTCGTTGCCCGTGAACGCCTCCGTGAAGCCGGCGGCGCGGGCGCGGTGCAGGGAGTCGGCCTTGGCGAGTTTGGCCAGGCCCCGTCCGCGGTGGGCGCGGGCCGTGCCGGTCATCACCGTGCCGTACCGGGTGCCGCCGTCGGTGCGGGCGGCGCTGAACGCGGCGGGCCGGCCGTCGACGACCGCGACCGAGGTCAGCTCCTGGCTGAGGAGGGGGTGGTGCCAGGTCTCCTTCAGCCACGCCTCGTAGTCGGTGAACTCGTGGGCGATGTCGCTCGGTTCGTCCGCGAGCGTCTCCGCGTCCAGTTCGAACAGGGGGCGCGGGTCGTCGGCGAAGTCCGCGGCCGTGCGCAGCTCCACGCCCGCGGGCGCCTCCGGGCGCGGCGGCAGCGGGCTGTTCGCCAGGTCGAGACGGAGGAAGTGCGCGGAGCGGCTCGCGCGGTAGCCGCGCCGCTCGGCGAAGGACCGGTTCGCGGGCTCGTCGAGGACCCAGGCGAAGAGCTTGTTCGCGGACACCTCGGCGAGATGCTCCTCCGCTGTCCGTACGAGCAGCGCGCCCGCGCCGCGGCCACGGCGCTCCGGGTGCACGTACACGTTCAGATAGCCCTGGCCCGGCTGCGGGCTGTCGTACACGACGCCCGTGTTGGCCGTGCCGATGAGTTCGCCGTCCTCCTCGGCGACCAGCGGCCGGAAATGCGCGTCGGGGTGAGCGTGTGTGACGTCGTGGAGGACGGACTCCGGGGTGGAGAGCATGTAGGGGAGGGCCAGACGCCGGATGTGCGAGAAGCCTTCGGCGTCCTCGGCATCCTCGGTGCGGAGGTCGCGGACGATCACAGTCATGGAATCGCACGCTACGCGCGGGGTGCGGCAGGCCGCCTCTCATTTTCCGGCGGGTGCGGGACAATCACGGGGTGACACTGAAGATCGACATCGATGACGGTACGGGGGTCGCGCCCTACGAGCAGGTGCGCGCCCAGATCTCCGAGCAGGCGAGGGCCGGGGCGCTGCCGGTGGGGTACCGGCTGCCCACGGTGCGGGGGCTGGCGGAGGAGCTCGGTCTCGCCGCCAACACGGTCGCCAAGGCGTACCGGGCGCTTGAGGCCGACGGGGTCATCGAGACGCGGGGGCGCAACGGCACGCTCGTCGCCGCCGCGGGCTCGGCGGCCGACCGTACGGCCGCGTCCGACGCGCAGGCCTACGCCGAGCGCGTACGGCGGCTCGGGCTGTCGGAGGCCGCGGCCCTCGCCGCGGTACGGGATGCGCTGCGCGCGGCTTACGGGGAGTCCGGCTGACGGGTGGGGCGCGGCCGTCGCCCCACCGCCCTGCCCGGCCACCCCGGCCGACCGCCGCGGTCGGGTCCCGGGCGGCGGCCGGTGGTCGTGGCCTGCGCGGAGTGGGCGGGGGTGGGTTCGGCACCGCCGGGGTGCGTCGCGGTGGTTGCTCGCCGGCGCGGCGGAGTTGAGCGGCGGGGAGTGAGCGGTGCTGGTGGGTGGCAGGTTGGTCAGAGGTACAAGCCTGCCTCCGTGTCGGCCCGTTGGTCCGGGACCGAGGTCGGGGTCGTGCCTCTGCGTAGGGCGTACAGCTCCGCCAGGGTTGCGCCGTCGCGGCCCACGCCCTCGTCCGTGCCCAGCCAGGCCGTGGACTCCCGGCGGGTCAGCGGGCCCACCTCGATGCGCGCGAGGCAGCGGCCGGGGCGGACCACCGCGGGGTGCAGGCGCTCCAGGTCCTCGTTGGTCGTGACGCCCACCAGGACGTTGCGGCCCTGGCCCAGCAGTCCGTCCGTGAGGTTGAGCAGCCGCGACAGCGCCTGACCCGCCGTGTGCTTGGCCTCGCCGCGGATCAGTTCGTCGCAGTCCTCAAGGAGGAGCAGCCGCCAGCGCCCCTTCCCCGAGCCGTCCTCCTCGCCGATGGCGATGTCCATCAGATAGCCGACGTCGGAGAACAGCCGTTCCGGGTCCAGGACGCAGTCCACCTGGCACCAGTCCCGCCACGAACGCGCCAGCGTGCGCAGCGCCGAGGTCTTGCCCGTGCCCGGTGGACCGTGCAGCAACAGCAGCCGGCCCGCGATGTCCTCGGGCGTGGTCTTCATCAGGCCGTCCATGGCGTCCGCCACCGGCGCCGTGTAGTTGCCGCGCACCTCTTCCCACGTACCCGCCGAGATCTGCCGGGTCGTGCGGTGCGGGCCGCGCCGCGGGGACACGTACCAGAACCCCATGGTCACGTTCTCTGGTTGCGGTTCGGGCTCGTCGGCCGCGCCGTCCGTGGCCTGGCCGAGGACCTTCTCGGCGAGCTCCTCGCTGGTCGCGGTGACCGTCACGTCGGCGCCGCGGTTCCAGCGCGACACGAGCAGCGTCCAGCCGTCGCCCTCCGCGAGCGTCGCGCTGCGGTCGTCGTCGCGGGCGGACCGCAACACCCGCGCGCCCGGCGGGAGAAGGGAGACCCCGGACCGTACGCGGTCGATGTTCGCCGAGTGCGAGTGCGGCTGCTCGCCCGTCGCGAAGCGGCCGAGGAACAGCGCGTCGACGACGTCCGACGGTGAGTCGCTGTCGTCGACGTTGAGCCGGATCGGCAGAGCGTCGTGCGGGTTGGCAGACATGCCGACATGATCCGTCACACGGACGCCCCGTGCATCCGGTTTCCGCGTTGCGTCCACGGGCGTCCTCGGCGGGGCCCACGGGTCCCTGCCGGCCTGCCCGGGCGCTGTCCTGTTACAGGGCTGTGGTGTTCCGGAAGCTGTTCCGCCGCTGACGCGCGCGGTTACTGTTGTCCTTGATGGCACGTCATGGGTGGAATTCGGGGGCTCGGCGGTGGCGCTTCACCGCTCTGCTCGGCGTGGGTGTGGCCGCTGTGGCCCTGGTCCTGACCCTGATCCACACGCTGCCCGGAAGCGCCGGGAGTGAGGCGGGCACGACCCGCGACGGCGACAAGGTGCACGGCACGCCGTCCGTCCCCCCGGCGCCGAAGCCGGAAGTGGGCTGGGGGTTCACCCACACCCAGTACAGCGCCGACGAGGGCAGCGTGGCCGCCACGAAGCGCGTGGCGGAGCGCCTCGGAGAGCAGTCCCCGCCGCAGATCCAGCACATCATGGGCTGGGGCGCGGACAACCCCGAGCCGGTGAAGGGGCGTTACGACTTCGAGGCGATGGACCGCCGGATCGACTTCGTCCGCGAGACGGGCGGCACGCCGGTCGTCACGCTGTGCTGCGCGCCGGACTGGATGAAGGGCGGCAAGCCCGGCGCCGACCGGACCGACTGGAGCCAGGCGGCCCTGGAGACGGCTCCGGACCGCGCCCACTACAAGGACTACGCGGCACTCGCCGCGACCGTCGCCAGGCGTTATCCGGACGTACGCCACTTCATCGTGTGGAACGAGTTCAAGGGTTTCTGGAACGACTCCGCCGCCCGCTGGGACTACGAGGGCTACACGCAGTTGTACAACCTCGTCTACAAGGCGCTGAAGAAGGTCGACGAGGACATCGAGGTCGGCGGGCCGTATCTGGTGATGGACAGTCTCGACCCCCGCCAGAAGGAGGACGCCTCGCCCACGGTGAGGGGCAGTTGGGGCGCGCTGGACCAACGGGTCCTCGATGCCTTCGACTACTGGAACAAGCACAAGGCGGGCGCGGATTTCGTCGTCGTCGACGGATCCAGTTACACCAGGGACGACGAGCTGCTGCCGGACGAGTTTGCGGCCACCGAGAAGTTCACGGCCGTGAGCCGGTGGGTCCGCTCGCGGACCGGCGACCTGCCGCTGTGGTGGGCCGAGTACTACGTGGAGCCCGCGGACGCCGACGACGTACGGGACGGGTGGTCCGAGTCGCACCGGGTCGCCGTGCACGCCGCCGCGTTGATCGCCATGGTGCGGGGCGGGGCCACGTCCGGCTTCTACTGGAATCCGGAGACGGAGAAGGGGGGCGGGGGCGGGGACGGGTGTGCGGGGTGTCTGTGGACGCCCACGGATCGCTCCTCGGGGGGCAAGCCGTTGCCGATGCTCGGCCTTCTCTCCCGGTTCGGGGCGGAGTTCCCTCCCGGGACGGAGTACGAGTCGGTGGCCGTCGCGGCGGACGATCGGGCCAATGTGCGGGTGCTGGCGTCCGAGCGGGTTGTTCTCGTCGTGAACACGTTGGGGCGCACGATCAGTGCGCAGGTTGATGGGCGGCGGTTCGACATGGGGGCGTATGAAGTGAAGTGGGTTCGCCGGTAGGGGGTGGGGCGCGGCGGGTCGTGTGTCGGCTGCGGGCCGGTGGGGGCTTGTCGCGCAGTTCCCCGCGCCCCTAAAGGCGAAAGGATTGCGCAGTTCCCCGCGCCCCTAAAGACAAAAGATTGCGCCGTTCCTCGCGCCCCTAAGGACAAAAGATTGCGCCGTTCCCCGCGCCCCCAACGGCGGTTCAGGCCATCGTCAGGAATCTCTGGATCAAGGACGCCAGCAGCAGGGCCAGTAGGGGCAGCGAGAACCAGAACGTCGCCTGCAGCCACAGGTGCTGGCGCACGCTCGGGCGCGCAGCCACCCGTACGACCTCCCGCGTCGCGAGCAGCGCGATCAGTGCCACCGCCGCGAGCGCCCCCACCACCGACCAGGGCGTCCAGGTCACCTGCGGACCGATCGGGCCGGGGTCGGCCTTGGCGACCTTGCCGCTCGGCTGCTGCCGCAGGGCGTACAGGGACACGTCCTCGTTCACGAAGACCTTGCGCAGTTCCTGCCGCGCGTCGAGGTTGCGGATGAGCCGGTACTCGTACGTCTTCGAGTAGCCGATGTCCAGTTGCAGATAGGTCACCTGACTGCGGTTGATCATGAGGTACGAGTTCGGGCCCGCGTCCTTGAGCGACTTGACCAGGCTCGACACCAGCACGGGGTCGGCGGGCGCGAGCGTCGGTACGTAGTTGACCTTCTCCATGTCCCGGGTGCCCCACGGCATCGCGGGCGTCACGTTGTTGACCGTGTCGTTGCTCAGCCACAGCACCCGTGTCGTGGGTTTGTCGTGGGCGTACACGTACTCCATCGCGGCGACCTCGCCCGGCCTGATCCGCTCGAACGGCTCGTTGCCCCAGCGGGCCACCAGGAAGCCGCCCATCAGGACGAGGCCCGCCATCAGCGCGGCGAGCGGTGCGAGGCTCACCCGGTCCTTGTCCCGTTCGTCCGCGGTGACGCCCGTGCGCGGGAAGAGCGCGAGGCCGGCGAGCAGGGCCGCTCCCGGCAGAGCGAACATGAAGACGCGCAGCGCCATCTCGCCGCCGTACGACTGCAGGCCGAAGCCGAGGAACGGGACGAAGGTGAGGACGAGCAGCGACCGTTCGCGGTACTTGTGGTCGCGTCGGCGCCACCAGCCCCAGCAGGCCAGCGCAAGCACACCGCCGGCCAGCGCCACGCGCGCGTAGAGGACGAGTTTGTGGGACGAACTGCCCTCGCCGATACGGCCGGAGACCGAGGACGAGACGTTGTCGCCGACTCCGCCGACGCCGCCGAACAGTTCGCCGAAGTGCCCCGACCAGTACGGCTCGGCGAGGAAGCCGATCCATACGCTGACCACGACGGCGAACAGGATCGGCAGGCCCCGCAGTTCGCAGCGGCCGACCAGGACGAGGACCGCGAGGACGCCCAGCATCACGAACGGCGTCAGCTGATGGGCCGGCACGGTCGCCATGAACAGACCGATCAGCACCACGAGCAGCACGGCGCGTTCGCGCCGGCCGGTCGGCTCGACCTCCAGCTCGCCGGGCCGCATCCTCGTCCACAGCACCCGTGGTGCCCGGAACCACACCAGGAGGATCGCCACGAAGACTAGGTAGAGGAGGTAGGTGAAGCCCTGCGGGGAGAAGTAGTCCTGGCCCACCCAGCCGCTGAGCACGAAGATCCAGATGCCGGTCCACTGGGCGCGCCAGCTCGCCCGCATATGGCGTACGAGCAGGAACAGCGGTGCCAGGTAAAGGAGTTGCATGGCTGTCGGCCACCAGCGGATGACCTCGGTCAGGTCGTCGACCCCGCACGCCTTGGAGAGGAACGCGGCCGCCGCGAAGAAGCCCGGCCAGCTCCAGCGGGCGTCCAGATCGGGCACGGCCGAGCCGGTCCGGTCGATGTAGTCGATGAAGCCGAGGTGCTGCCACGCCGTGGCGAACCGCGGCTCGGTCTCGATCACGGCGGGCAGCGCGTGCAGCGACACCACGGTGGCCAGCAGGGTGACCATGAGCAGCGCCTTGTGCTCGCGCCCCAGCCACAGCAGCGAGGCGAACACCAGGACCAGCAGTCCGGCCCCGACCAGGGTCGCCGTGGGCAGGACGGAGATCAGGCCGAGCCCGCCCATCCGGTCCAGATCGCGCTCCCCGAGCTCGGACGCCGGCACCCAGTACAGGACGAGCGCGGCCGTCAGCAGAGAGCCGAGCAGCACCCCGAGCCGGGTCGGCCGCAGCCGCTGCCACCCGACGACTGGCGGCTCCGGCGGTTCGGGCCCGTCCGCCTCCCGTACGGCTCCGGACGCGCCGCCCGTGCCGGACGCGAGCGCGCCGCGTACGCCCTCCGGTTCCTCGGGAACGCCGCCGACCGGTGGGTCGAAGGGGGCGTCCACCTCGATCTCGGACGGGCTGAGGGAGGTCTCCGAGCCCGGTTCCCGCCGCTCGACGGGCAGCCCCAGATCCAGCCGCGAGGAGGGGAGTCGTGGCGGGGGAGTCTGCGGAGTGCGCAGCGCCCAGGTCGGCCGGTGGTCCGGCCGGGGCCCCGAGGGGCGGCCCGGCCGGTCGACCGCGGGTGTTCCGGCGGGCGGTGTCCCGGGGCCGGGCCGTACGTCCGGCCGTCGCTCCAGGTGGTCGAAGTCGAGCTGGACGCCGAGCGCCAGCGTGTCCGTGTCCAGGCGCTGCGCCCAGGCCGGACCGCGCCCCTTCCGCGGCTCGACCTTCCTGGGCCCGTCCTTCCCCGGGCCGTCCGTCCTCGGCCCGTCCTGCTCCGGCCCTCGCACCTTCCCGGCGCCCAGGTCCGCCAGGTCCCCGTCGGACGCCGCGTCCCCGGCGGCTTCCCCGGGCTGCGCGGTCATGACGATCCGGTACAGCCGGGGAGCGGCGAGCAGCACGATCACCGCGAGGCTGGAGATCTCCGCGACGCCCGCGCCGGTCAGTCCCATGCGGGGCAGCAGGATCACCGTGAGGCCGAGGACCAGTACGCACAACAGGCCCTGCAGCCAAGCGAGTCCGGCGGTGCGGCTCTGGGCGCGCAGCACCGCGAAGTACGTCTCCATGACGACCCGCAGCACCGCGCCGACCGCGAACCAGCGCAGCAGCGGCGTCGCCGCGTCCGCGTATCCCTGGCCGAACACACCGAGGATCCAGGGCGCCCCGAAGAACAGCACCCCGGCCACCGGCAGCATGATCCGTGCCATCCGGCGCAGCGCCGCCCGGGTGTTCGCGGCGAGCCGTGCCGGGTCGTGCGAGCCCTCGACGGTCAGCGAGGCACCCATGTTGATGGCGAGCAGATTGACCGTGCCGCCGATGGTGGTGGTGATGTAGAAGTACGCGTTGTCGGCCGAGCCGACCTGCGAGGCGACGATCACCGGGACGAGGTAGACGACGGCGAGCGAGAACAGCGAGCCCGTGTAGTCGCCCGCCAGGAACCGTCCGATCTCCCGCAGAGTGGGCGGCTCGGCGCCCTCCGCGGTCTCCTCCACATGCCGGGGGACCAGCCGCCGGAACACCAGCCAGCCCAGCGGCAGCACGGACACCGCGATCGCCGCGACCCACGACACGAAGACACCCATGGTCGGGATCGCCGACGCGAACGCCACGAGCAGCGCGAGCTTCACCGCCGAGAACACGGTGTTGCCGACGGGCACCCACAGCGCGCTGCGCAGCCCGGTCAGTACGCCGTCCTGGAGGGTCAGCACCGACCAGGCGACGACCGACAGGACGAAACAGAGCCCGATGAGCGGATCGTGCAGGAAGCGGTACGAGGATCCCCAGAGCCCCAGGGTGAGCAGGAAGACGCCCGCGGCCAGCGCCACGACCACCGAACTGCCCGCGTAGGTACGGAAGATGAGCCGTCCGGTGCCGCGGCCCGCCACCGGGATGAACCGGGCGAGGGCGCCCGTCAGCGTCACCGCGGTGAGGCCCGCGAGGAGTTTCATCGCGGCGATCGCGGCGGAGCCCTGCCCGACCGCCGACTCGGAGTAGTACCGGGCGGCGGCCAGCCAGAAGCCGAGCCCGAGGACGGCCGAGATACCGGTGTTCAGCATCAGGGCGTAGGCGTTCCGGAACAGCTGGCTGCCTCCGGACGACGGACCCAGCCGGGGCAGGCGCAGGCGCCGCCCGGACCGCTCGGGTGGATCGGGCGCGGGGGTGTCGGCTTCGGCCGTGGTCGTGTCAGACACGGGAACGGATGGCCTTCCGGCGAACCTGTCGTGCTCTGCGGACCATGGAGTACCCCTTGGTGAGGGCACGGTCCCTGGCGAAGACACGGGTGAGCGCGCGGCCCTCGACGAGCCGCTCGAACTCCCCGATCCCGGTGCTGCGGCGCACGGTGACCCGCCGCAGCGCGTACGGTCCCTGGCGGCGGCGCGCGAGAGCGTTGCCCACGGCGAGCGACTGGGTGAAGCCCGCCTCGCGCACGGCCCGGCGCACCCGGCGGCTGGAGTAGCCGTACGGGTACGCGAACGACGCCGGGAGCACGCCCAGTTCGGCGGCGATGATCTCCCGGCAGTGCCGCAGTTCGTAGCGCAGGGCGTCGTCGGGCAGCTGGTCCAGCTGCGGATGTGTATGGCTGTGGCCGCCGATCTCGACGCCGGAGGCGGCCAGTTCGCGCACCTGGTCCCAGTCGAGCATGACGTCGAGGCCGCCCCCGGTGTCGTACTCCCCGCGCAGCCAGCCCGTCGACACGAACAGCGTGGCCGCGAAGCCGTGCCGGGAGAGCACGGGCAGCGCGTGCCGGTGCACGCCCTCGTAGCCGTCGTCGAAGGTGATCAGCACGGGGCGTTCCGGCAGCGGTGTCGCCTCGCGCCAACTCCCGGCGAGCGACGCGGTGTCGACCGGGGTGAAGCCCGAGCCGCGCAGCAGCGCCATCTGTTCGGCGAACGCCTCGGGTGTCACGGACAGCGTGCGGGTGGCGTCGTTCGGCGCCTTCGCCACCGCGTGGTACATGAGGATCGGCACGCGTGGCTCGGGTGATCCACTCATGGTTCGGCCCCCTCGTTCCGCTCGATTCCGTCGGTCCCCTCGGTCCGGCTGTTCCGCTCGATCGGGAGCGCCGCGAACGTGGTGCCACCCCTGCGCGCCCGGACGCTCCCCAGGGCGTACCCGCCCGCCGCCGTCACCACCCCGGCGACGATGGCGGCGGCCCGGCCCGCGCCGCCGGGGCGGGCGAGCAGGGCGTCGCGCAGACCGCGCGCGACTCCGGCGGGCAGGACACGCGTGGTGTAGCGGCGTTCCGACTCAAGTCCCTTGCCCGCGCCGACGCTCCGGGCGACCAGGGCCTTGGACAGACCTTCGGCGTACGTACGGGTGCGGAAGTACGCGAAGTGCTCGCGTGCCTCGGGCACCCGGTGGTGGATCACCGCCCGGTCGTCGATCAGCAGGACGGCGTCCGGCCGGGCCCGGGTGAGCCGGATGCACAGCTCCGTCTCCTCGCAGCCCAGCGGACGTCTGTCGCCGTCGCGCCCGATACCGGTCGCGAAACCGCCCGCCGCGTCGAAGGCGGTACGGCGGAACGAGGCGTTGCCGCCGAGCACGTTGCGCACCCGGACCCGGCCGGGCGGCAGACCCTTGTACGTGCAGCCCACCACCCAGTCGAACTCGGCGGGGAACCAGACGGGCCGGCGGCCCGACGCCCAGATCGGCATCGTCCGGCCGCCGACCGCCATCACCCGCGGATCCGCGTACCCCTCGGCGAAGCGGCGGAGCCAGTCGCGCTCGGCCACCGCGTCGTCGTCCAGGAAGGCGATCACGTCGCCGCGGGACGCGGCGATCCCGGTGTTGCGGCCCGCGGACAGGCCGCGGGGGCCCGCGTTGGCGAGCACCCGCACCTCTCCGGTCCCCTTGTGCGCCGCGTGTTCCCGGTACTCCTTGTACTCCCTGGACAGCCGGTCCAGGAGCGCCTGGTTGTGGTCGACGACCAGCAGGGTCTCCCGTGCGGGCCGGGACTGCGTCCGCACCGAGGCGACCGCCGCGAGGATGTCCTCCCAGCGGTCCTCGGTGTAGACGCAGATCACCACTGAGATGTCCAGAGCGTTCAAGACGCTTCTCCCGCACCGGAGTTGAGCGTGACCGCGTGCGGGCGCCGGCGCAGCGACCGCCGGTTGGAGCGCTCCTTGAGGATCACCTTGAGCACCCGCAGCCCGTCCCGCACGGCCCGCAGATTGCTCGCGCCGTGGATGCGTACGTACTCGTGGCTCGGTATCTCCTGGACCTTCAGCCCCGCCTTGACCACCCGGATGTTCATCAGGGTCTCCACCTCGAAACCCGTGCAGTCGAGGTCGATCTTGTCCAGGCAGTGCCGCCAGAAAGCGTTGTATCCGTAGCAGAGATCGGTGTAGCGCGCGCCGAACTTGCGGTTGACGACCGTGCACAGGGCCCAGTTGCCGAGCTTGCGGATCGGTGTCATGTCGTCCGTGCCGCCGCCGTTGGCGAACCGCGAACCCTTCGCGAAGTCGGCCCCGGAGACCAGCGCGGAGACGTAACTGACGATCTCGTGACCGTCGGCCGAGCCGTCCGCGTCGACCATCACGATGATGTCGCCGGTGCACGCCTCGAAACCGGTGATCAGGGCGTCGCCCTTGCCCTTCCCGCGCTGCCCGACGACCTTGACGTCGGGCCACAGTTCGCGGGCGACCGCCACGGTGTCGTCGGTGGAATTCCCGTCGACGAGCACCACTTCGTGAATCCACCGCGGAAGTGTCTTGAAGACGAACGGGAGATTCTCCGCCTCGTTCATGGCGGGAATCACGATGCTCACCGGAGGCGCTATGGCCAGGTGAGTTGATATGGGCCGGTACGTGCTGGCAGCGATCTGATCCTGAATGTGACCTTGAATCTGACCTTGCATCTCATTCTGGAGCTGATCTTTGAGCTGATCTTGTCCCGAATCCGCCGGGCGCAGAAAAGAAGTCATTGAGTCTGGTCCCTCTCGTCCGGTGGACCGCCCGCCCCTGGGCGGTCCGGTTCTTTGTCCGGTTCGAAAGGGGGGTTTCTCACTTACGGCATGCCGAAATAGATCTCCGTCCATGCCGGGTGAGCTGGCATAACTGGCCGACTGTCTGGGTCGGTCTCGCGGCACGGCCCGGCAGCCTTGCGGTCACCGAGCACGGCACCCCCCTACCGCGCCCCGCGCCGGGCCCTCGTCGCGATCTTGAGCCCTCCCCTAGATCGCATATGCGCTGATGGACCGATGCGGGTGAGATGTACGACGGTATTGATGATTGAGACGCTATGGCAAGACCTGGAACATGGCCTCACGTTTTTGTTGGTTTGGCCGTTACTCAACCGCCCGAACGGATCTTCCCCATCCGTTTGAGCATTTTGTCGGCCGGCTCGAACAACTCCGGCCTCCCCAGCACCGCATTGCGCAGAGCGCGGACGGGGGCGCGTCGCGCCCGGTGTCCGAACGCCACGGGATGGCGGCGCGCAACCCACCCTTCGGACACGGTGAGTTCCCGTGTCTTGAGGGAGTCCTTGTATTCCTTCTGGCCCCTGCCGAGATCCAGATAGGCGATGCCGTCGGCGGCGGCCGCCTCGGCCATGCGTAAATGCAGGATCAGACCGGGGGAGTATTTCGAGAACGCCGGATCGTACGCGGGGAACCAGCACGCCAGCACCCGTTCGGAACGCAGTCCGAAGTGCGCGGCGATCGGCCGGCCGTCGGCGTAGAGCACCGACAGGAGCCCGGCGAACGACTCGGAACGGCTGTGGAAGAGCTGCTGTGCCAGCCGGGCGATCCAGTCCTGCGCGAAGCGGTCGCTGCGCCCGGTCCTGCGGTACTGCGCCGACTTCCAGCGCATCAACGTGCCCAGCGCCTCGGGGTCGCGCTCGTCGTGCACGTACCGCACGTCCGCGTGGTCGCGGCCCAGCTTGCGCTCCTTGGCGAGCGTGGTCCGGGTGAACTTGGGTGACTGGGAGCGCAGTTGGGTCAGATACGCCTCGTACCCTCGGTCGACGTCGATGACCGGGGACGGGAAGGCGCCGGAGGCTCCGGCCTCGAACGGTGCCTGGCCCTGGGCCAGATGGTCGAACTCCCACACGGAGAGGCCGCAGGCCCTCAGCAGTTGGCGGGCGTCCCAGGTGAAACCGGGGCGGTGGACCAGCCCCTGACAGTCCGAGATGCCCAGTCCGATCGCCCGGCCGACGCCCGCGGCGGTGGTGTGGAAGGGGAAGAACGCGGCGGGTTCGCCGTTCTCCCTGATGACCGCGATCCGTACGCCGCGCCGGCAGCGGCCCACGGCCAGTGTGAACTCCGGGGACAGGAACGGGTTCGCGAGTTCCGGGGTGTCGTGCAGATGGGCCTTCGACTGGAAGGCCGTCCACGCCGACCGGTCGGCGGAGGTCAGTTCGCCGGGGCGGTACACGCTGATGTCCATGTCATCCACGTCGTCCACGTCGTCCACGTCAGGAAACCCGTCTTCTCGCCGTACGGCCGCGCAGCCGCCGTACCAGGACCAGCAGGAGAATGAGGGAACTGAGTGCGGCCACGGCCGCGATTCCGCCCGGGACCGACCACCGGTGCACGGCGAGCATGCCCTGGGCGACCAGGAGATTGACAGCTACCGCTGCCGACAAGGACGCCAGGACGCGGCCCACCGGTTCCAGGTTCCGCAGGGCGATCGCCACGGCGGCGGCGGGGGCGGCGAGCAGGAAGAAGAGTGTGAGGGGGGCGCGCAGGGGGGAGTCGATGTCGGCGAGGGCCAGGACGGCGCCCACGCCGGCGATCGTGGTGGCCGCTCCCGCGAGCAGGGGGAGCAGGTCCCTTGCCGGGGTCCGCGCCTGCCGTAACCGCTCGTCGCCGTCCTGGTCGGGCGGGTCCGATGATGATGACTTGATACCTATGGTCTGCATGGGCGACTTGCCCCCTGAAGCGCCGGATGTCGGGCTTCAATGTCGCGCAGCTGTCGGGGAGCAGTCAAGCCCTGTGGCGGCTGCCGGCGCGTGAAGGGGGGTTGTCGTTCGCCTGCGGGCCGGTGGGGGCTGGTCGCGCAGTTCCCCGCGCCCCTAAAGACCAAAAGACTGCGCCGTTCCCCGCGCCCCTTCAGGGGCGCGGGGAACGGCGCGATCTTTTTGTGACGGGTTACGGGACTATCTTCAGGAGGCGGTTGGGGGAGCCTGTGCCGGGGGACGTGACCTTTCCGGTGGTGGCGCCGTTCGTCAGGGCCGTGGCGACCTGGGCAGGAGTCGCCGAGGTGTGACCGGCCAGGTACACCGCCGCCGCGCCCGCGACATGCGGCGTGGCCATCGACGTACCCGAGATCGTGTTCGTCGCGCTGTCACTCGTGTTCCAGCCCGCCGTGATCGACGACCCGGGCGCGAAGATGTCCAGCACGGAACCGTAGTTCGAGTAGCTGGCCTTCGCGTCCGTGCTGGTGGTCGCGCCCACGGTGATCGCCGCCGCGACCCGCGCCGGCGAGTACGACGAGGCGTTGGCGCTGCTGTTGCCCGCCGCCACCGCGTAGGTCACCCCGCTCGCGATGGAGTTGGACACCGCGGCGTCCAGCGTCGAGGAGGCGCCGCCGCCGAGCGACAGGTTGGCGACCGAGGGACCGCTGTGGTTCGCGGTCACCCAGTTGATGCCGGCGATGACACCCGCCGTGGTGCCGGAGCCGGCGTTGTCGAGCACGCGGACCGCCACGATGTTCGCCTTCTTGGCGATGCCGTAGGTCGAGCCCGCGATGGTCGTGGCGACGTGCGTGCCGTGACCGTTGCCGTCCGAGGCGACGGTGTCGCCGTCCACGGCGTCGTAGCCGTAGCTGGCCCGCCCGCTGATCTGCGAGTGCGTGATGCGTACGCCGGTGTCGATGACGTACGCCGTCACCCCGCTGCCCGCCGAGTCCGGGTAGGTGTACGTGCCGGACAGCGGCAGCGACGCCTGGTCGGAGCGGTCGAGGCCCCAGGGCGCGTTGGACTGGGTGGTGTCGCTCGCGCGCACGATCTGGTTCTGCTCGACCGTCGCCACCGACGGGTCGGCGGCGAGTCTGCGGGCCTCGGCCGCGGAGAGGTTCGCCGAGTAGCCGTTCAGCGCGGCGCCGAACGTCTTCGCGACGGTGCCGCCGTACCCCTTGATGAGGCTCTTGCCCTGGGCCGACGAGGCCTTGAAGCCGGCGCCCTTCTTGAGCGTGACGATGTAGCTGTCCTTGACGGCGGTGGGGGAGTCGGCCGCCAGGACCCGGCCCTCGGCCGGTGCGGCCTGGGCGGGCAGGGCGGTGACGGCGCCGAGCAGGGCGGCGGTCACCACGGAGGTCGCCGCGGCGATCCGGATCTTCTTGCTACGCAGCTGTGCCATTACGAGGGATTCCTCCTCATAGGCGGCGCGCGCCTGGGATGGGGCGCGCGTCTGTGGGGGGTGCGCACGTGATTGCGCGCACAGCCAGGAGCGTCGCGTTCCGCTACTGGTCGAGACATCAGCGTGATCGGTCTACGGGCGTAGCTCAAGGGAGTTGAGGGTATGTCACATGTCTGTCATGAGCACGCAATCGAACGTGTGGTGAACGTCAGGAAGAACTACCTGCCTGACCTGAAAAGTCTTGGCATGAACGCTTCCTGACGACACGTGCGGCTGGTACCAAAGTCACGGCAGAGATCCTGCTAAAGGGAGGTTCCATGAGACGTTCCCGACTTACGGCATACGTGACCTCGCTTCTCCTCGCCGCCGCCGTCGCCCTCACCGGGGCAGCGACGGCCGAGGCGTCCCAACAAGCCGCCGCCACGGGCTATGTGGCCCTCGGCGACTCCTACTCCTCCGGCGTCGGCGCGGGCAGCTACATCAGCTCCAGCGGCGACTGCAAGCGCAGCACGAAGGCCTACCCCTACCTCTGGGCGGCCGCGCATTCACCCTCGTCCTTCGACTTCACCGCTTGCTCGGGCGCCCGTACGGGTGATGTTCTGGCGAATCAGCTGGGCCCGCTCAACTCCTCCACCGGCGTCGTCTCGATCTCCGTCGGCGGCAACGACGCCGGGTTCGCCGACGTCATGACGACCTGCGTCCTGCAGTCCGACAGCGCCTGCGTCGCCCGCGTCAACCAGGCGAAGGCGTACGTCGACTCGACACTCCCCGGCAAGCTCGACTCGGTCTACTCGGCGATCAGCGCCAAGGCCCCGGCGGCCCAGGTCGTCGTCCTGGGCTACCCCCGCTTCTACAAGCTGAGCGGCAGCTGCCTGGCCGGTCTCTCCGAGACGGAACGGGCCGCCATCAACGGCGCCGCCGACTACCTGGACAGCGCCATCGCCAAGCGCGCCGCCGACCACGGCTTCACGTTCGGCGACGTACGCCCCACGTTCACGAACCACGAGATCTGCTCCGGCAGCGCCTGGCTGCACAGCGTCAACTGGTTGAACATCGGTGAGTCCTACCACCCGACCGCCGCCGGTCAGTCGGGCGGCTACCTGCCCGTCTTCACCGCCGCCGCCTGACCGATTCCGCCACCTGACCGATTCCGCGGGCCTGATCCACCCGCGGCCTGCTCACCCCCAGGGCCTGAGCGCCCCGTCCGGGGCCAGTGCCTGGGGAGAACCGGAGCCGGAGGTCCCGCCCGTCGGGGCCTCCGTCTCGCAGGTGACCGAGAACGGCACCTGGTTCGACTTCGTCCGCTGGGGGCTGCGGACCTCCACACCGATCTTGTTCGTGAGCGTCCCCGACGTGTCGTACGTCGTCAGGACGACCGTGTTCTGCTTGCTCTTCCCGCCGCCCTGCGGGAACGAGAGCGTCTTCCAGCCCGGGTCGGACACCTCACCGGTCTCCGTCACCCAGCGGTACTGCACATCGACCGGTACGACGCCCACGGTGAACGTCGCCGTGAAGGTCGGAGCCCCCGCCTCGGGCGGCGGGCAGGCGCCGGTGTAGTCGGTGTGCGAGCCCGAGACCGTCACCTTCACGGACTGGGTGGGCGCGGGTGTCGTAGCCCCGCCGCCCGTGGTCGAGCCGCCGTCCGACCCGCTCGTACCGGAGTTCTCCGTCGTCGAGCCGCCGTCGGTGCCGCCCCCGTCGCTCCCGTTGCTCGCGCCGCCGTCGCCCCCGCCCGTGGAGCCGCCGGTGGTCCCGCCGGTCGAGCTGTTGGCCCCGTTTCCCCCGTCGCCGCCGTTGTCGCGGTTGATCAGCGCGTAGCTCAGGCCCGCGATGGCCAGGGCGAGAGCGGCCAGACCCGCGATCATCACGATCATGGTGCGCCGGGAACGGTCGGGCTGCGCGGTCGTCGTCGTGGCGGTGGGAGTCTGCGGGCCGGGTGAGGCGGGCGAGTACGCCGGCACCGGGGACGGCCGGGTCGGGTCGCCCCGGTCCGGCTGCGGGAACGCGGCGATCGTCGGCGCGTAGGGGACGGTGCCCGTACGGGGTGTGCCGCCGGCCGAGACGAGCCGCAGATCCCGCTCGGCGTCCTCTGCCGACATGCGCTCCGCCGGGTCCTTGCGCAGCAGCCCCTCGATGACCGGAGCGAGCGGACCCGCCCGGAGCGGCGGCGGCAACTCCTCGTCGACGACCGCGCGCAGGGTGCTGAGCGGGGTGTTCTGCCGGAACGGAGAGTTCCCCTCGACGGCCGCGTACAGGAGCACGCCGAGCGACCACAGGTCCGACTCGGGCCCCGGCGTACGCCCCAGCGCCCGCTCGGGGGCGAGGAACTCGGGCGAGCCGATCACCTCGCCGGTCATCGTGAGCGCCGAACTGCCCTCGACCGTGGCGATGCCGAAGTCGGTGAGCACGATGCGGCCGTCGTTGGACAGCAGGACGTTGCCGGGCTTCACGTCCCGGTGCAGGACCCCCGCCTCGTGCGCGGCCCGCAGCGCGGCGAGCACCTCCGCGCCGATGTGGGCGGCGCGCTCCGGGGACAACGGGCCCTCGGCGTCCAGTGCGTCGGACAGCGCGATCCCGCGGATCAGCTCCATCACGATCCACGGGCGGCCGTCCTCCATCGCCACGTCGTAGACCGTCACCACATTGCGGTTCGAGACCCGGGCCGCGGCCCACGCCTCACGCTCCAGGCGGGCGTACATCCGCTCGACGTCGGGGCCCGGCAGCCCGCCCGGGGCCCGTACCTCCTTGACCGCCACCTCGCGGTGCAGCACCTCGTCGCGGGCCCGCCACACCGTCCCCATCCCGCCCTCGCCCAGCGGCGAGAGAAGACGGTAGCGGCCCGCGATCACACGTTCACTGCCCGGCTCTTCGGACACGGGCGTCCCCCATTCGCATCCGCACGATTCTGAACAAAAGTAGCTCAACCGAGTGCGGTTGCCGCCCCCTTGAACACCAAACCGGCCCCAAGGGCCACTACTACGAACGCGGATCCGAGCGGCGTGGCCCGGCGGACCAGCGCCGCGGTCCTCCCGCCCGACCAGCGGGCGCCGTTCTCGATGGCCTTCGCGACCCGGCTGCCGACCCTGACGACGGCGAACCCGGCCGCCGTGAGGGTGAGCGCGAGCCCGGCCCCGTACGCCAGGACGAGCAGCAGCCCGAACCAGGCCTTGCCGAGCGCCGCCGCGCCGACGAGCACGACCACGGCGGACGGGCTGGGGACGAGACCTCCCGCGAAGCCGAGGAGAAGCGTGTCCTTGAGCTTGAGGGCCGGCCCGTGCGTGTGGGTGTGCGGGTGGGGGTGCGCATGCCCGTGCCCATGGCCGTGCGCATGCCCGTGCTCGTCCTCGTGGCTGTGCTTGTGGCCGTCGCCCTCCCCATGCCCGTGCTTGTCCCCGTCCCCGTGGTCGTGCGTGTGCGCCGGGCCGTGGCTGTGCGTATGTCCGGGGCCGTGACTGTGCGAGTGGGAGTGCCCGTGCCCGTGTCCGCGCTGCTGCCAGGCCCGGCGTACGAGGGTCGCGCCGGCCACCGTGACGATGACGCCGCTCGTCACGCCCAGCCAGGCGATCACCGAGGGCGCCGCCGCCGAACCGGCGGTGACCAGGATGCCCAGGGCGACCACGCCGAGGGTGTGAGTGACCGTCACGGAGGCGGCCAGCGGCAGCACGTCACGCATCGTCGCGTTGCCGCGGGCGGCGGCCGTGGCGGCCATGATGGTCTTGCCGTGTCCCGGAGCCAGGGCGTGCAGCGCGCCGAGCAGGACCGCGATGCCCAGGGCCAGCGCGGCGAAGCCCAGCGTCAGATCGTGCCGGGAGACCAGATCGTCCAGCGCGCGCGTGAAGCGGTCGGCGCCACGCGGCAGCACGGACGAGGCGGGCGCGTCGGTCTTCTCCTCGACGAGCGCGGGACCACCGGGGCGCACGCGCAGGGAGGCGGACGCCGTGTCGGCGGGCGACGACAGCAACTCCGCCGGGTACTTGGTCAGTTCGCCCGAGACGGACTTCTCGGGTACGTCGGAGGAGGTGAGCGTCATCCGGTCGCCGCGCGCCGTGACCTCGCGCCAGCCCGGCCCGTCGTCCACGGAGGCGCGGAAGCGCACCGCCAGGTTCCCGTCGGGCAGCGGAGCCGTCCAACGGCACTCCACCCGGAGCGTCTTGAGGCCGGCCTGCCCGGGCCGCACCCGGGCACGGCTCTCACCGGCGGTCAGCGCGACGGGCTTCCCGCCCACGCTCACCCGGCTCCTCCCGGCCGCCGTCTCGCACCGCTCCCGCGCCCAACTCCCCATGCCCGCCTTGTCGATGGCGGGCTGGGCCTGGGTCGCCGGGATCTCCGCGAGGTCCTCCACATGCAGGACCCGCAGCTTTCCGGGCGCGACGACCAGACCGTCGTACCGGTTCACGGTGAAGTTGCCCAGCGGGTGCGCCGAGGCCGACCCGGAGGGGATCAGCACGAGCGCGCAGGCGGCCATGAGCACGGCCGCGCAGGACCCGTACGCGCGACGGCGCACGGTCGCCCGCCGGTTCCGGGTGAGGCGGGAACGGAGGCCGCGCAGTCCGGGCAGGGTGAGGGCGCTCACCGCGCACCGCCCAGGGCGGTCAGGGCCTTCTCGGCCTGCTGCGCGCCCACCGGCGAGAAGCCCGGGTTGAGTTCGAGCGCCGCCGACAGGCTGCCGCGGGCCTCCTTCGCGTGGCCCGTGGCGCGTTCGATCATGCCGCGGTGGTAGAGGAACGTGGCGTCGCGGTAGCCGGTCGCGGTGGCGCGCCGGGCGTAGGCCAGGGCCTCGTCGTCACGGTCATTGACGTGCAGGGCCCAGGCGAGCGCGTCCGCGGTGTGCACGGTGTGGCGGCGTTCCCACTCCGCGCGGGCGGCGCGCAGGGCGGCCTTGCGGTCGCCGTGGTCCGCCGCCGCGAGGGCGGTGTCCAGATCGGCGTTGACGCCGTTGGCGCGGGCCAGCGAGGTCCAGGCGTCGACCAGCGCGTACTGGTCGCGGGCCTTCGCCGGGTCACCCTCGTCGTCGCGTGCCTCGTACAGCTCGCCGAGCACGACCAGCGGTCCCGGCAGCGGGAAGCGCGCCACGACCTCCTCCATCCCGCGGATCGCGGCCGCCCGGTCGCCGTTCGCGGCCTGCGCGCGGGCGCGGCCCTCCAGCGCCGGCAGATAGGTCCTGTCGGCCCGGAGCGCCTGCTCGTAGTACTTCAGGGCCACCCCGTAGTCGCCCTCGCGCCAGGAGAGCTGGCCCAGCGACCCCGCCACGTACGCGATGTCCCCGGGCGCGGTGGCACCGGCCAGCGCCTGCTTCAGGACACGGCGTGCCGTGCCGATGTCGCCGCGCAGCTCACGCACATAGGCGTACCGGGTGAAGACCGGAACGCCCGGGCGGCGCGAGTCGGCCTCGTCGGCGGCCTTCGCCGCCTCCTTGTAGCGGCCCAGTTCGACCAGGGCGTCTATGCGGACCGACAGCGCGCGCTCGTTGAAGGCGTTCTCGTCCAGTGCCTGCTCCGAGAAGGCCAGTGCCTCGGGGAACTCGTGCCGGGCCGCGGCGAGCGCCGCCCGGCCGGCCAGCGCCGGATCGTTGTCGGGGCTCAGCTCCAGCGACCGTGCCAGCGCGCGCTGTGCTTGCGGATAGCGGGACGGGTCGCCGTTGGTGCGGGCCTGTTCGACATAGGCCATGCCCAGCGTGGCCCAGCCGCCGGAGTCCTTGGGCTGCGCCTTGAGATGGGACTGCAGCGCGGAGATGCCCGAGGCCAGGCTGCCGCCCGCCAGCAGTTCGGGATCGAGGCCGGGCGCGGACGACACCGTGCTCGTGTCGTCCCCGCCCCGGTTGCCCAGCACCACGGCCCCCGCGGTCATCGCGACGGCGAGAGCGACGGCGCAGGCCGCGAGCTGCAGCGCCCGGGACCGCCCGGATCCCCGGCGCTCCCCGGGCGCGGGCCGACCGGTCCCGGTGGTCGCTGCCGCCGCTGCCGACCCGGCCGCCCCTGCCGTCTCGGCCGGCGTGGCCGTCCCGGTCGGGTCGGCAGCTGTCTCCGCCGTCCCGGCCGGATCGGCGGCCTCGTCGACGAGGTCCCTCTCCTGCGCGTCGTCGTTGCTCCGCGGGGACATTGCGCTCTCCTCAATCGCCATGCTGGAAAAGGTGGTTCACGTGGTGGATGCGTTCGATGCGGTGGGTGGCGCGGCCCGTGCGCCGTGGGGGACGGTTACGCACGGACCGCGCCAGTCACTGATGCCGGCCGGACGCGGGTCAGTACGACCGGCGGCGGCTGCGCCACCAGAGCAGACCCGTGCCGACGAGCAGGAACCCGGCCGCGCCCGAGGCCGCCGAGACGGCGATCAGCGTGGTGTCGTCCATACCGCCCGTGCCGTTCGCGCCGGCGGGCTGCAGCGCGTCACCGAGCTGGTTGCGGACGTCGTTGGTGCCGGTCGTGCCCTTGGCCAGCGGCCCGCGCGAACCCGAGGTCGGCTGACCGACGTACGGGAACGTCTTCTCGAACTTCACGTCGTTCTTGTCGACGGCGTCGCCCAGGTCGTTCTTGGAGCCGACCAGTTCGCCCTCGACGACCTGCAGCGCGATGTCCAGCACGTCGTCGCCGAGCCGGCGGCCGTTCGGGAAGCCCGCGTTGTCGCCGTCCAGTACACCGAGGCGCTTCTCCTCGGCGGCCGGCTTGGTGGAGGTGTTGAGACGCAGCATCTCCGAAGGGCGCACGTTCGGCGGCTGGTTGAGGCCCTCGACGCCCTTCAGGAACACGTCGACCAGGTCGTTGCGGGGCTCGTCGGGCGCCTCGATCTTGTAGATCGCCTCGATGAGCTTCGGCAGCTCGGGGTTGGTGACGTTCTTCAGGAAGTCACCGTCGTTCCAGGGCGCGGACGCGTTGAACTTGTCCTTGTCCTTGAGCGGGTTGACGACCTCGTTCACCAGCGGCATGCCCAGGCGCGAGACCTGGCGGTAGTGGCCGCTCGCGTTCTTGCGCTGGGTCGTCGACCAGATGCCCACGATCGGCTGGTCGGCCGACTCCTGGATCACGTCGTTCGGGAGCTGGAGGGCGACCGAGTTGACGTTGTAGCCCTTGAGGGTGTCGTTGCCGACCTCGGACAGGTTCCCGCCGTACAGCAGGTCGAAGACGCGCAGGTCGAGGAAGAACGGGTCGTCCGCCTGGCCGGCGAACGTGGTCGCCCCGCCCGGCAGTTCGTGCACGGCCTCGGAACGGAGCTTGGCGTAGTCCGGCATGGACGCCTTGCCGACGTTCGACGGCGCGACCGCCACGTCGTCCGCGTACTTCGTCTTCTTGACCAGGTGCTGGTCCTTGAGCTGCAGCAGATCTATGTCGTACGTCTGCGTGATGTTGAGGTCCGGGTCGTCGAGGCTCTCCACCGGACCGGTGTTGTACAGGAAGGTCTTGTCGTTCTTGACGTGCGTCTTGAACGTGTAGCGGAAGACCAGTTCGCCCTGCGCGTCACCGTTGTTGTCGATGTGCAGGTCGTACTGGGCGTCCTCGGCGAACGGGAAGAAGTTCGGTCCGCCGGCCGGCTCCTCGAACGGGATCCAGTTGGCGATGATGGTCGTCGTGTCCGGCTTGTCGGGGCTCGCGAACGCGTACACGTCGGTGTTGTCGTACTGCGGCTGCCCCGAGATGAGCGGAGCCTCCCGGTGACTGGAGGCGCTCGCCGCCCCCGGTTCGAGCGCGGTCACGCCGACGGCCGCGAGCCCGCCGGTGGCCAGCGCACCGCAGACAAGGGTCGCGAGGCTCCTGCGTCCCACGAACCCGCTGGTGAAAGGTGTCATGCCGTCCGTCCTCTGTCCCAAAGCTGTGTTCCGGCGGTGATGTGGCGGAAGCGACCTGTCGATCTGTCGACCGGTCCGCCCCCACGCTCGTCCCGCGTCGGTGGGTGATGCCTGATGCACGCCATTCGGAGCCGGGGGGAGAAAGGATTGGTTCGACATTCACCCGCGTTTTCGAGCGGCTGATCCGTAACCCCATCCGACGGCGTTCCTGCGCCGAATACGTGAGGACGGGACGAGCCGTTCAGACCGGCGAAGGGGGAAACGGGTGGAGGCGGACGAACTTCTGGTGCTCGTGGCCGGAGGCGACCAGAAGGCCTTCGAGGATCTGTACGCCCTGGTGTCCGGGCCGGTCTTCGGGCTGGTCCGCCGGGTGGTGCGCGATCCGGCCCAGTCCGAGGAAGTCGCGCAGGAGGTGTTACTCGAACTCTGGCGCTCCGCCGCGCGCTACGACCCCGGCCGCGGCACCGCACTCGCCTGGGTCCTGACCCTCGCGCACCGCAGGGCCGTCGACCGGGTCCGCAGCGCCCGCTCCGCCACCGAACGCGAACTGCGCATGGCACGGCGGGCGAACGGCCCCGCCTTCGACCACGTCGCCGAGGAGGTCGAGGCCGGCCTCGAACGGGAATGGGTACGCCGCTGCCTCGACCGGCTCACCGCCCTGCAACGACAGTCCGTCACCCTCGCCTACTACGACGGCTACACCTACCGTGAGGTCGCCGAACGGCTCTCCCTGCCGCTCGGCACGGTCAAGACCCGCATGCGCGACGGACTCACGCGGCTGCGCGACTGCCTCGGAGGTGTCGCATGAGCACCCTCTTCCGCCGCGGTGATCTGCACTCGCTGGCCGCCCCGTACGCCCTCGACGCCCTGGAACCCCATGAGCACAAGCGATTCGAGAAGCACCTGAAGCGCTGCGACGGCTGCGCCGCCGAAGTGCGCGCCCTGCGCGAGGACGCGGTGCGCCTCGCCTGGTCCACGGCCGCCCCGGCCCCCGCCGCGATGCGCGACCGGGTCCTGACGGCCATCCGGACGACCCCTCAGGAACCGGCCTCCGCGGAGCCCCCGGCACGCGCGCGCGTGGAACGGCCGCCGTCCCGCGCCCGCCGCTCGCCCTTCTCGGTCTTCCTCGTCCCGCTCGCCTCCACCACGGCCGCCGCCGCTCTCGTCGTCGCCGCGCTCTTCGGCATGCAGGCGTCCCGGACACAGGACCAGCTGGCCGAACAGCGGGCGCAGGCACGTGAGATCGCCCACGTTCTCGCGGCGCCGGACGCGCGGGCCGCCGCCGGACGCGACGCGAACGGCCAGGGCATCGGTGTCGTCGCGTCCGCCGAACAGAAGACCGCCGTCGTCACCTCGGCCGGGCTCGGCACGCCCGCGAACGACGGGGTCCACCAGCTGTGGCTCATGCGACCGGAGGAGAAACCGCGCTCCCTGGGACTCCTCGACGGCGACACGCCCTTGATTGCCACCGGACTGAACACGGACGCGACCTCACTCGCTGTAACCGTCGAGCCGTCCGGCGGCTCCCCGCAGCCAACCACCGCACCGGTTGTCCAACTCGCCCTGAAATCGCTCGGATTCGGAGAGTAATCGTCAACCCCCTTTGCGGGTAGGTGAATACCGTGCCCGGGATACACGAGTGTGATGAGGGAGCGATAGGGTTAACCTGCCCGGGCCGGGTGCCCTCGTACGGGTGGGGAGTGACATGGAACAGATAACAGTGCGTGGCAGGGCGCGAGTCCCTGCTATCACGTGTGGGAGCAGCGCGACGAGTTCGCGCCTCGACCGCCATCTTTCGGTGATGGGTGGCCCTGCCATCCCTCAGCGCGAGGCGGCCGAGGCGACGTCCCTGATGCGCGAACTGACCGCACGTGACACCGCGCACGACCGCACCGGCAGGAGTGCGCGCGTGAGGCGGGTCTCGCTCTTCGCGCCGCTGCGCCGGCTGCGCCGTTCCCTGTTCGGCGGCCGCTGACCGGCGACCCCGGTCGCCGAGAGGCGGCCGAAACCGAGCAGGACCAGCGGAAGCAGCGGCATCGGTAGGACCAGCAGGACCAGCGGAACCCCGACCCGCGCTCAGGCGGACACACCGTCCCGGCGCAGTGCTGCGATCTCATCGTCCGTCATCCCCACGGCACGCAGCACCGCCCCGGTGTGTTCCCCGAGTGCGGGTACGGGCCCCATACGCGCCGCGTCCCCGCCCGGCAGCGTGATCGGCGGCAGCAGAGCCCGCAGCGGCCCGACCGGTGACCCGACATCCCGCCACCGGTCCCTGGCCGCCAGCTGCGGATGCTCCGCCACGTCCGCCACGTCCCTCAACAGTGCGCAGGCGATCCCGGCCGCTTCGAGCCGCGCCACCGCCTCCGGCGCGGTGAGCCCCGCGAGCGCCGTGGCGACCAGCCCGTCGGTACGGTCCCGGTTCTCCACCCGGGCCGCGTTCGTCGCGTACGCCGGATCGTGGGCCAGCTCCGGCCGCTCCAGCACCTGTTCGGCGAGGCGGCGCCACTCCCGGTCGTTCTGCACCGACAACAGCACCCGCCCCCCGTCACCCGTCGGATAGCCGTCGTACGGGGCGATGACGGCGTGCGCGAGCCCGGTGCGCGCCGGGGGAGTTCCTCCGTGCATCGCATGGTGCAGCGGATGCCCCATCCACTCGGCCAGCGCGTCCAGCATCGCCACCTCCACCGGCCCGCCGCGCCCGGTCGTCCCGCGCCGCACCAGTGCCGCGAGCACCCCCGAGAACGCGTACATCGCCGCCGCGATGTCGGCCGCCGGAATGCCGGCCTTGACCGGTTGCCCGGCCGTTCCGGTCACGGACACCAGACCCGCCTCGCACTGCACGAGCATGTCGTACGCGCGCTTCTCGGCGTAGGGGCCCGAGGGTCCGTAACCCGAGATGTCCACGGCGATCAGCCGTGGGTGCGCGGCGCACAGGGTGGCCGCGTCGAGGCCGAGCCGCGCGGCGGCGCCGTGTGCGAGGTTCTGTACGAAGACGTCGGCGCCGGCGATCAGGCGGCGCACCACGTCGAGGCCGCGCGGGTCCTTCAGGTCGAGGGCGACGGACTCCTTGCCGCGGTTGCACCACACGAAGTGCGAGGCGAGTCCGGCGGCCGCGGTGTCGTAGCCGCGTGCGAAGTCGCCGCCGTCCGGGCGCTCGACCTTGATGACCCGTGCGCCCAGGTCGGCGAGTTGCCGGGTGGCGAAGGGGGCGGCGACGGCCTGCTCGACGGCGACGACGGTGATGCCCTCCAGGGGCAGGGGGTGCGGCTCCATGTGGGGATGGTAGGTCGGGTGGTTGGCTGCGGGTGTGTGGGGGCTGGTCGCGCAGTTCCTCGCGCCCCTTTGGGGTGGGGCGGGGGTCAGCGGTTGCCGGTTGCGTAGCGGTGTATTGCGAGGGGCATGAATACCGCGATGAGGGCCGCGCACCAGGCCAGTGAGCCTGCGACGGGGTGTGTCACCGGCCAGGCGCCGTCGGCCGGGACCGGTGCGTTGCCGAACAGGTGCCGCAGGGCCGTGGTGACCGCGCTGATCGGGTTCCACTCGGCGAGCGTGCGCAGCCAGCCCGGCAGGTTGTCCGTCGGGATGTACGCGTTCGACAGCAGCGGCAGTATGAAGGTCGCGCCCCCGAGCTGTCCGGCCGCCTCCTCGCTGCGTGAGGCGAGCCCCAGCAGGATCCCGATCCACGTGGTCGTGAACCGGAAGAGCAGCAACAGCCCCACGGCGGCCGCAGCTTCGAGCGCGGAGCCCTCGATCCGCCAGCCCACCGCGAGCCCCACGAGCAGGAACGGCACGGTACCGGCCGCGGTGACGACGAGGTCGGCGGCGGCCTGCCCGAGCGGTACGGCGGCCCTGCTCACCGGCAGCGTACGGAGGCGGTCCGTGACGCCCCGGTGTGCGTCCTGGGCCGCCTGGAACATGCCCGTCATGATGCCGTTGGCCGCCGTAGCGACCAGCAGCCCCGGCACCAGGAAGGCCCGGTACTCCTCGCCGGGCACGGCCAGCGCGCTGCCGAAGACGTATCCGAAGAACAGCAGCATCGTGACCGGCATGGTCTGGGTGAGGATCAGCAGACCGGGATTGTGCCGGATGCGGCGCAGCTGGCGGCCCAGCATGGCGGTTCCGTCGTAGGCCAGGGCGGAGACGGGTGTGGGTATGGATGCGCTCATGCCACGAGCTCCTTCCGGTCGGTCAGGCGCAGGAAGACGTCGTCGAGGGTCGGCGGGCGCAGGCTCACGTCGAGCAACGGCACACCGGCGGCGTCGAGTTCGCGTACCAGCCGGGGGAGCGTGAGCGTCGGGTCGGTGGTGACCGCGCCGACGGCGTGCCGCTCCCGGTCGAAGGCCGGCACGGATCCGGTCAGCCGGTCCAGCACGGCCGCCGCGCCCGCCATCGCGTCCGCGTGGGCGACGACCGCTTCCGCGTACGAGCCGATGAGCGCCTTGAGTTCGGCGGGCGTCCCCGAGTGGGCGGCTCGGCCCCGGTCCACGAGCACGATGTCGTCGGCGAGCTGGTCCGCCTCCTCCAGGTACTGGGTGGTGAGCAGGACGGTCGTGCCCTCGGACCGCAGGGCGCGCACGGCTTCCCAGATCTGGTTGCGGCTGTGCGGGTCGAGGCCCGTCGTCGGCTCGTCGAGGAAGAGCACGGCGGGCCGGGTGAGCAGGCAGGCGGCCAGGTCGAGACGGCGCCGCATACCGCCCGAGTAGGTGGACGCGGTCCGGTCCGCCGCGTCGGTCAGCTCGAAGCGTTCGAGCAGTTGGTCGGCCCGGGCGGCGGTCTTCGGGAGGCGGTGCAGCCTCGCGAAGAGCCGGAGGTTCTCCCGGCCCGTGAGGTCGCCGTCCACCGACGCGTACTGCCCCGTGACGCCTATCGCGCGGCGCACGGCGGCCGGCTCCCGTACGAGATCGTGCCCCGCGATCCGGGCGGACCCGGCGTCGGGCCGCAGCAGGGTGGTGAGCAGTCGTACCGCCGTGGTCTTGCCCGCGCCGTTGGGGCCGAGCAGTCCGCAGACCGTGCCCTCCGCCACCGCGAGATCCAGCCCGCGCAGGGCATGGACGTCCCCGAAGCGCTTCTCCAGACCTTCACTAAGTACGCCGTACGTAGTAGTCATGGCTCGACCATAGCGCATTACGTACGCTGTACGTAACTAGGATGGTGGCGACAGGATCCACCGATGGCAGGGCTGGCGACACCGATGGCAGGACGTGCCGACGTACCCGAAGTGATCTGGGCCCGACCCGAGCGCACGGGACGGGGGCCGAGGCCCGCGTTCACACGCGCCGACATCGCGGCGGCGGCCGTGCGGATCGCGGACGCGCAGGGGCTCGACGCCGTGTCGATGCGGCACGTGGCGGCCGAGCTGGGCTGCGGGACGATGTCGCTCTACAACTACGTGCCGCGCAAGGAGGACCTGTACGAGCTGATGGTCGACGCCGTCAGCGCCGAGCACGAGCTGTGGGAGCCGGCGGGGGACTGGCGGGCCGACATGCTCCGGGTCGCGTACCAGACGCGGGCGCTGATGCACCGGCATCCCTGGCTGCCCGCCCTGATGTCACCGGTGTACGGCTTCAGCCCGAACGCCCTGCGGTACCTGGAGCACTGCCTGGCCTGCCTCGACTCCTTCGACGGCACGTACGGGACGAAGTTCGAGCTGGTCGCGATGGTCAACGGCGTGGTGACGACGTACGTCGGCAACGAACTGGCCACCGCCGAGCGGGCGCGGGCGCTGCCGTGGTCCGAGGAGCGGGAGAACGCGGTGCGGGGGGCGTATCTGGGGGGTCAGGTGGCCAGTGGGGTCTATCCGCGGATGGCTGCGGCGTTCGCGGAGGACTCGGGGCCGATTGATCTGGGGGCGGTGTTTCGGCGGGCGTTGGAACGGGTGCTCGACGGGTTTGACCCGTCTCGCTGAAGGGGGCCCTGGAGGGTTGTTTTGCGGCTGCGGTTGCGTCGTGGCTGGTCGCGCAGTTCCCCGCGCCCCTTGGGGGCTGCGCCCCCTGAAAGCAAAAGATTGCGCCGTTCCCCGCGCCCCCAGCGGGGCTTACAGCAGGGTGAATTGGCCCTCCGGGCCCTCCTCCTCGTGGGTCAGGACCGAGGCCGGGTGGCGGGTGGTGGGTGGGGGTGGGAGGACTTCCGCCTTGCGCAGGTCCGCCGCGGTGATGGGGGACTCGATCGTCAACTCCCGCTGCTGCGCGCGCAGTTCGGACAGCAGGGTCAGGATCGTCACCAGTTCCAGGAGCTCGGTGGTCCAGGACTGGGGCCAGGTCGTGGGGCGGACGGCCTCCAGCGTGCCCGGCTCGGGGCGGGTGATCCGGCTGCCGAACCACTGGTCCAGGACGCGGACACCGCCGACCTCGAAGTCCCAGGCCGCGGGCGGGACGGGGGAGATACGGCCCTCGTCGAGGCGGAGGGTCTCCTCCTCCCGGTCGTAACGCGGTTCGACCGGGAAGGGCGGCAGCGGGGCCCGTACGTAAGGGCGTCGGCCGCCGGGGAGCTTGGGGCGCTCACCGTCGCGGCGCATCAGCCACAGCATGCGGTGGCCCAACTCCGTACCGCGTGCCCACAGTTCGGGGTCGGCCGTGAGCGGGACGGTCACCCCGCGCGGCCCCCGGCCGGCGACCGCGACCGTCCAGGCGAGGACGTCGAGCGGGGCGGGTGAGTGGCCGAGGCGTCCGGCCAGGAGGTCCGACAGGCCCGGTGCCAGGTTCGGTTCGAGGCCGCCGGGGCGCCGGTACAGGGGGTGCACACGGCCGGGCCGGGCGACCGGAGCGGCCTTCGTCCCGGGGAGCTTCGGCTGCGGCGGGACCACCGGCAGCACCGACGCGACGAGGAGCACCGGCCCGTCGGGCGAGGGCGGCTGCTCGACCGCGAACACCTGCTGCTCGTCGGCCACCCGCCACAGCTCGGGACGCGCCGCGTCGATCAGCCGGTGGTCGGGGATCAGCCACTGCTCGTCGAACGGGCCGGTCTGGATCCGCACCGGCTCCGCGCACGGGCCCGAGGCGCGCGCCAGCCGGCCCGTACCGGAGGCCTGGCCGGGCAGCTGCCCCACGGCCGAGTGCAGGGTCCGCGCGCGGGTGGCGCCGAACAGGGCCTCCCGGTCGGGCCCCTCGGCCTTCACCAGGGCGTCCCACCGCGCTTTCAGGGACGCCGGGTCGGGGGCCGCCGGCCACGCCCGGCCCAGCCGGGGAGGTGCGACGGACCACGGCATGAGGTCCGCGAGCAGCGGAGCGTCGTCGTGCGTCACGCTCGGCATCGTACGACGTGGCCCGTGGGCGGCGACCGGGTCCCGCACGGTCAGTGGGCGTCGAGGGTGACGGTGAACGAGAAACGGTCGCCCCGGTAGTGGATGCGGACCACGTCCAGCGCCCGGCCGTCCGCGCCGTGCACGACGCCCGTGTAGTGCAGGATCGGGCTCAGCAGCGGGACCTGGAGCAGCCGGGCGGTCTCCGGGTCGGCGAGCCGCGCCTCGACCGTGTCGGTGATCTGGCCGATCCGCGCCCCCGCGACATCCCGCAGGACCTTGGTCATGGGCCAGCGGACCAGATCCTCCGGATCGAACAGGGCCGCCAGCTCCGGCCGTACGTAGTTGCGCGCGTGGTTGGTCGGTTCACCGGTCTTCTCGTCGCTGCGCAGCCGGTGGTACGTGGCCACCTCCGTCAGATCCGGGAAGTACGCGGAGAGTTCGCCGGACACGGGCTCGTTGCCGTGGTCGAGCAGTTCCGTCGTCATACCGGACTGCTGGGCCACGATGGCGTCGACCGAGCCGAGGAGGCGGACCGGCGCGCCCCGCAGAGCGCTCGGCTCGATGAACGTGCCGCGTCTGCGGTGCCGGGTGATGAGCCCCTCGCCCTCCAGCTCCTTGAGCGCCTGCCGCATGGTCAGCACACTCACCCCGTAGTGCTCCGCCAGCTGTTCCTCGGTGGGCAGGCGCAGCGGATCCTGCGCGGACCGCCCCAGTATCGAGGCGCGCAGGGACTGCGACACCTGATACCAGAGCGGCAGCTTGCGGTTCAGGACGATCGAGTCCGGCGCGAAGGAGGTCACGAGGGTATCCGTACCGGTCGCGGGCGTCGGTTGCAACGGGCGCTCACGACGGACGGCCACGGGAGACGGCAGTCGGGGCCCTGTGGGGGCCGTGCGCAGTCACGGCCGCCCGCCCGCCCGGAAGTGCCGTTCGAGCCCCTGCCACACGTCGTCGTACGAGGCCTGGAGATGCTCGGCGTGGGCTGCCTGCGCGGTGGCGGTGACCGGCCAGCGCGTCTCGAACATGAAGGCGAGGCCGTCGTCGATCTTCTGCGGTCGCAGTTCGGCGGCGCTGGCCCGCTCGAAGGTCTCCCGGTCGGGGCCGTGCGCGGACATCATGTTGTGCAGCGAACCGCCGCCCGGTACGAACCCCTCCGCCTTCGCGTCGTAGGCGCCTTCGATGAGCCCCATGTACTCGCTCATCACGTTCCGGTGGAAGTAGGGCGGCCGGAAGGTGTCCTCGCCCACCAGCCAGCGCGGGGCGAAGACCACGAAGTCGACGCCGGCGAGGCCCGGGGTGTCGGACGGTGACGTCAGCACGGTGAAGATGGACGGGTCGGGGTGGTCGTAGCTGATGGTGCCGATCACATTGAACAGGCGCAGATCGTAGGTGTACGGCACATGGTTGCCGTGCCAGGCCACGACGTCCAGCGGCGAGTGGTCGTACATCGCCGTCCAGAGGTTGCCGCAGAACTTGTTGACCACCTCCACGGGCTCCGCCGTGTGCCCGTCGGCCTCCGCGTCCTCGTACGCGGCGACCGGCGCGCGGAAGTCCCGGGGGTTGGCGAGGCCGTTGGCGCCGATCGGACCGAGGTCGGGGAGCTGGAAGGGCGCCCCGTAGTTCTCGCACACATAACCCCGGGCGGTCGGGTGTGTGGTCCGTGCGTCGTCGGAGGCGTCGCCCAGCAGCTCCACACGGAAGCGGACCCCACGAGGAATGAGCGCCACATGTCCTGGCTCCACATGCAGCAGCCCGAACTCGGTGCGCAGGAGCAGCCCGCCCTGTTCGGGCACGATCAGCAGCTCGCCGTCGGCGTCGCTGAAGACCCGCTCCATCGAGGAGTTGGCGTGATACAGGTGCACGGCCATGCCCGTGCGCTGGGTGGCGTCGCCGTTGCCGCCGAGGGTCCACAGGCCCGCCAGGAAGTCGGTGCCGGGCGCCGGCTCCGGCAGGGGGTTCCAGCGCAGCCGGTTCGGGTCCGGCACCGACTCGGTGAAGGGGGCCGAGCGCAGGGCGCCGTTGTCGGTGCGGGTGAACGCCGGGTGCGCCGCCGAGGGGCGGATGCGGTACAGCCACGAGCGGCGGTTGTGCGCCCTCGGCTCGGTGAACGCCGAACCGCTCAGCTGCTCCGCGTACAGGCCGAGAGGGACCCGCTGCGGTGAGTTGCGGCCCTGCGGGAGGGCGCCCGGGACCGCCTCCGAACTGTGTTCGTTGCCGAACCCGGAGAGATACGTCAGCGCCTCGGCGGTCTTCCGCAGTGCCGTTGCGCCGTTGCGCGCGTCCCCGCTCATGAGTGATCGCTCCCTCGTTCTGATTCCTATGCATCACCGTAGGATTCGGTGAATCGGTGCGCAAGAGGGAGGTGCCCCGGGCCCGCCGGGAGGCGGCGGGATCGCGCCAGGTCCGCGAAGATGGCCAGGAGTGGCGCCTGGGAGCCCGACTCGGACCAAGAACCCGACTCAAGGGGGATCCGGCTGTCGGAGCGGTGCTCTAACCTCCCGGCATGTCGTGGACGCGCACATTCCTCACCGCGCTCGCGGTCTGTGCCCTGTTCGGAGCTCTGCTCGTCGGAGCGACGGGCTGCGGGTCCGATGGCGCGCGCGAGGACGACGAGGTCAGACCGTCACCGGTGGGCAGGGTGCTGAAGGACACCGACGAGGAGGGGCGGCACTACCGTGAGATCGACGAGAAGAGCGCACCCGAGGTCGAGATCGAGATACAGCCCGCGGTGGACGGGGACGCCGACGACGCCGGCTGGGACGTCCGGCTGACGGTCCACGACTTCCGCTTCTCGCCGGCCGGCGCGCGGAAGAAGGCCGAACCGGGCCGCGGTTACGCGCTGCTCCGGCTGGACGACCGGCCCCTGTCCCTGCTCCGGGGCCCGACCCACCACCTTGCGGGGAACGTCGTCCCACGCGGCACCCACCAGGTGACGGTGCGCCTGCACGCCGACGACGACACGGTGTGGGCCGTGGACGGAAAGCCCGTCGCCGGCACGGCGGACATCACGGTGTCGAACCCGGCCCCCACGTCGACCTCGTACCGGACGCCGACCTCGCACCGGACCCCGACCGAACCATCGTCCACGAGGCCGACCGGACCGCCGTCCACGACGCCGACGCCCGATGTCTCGGCGCCCGACGCCGTGACGTCCGACGGTTCGGCGCTTTCGGTCTCCCCGGTCGGTGAGGCGCTCCTGTCCGCCTCGGACGACGGCCCGCCGCCCTCGGCGACCCCGGCTGCCCTGGCCGGCGACCCCCGGCCTTCTGCCTCATGACCTGCACCATCACCTGCACCGCTTGCGGGCGGTAGCGCGCCCCGCCACCGCCGTCCGTCGCGCGGTCCGGCGCGGCGCGCGCCCCGGCACGCCCCCCACGTCCTCGGATGAGTGGTACGGGCACCGACTTCGTACCCAAGGGCAAGGTTCACCGGACCCCGGCGGAAAGGCATCATGAAGCCCGTGCCCCAAGCGACCTCGCTGCGCCGCGCGCCCGTCCAGCGCCGTAGCGCCGAACGACTCACCCGTATCCTCGACGCCTGCGCCGACCTCCTGGACGAGGTCGGCTACGACGCCCTGAGCACCCGCGCGGTCGCCCTGCGCGCGGGCGTGCCCATAGGGTCCGTCTACCGGTTCTTCGGCAACAAGCGGGCCATGGTCGACGCGCTCGCCCAGCGCAACCTGGACATCTACACCGAGCGTGTCACCCACCGCCTCCAGGAGACCGGCAGCGGAGCGGGCTGGCGGGTGGCCATGGACGCGGTCCTCGACGAGTACCTCGCCATGAAGCGCACCGCTCCCGGCTTCTCCCTCGTCGACTTCGGCAACCAGATCCCCGTCGGCACCCGCGTCGCCGAGCCCAACACCCGCGTCGCCGACCGGCTGACCGACATGCTCTCCGCGTATCTCGACCGCGCCCCCGACGACGACCTCCGGCGGGTCTTCCTCATCGCCGTCGAGGCCGCCGACACCCTCGTGCAGCTCGCCTTCCGCCTCGACCCGGCCGGCGACGAGCGGGTCATAGGCGAGACACGGGAACTGCTCCGGGCGTATCTCTCGCGCTCGCTCGACTGACCGACCGCTCGACTGGCCGGCCAGCCGACCGACCGACCGCTCGACCGGCCGACCGCTCGACCGGCCGACCGCTCGACCGGCCGACCGGCCGACAGGCCGTGCGTACGGCGGTCGCCCGCCCTCCCGTCGACTCCGGGATGCGCGAACATCCGGACCCCGCACCCCCTCCCCACCGTTCATACCGGTCGGTATGCTCGGCCCGGTCAGGTCAGAGTCAGAGCGTCACCGTCGTCGCCGTTCCCTCCGGGAGGACCCGTGTCCACCACCGCCGACTCCCACTCCCGTACAGCCCTGCGCATCTGCCCGCTCTGCGAGGCCACCTGCGGGCTCACGCTCACCATCGAGGGGACCCGGGTGACGAGCGCGCGCGGGGACCGTGACGATGTGTTCAGCCAGGGGTTCATCTGCCCGAAGGGGGCGTCGTTCGGGGCCGCCGACGGGGACCCGGACCGTCTGCGCACCCCCCTCGTCCGCACGGACGGCGAGCTGCGCGAGGCCACCTGGGAGGAGGCCTTCGACGCCGTCGCCGCCGGACTGCGACCGGTCGTCGAGCGGTACGGGCCGCACTCCGTCGGAGCCGTCCTCGGCAACCCGAACGTGCACACCATGGCCGGCGCCCTCTACCCGGCCGTCCTGCTCTCCGGACTCGGCACGCACAGCGTCTTCACCGCGTCCACCGTCGACCAGATGCCCAAGCACGTCTCCAGCGGTCTCCTCTACGGCGACGCCAACGCGATCCCCGTACCCGACCTCGACCACACCGACCACCTGCTGCTGATCGGCGCCAACCCCCTGGAGTCCAACGGAAGTCTGTGCACCGCACCCGACTTCCCCGGCAAGCTCAAGGCCCTCAAGGCGCGCGGCGGCACCCTCACGGTCGTCGACCCCCGCCGCACCCGCACCGCCAAACTCGCCGACCGGCACGTCGCCGTCCGCCCCGGCACCGACGCCCTGCTCCTCGCGGCCATGGCGCACGTCCTCTTCGAGGAGCACCTCACCGACCTCGGCGAGCTGACCGCGATGGTCCAGGGATACGACGAACTGCGCGACGCCGTGCGCGACTTCACGCCCGAGGCCGCCGCCGGGGCGTGCGACATCGACGCCGACACCATCCGCGCGCTCGCCCGTGAACTCGCCGCCGCGCCCACCGCCGCCGTGTACGGCCGCATCGGCAGCTGCACCGTCCCGCACGGCACCCTCGCCAGCTGGCTGGTCGACGTCCTCAACATCCTCACCGGCAACCTCGACCGGCCCGGTGGCGCCCTCTTCCCGCAGGCCGCCACCGACCGCACGCCCCGCCCCGCGGGCCCCGGCCGCGGCTTCGCGCTCGGCCGCTGGCACAGCCGCGTCAGCCGTCACCCGGAGGCCAAGGGCGAACTGCCGCTCGCCGCGCTCGCCGAGGAGATCGACACCGCCACCGAGGAGGGCGAGCCGATCCGCGCCCTCGTCGTCATCGCCGCCAACCCCGTCCTGTCCGCCCCCGACGGCGACCGCCTCGACAAGGCCCTCGACTCGCTCGACTTCATGGTCAGTGTCGACCCGTATCTGAACGAGACCTCGCGCCATGCCCACGTCGTGCTGCCGCCGCCCCCGCCCTCGCAGAGCCCGCACCACGACTTCGCCTTCAACACCCTCGCCGTACGCAACCAGGTCCGTTACACCCGGGCCGCCGTCCCCCTGGAACCCGGCAGGAAGGCCGAGACGGAGATCCTCGCCCGGCTCGTCCTCGCCGCCACCGGCATGCACGGCGCCGACCCCTCCGCCGTCGACACCCTGGTCATCGACCAGACCCTCGCCAGGGCCGTCAAGGAACCGCACTCCCCGGTGCACGGCCGCGACCCCCGCGAACTCGCCGCCGCCCTCACCGGTGACACCGGCCCCGAGCGCCGCCTCGACCTGATGCTGCGCCTCGGCCCGTACGGCGACGGATTCGGCGCCCGCCCCGACGGCCTGAACCTGACGAAGCTGCTGGCCGCGCCCCACGGCATCGACCTCGGGCCGCTCCGGTCCCGGCTGCCCGGCCCCCTCAAGACCCGCAGCGGACTCGTGGAACTGCTTCCGCGGCCCCTCGCCGACGACCTCCCGCGGCTCAGGGACGCCCTCCGGCAGCGTCCGGACGGTCTCGTCCTGGTAGGCCGCCGCCATCTGCGGTCCAACAACAGTTGGATGCACAACATCCCCGCCCTCACCGGCGGCACCAACCGCTGCACCCTGCACATCCACCCCGACGACGCCGAACGCCTCGGCGTCACCGACGGGGCACCCGTACGTGTGAAGGGCGCCGGGGGAGAGGTCGTCGCCCCCGCCGAGGTCACCGACTCCGTGCGGCGCGGTGTCGTGAGCCTGCCGCACGGCTGGGGACACGACCGGCCCGGCACCCGGCTGCGGCACGCCACCGCGGACCCCGGCGTCAACGTCAACCAGCTCCTGGACGGCAGCCTGCTCGACCCGCTGTCCGGCACCGCGGTCCTCAACGGCGTACCCGTGGACATCGCGCCGGCGGGCGTGGAGCTCTGACCGCGGCGAACGCTGTGACCAGGAGTTTTGCGCTTATTGCTCTCGTGTCAACATCTTGTTAAGACTTGTCGGCCCGACCTAACGTCACTCGAACCGCCGTCCCTGGTGGGAGTTCAAGGGCGAACGTTAGGTATCCACTCATGCTGACCATCCTCGGCTTCACCATGATCGCGACCTTCCTGGTCCTGATCATGATGAAGAAGATGTCGCCGATCGCGGCGCTGGTGCTGATCCCGGCACTGTTCTGTGTGTTCGTCGGAAAAGGCGCCCACCTCGGCGACTACGTCATCGAAGGGGTGGGCACCCTCGCGCCCACCGCCGCGATGCTGATGTTCGCCATCGTGTACTTCGGCGTCATGATCGACGTCGGCCTCTTCGATCCGGTCGTGCGGGGCATCCTCAAGTTCTGCAAGGCCGACCCGATGCGCATCGTCGTCGGTACGGCCCTGCTCGCCGCGATCGTCTCCCTGGACGGCGACGGCTCGACCACCTTCATGATCACGGTCTCGGCGATGTACCCGCTGTACAAGCGCCTCAAGATGAGCCTCGTGGTGATGACGGGTGTCGCCGCCACCGCCAACGGCGTGATGAACACCCTGCCCTGGGGCGGCCCGACGGCCCGCGCCGCCACCGCGCTCAAGCTCGACGCCGGCGACATCTTCGTCCCGATGATCCCGGCGCTCGCCGTCGGTCTGGTCGCCGTGATCGGCCTCGCGTACGTCCTCGGCCTGCGCGAGCGCAAGCGCCTCGGCGTGCTGAGCCTGGCCGACGTCCTGGAGAAGGAGGAGCAGGAGAAGAAGGAGCTGCGGGAGACCGAGACCGAGACGGTGCTCGTCGGTGCGGGTGCGTCCGGTGTCTCCGGTGGCTCGGGTGCTTCCGGCGACTCCGGTGACGGCAAGGTGCGCTTCGCCAAGACCGCGGGCGGGTCGGGTTCCGGCACCGGCGCGGCGGTCGGCTCCGAGGGCGGATCCGAGGACGACGACGCGGACGACGTACGCCTCCAGGGTCTTGACCCGAACCGCGCGACCCTGCGTCCCAAGCTGTACTGGTTCAACGCGCTGCTCACGGCGGTCCTGCTCACCGCCATGATCATGGAGCTGCTGCCGATCCCGGTCCTGTTCCTGCTCGCCGCGGCGCTCGCCCTGACCGTCAACTTCCCGAACATCCCGGACCAGCGTGAGCGGCTCGCCGCGCACGCCGACAACGTCCTCAACGTCTCCGGCATGGTCTTCGCCGCCGCCGTCTTCACCGGCGTCCTCCAGGGCACCGGCATGGTCGACTCCATGGCCAAGTGGCTCGTCGACGGCATCCCCGACGGCATGGGCCCGCACATGGCGATCGTCACCGGCGCCCTGAGCCTGCCGCTCACCTACTTCATGTCGAACGACGGCTTCTACTTCGGCGTGCTGCCCGTCCTCGCCGAGGCCGGTGCCGCGCACGGCGTCTCGCCGCTGGAGATCGCCCGGGCCTCGCTCGTGGGCCAGCCGCTGCACATGTCGAGCCCGTTGGTCCCGGCCGTGTACGTACTGGTCGGCATGGCCAAGGTCGACTTCGGCGACCACACCAAGTTCGTGGTGAAGTGGGCCGCCCTCACGTCACTCGTGGTGCTCGGGTCCGGAATCCTGTTCGGCATCATCTGAGGCATGACCGTCCGATGGAGAACGTCACTGTGAAGCCCGGTAGGAACCGCGGCTGGCTGCTCCGCCTGGTCATCGCCTTCAGCTTCGCGCAGGGGGCGGTGTCCATGGCACGGCCCGCCGTCTCCTACCGGGCCCTCGCGCTGGGCGCCGACGAGCGGGCGATCGGCGTCATCGCCGGGGTGTACGCGCTGCTGCCGCTCTTCGCCGCCGTACCGCTCGGCCGCCGGACCGACCACGGCCGGTGCGCCCCGCTGCTGCCCGTGGGCGTCGTCCTGATCGCCGGCGGCTGCGCCCTCAGCGGTACGGCCGGCTCCCTCACGGCGATGGCGGCCTGGAGCGGTGTCATGGGCCTCGGACACCTCTCCTTCGTGATCGGCGCCCAGTCGCTCGTGGCCCGCCAGTCCGCGCCCCACGAACAGGACCGCAACTTCGGCCACTTCACCATCGGCGCCTCGCTCGGCCAGCTCGTCGGACCGATCGCCGCGGGCGCCCTGATCGGTGGCCCCGACATGGCGGGCACCAGCGCCCTCGCCCTGCTGGTCGCGGGCGGCGTCGCGGCGTTCTCGTTCGTCTCCCTGTGGCGCATCGAGGACCGTACGCCGTCCACGTCCCGTACGGGATCGGGTGGACGTGTGCCCGTGCACCGCATCCTGCGGACCCGGGGCGTGCCCGCGGGCATCTTCATCAGCCTCGCCGTGCTCTCCGCGACGGACATCCTCACCGCGTATCTGCCGGTGGTCGGCGAACACCGGGGCATCGCGCCCTCCGTGATCGGCCTGCTGCTCAGCCTGCGCGCGGCGGCGACCATCGCCTGCCGGCTGGTGATGACGCCCATGCTGCGGCTGCTGGGCCGGGCCGCGCTGCTCACCACGACCTGTCTGCTGGCGGCCCTGCTGTGCGCCGGGATCGCGCTGCCCGTGCCCGTCTGGGCGCTCGCCGTGATCCTTGCCGTGCTCGGCTTCTGCCTGGGCGTCGGCCAGCCCCTGTCGATGACCACGGTCGTCCAGGCCGCCCCGGACGACGCCCGCTCCACCGCCCTCGCCCTGCGGCTGACCGGCAACCGGCTCGGGCAGGTCGCCGCGCCCGCCACCGCGGGCCTGATTGCCGGAGTCGCGGGCGTGGCCGCGCCGTTCGTGATGCTCGGGGCGCTGCTGCTGATCGCCTCGGGGCTGGGGCTGCGACAGGGGCGTACCGCGCCGGGGGCCGTCGCAGGAGCAGGAGGAGAAGCAACAGCAGGAGGAAAAGCGGGAGGAGTCGGAACGGATGCGGGCCGGGACGCGACCGTGCCCTCTCCTGAACTGGAGAAACGCCGAACAGGCCGCGGCAGCGCCTGAGTTGCGGCGATTCGAGGTGTTCAAAGGGTTCCCCGGGGCCCGCGCGGTCCGTTAGCTTCCGTGACTCACAGGTCTCGTACGTACCCGTACGGGCCGTCCGAACCGTCAGGCCGCGGAGCATCGTGAGCATCGGTGCCCCGTGGGCCCCCGGGGGTCACGTCCCATGTCACGTGCCGTCTCTCTTCACCAGGTGAGCAAGTCCTACACGCAGGGCGTCCGCGTGGTGCAGCGGCTGTCGCTGGACATCGAGCCCGGTGAGTTCCTGGTGCTCCTCGGCCCCTCCGGCTGCGGCAAGTCGACCGTGCTGAGAATGATCGCCGGACTTGAGGAGCCCACCGAGGGGGAGGTGCGGCTCGACGGGGAGTATGCCAACCATCTCGCGCCCGCCGAACGGCACATGGCGATGGTCTTCCAGAACTACGCGCTCTACCCGACCATGAACAGCCGCGCGAACATCGGCTTCCCCCTGCGTATCGAGGAACCCGGCCGGGACCCGGGCCCGCGGGTGGAGGCAACGGCCCGGATGCTCGGCATCGAGGACCTCCTGGACCGTTTCCCCCACCAGCTCTCCGGCGGGGAGCGCCAGCGAGTGGCCATGGGCCGGGCGATCGCCCGGCACCCCTCCGCCTTCCTGATGGACGAACCGCTGGCCAACCTGGACGCCAAGCTGCGCAGCCATCT